>WQRT01000143.1 GCA_009786625.1 Treponema sp.
TTAATATGGCTTTCGTTCAGGGATTGTACTATTATCTGCGGGGGCGGCTCTTCAAGGAATCTTTGCTCGGTAATAATTATCCTGTTTAAAATATCATAAACATTATCAATCGATTCCGAATAAGATATGCGTACAGGAAGTTCCATGCGCCTTTTTCCGTTGCGGGTATAATTCTTTATAGGCACGCCCCAGATGCTCGAGTTCGGCGCTGATATGTAGATGCCGTCAAATGTTTCTAAAATCGTTGTAAAAAGATTTATATCCTTGACAGTTCCGCTGTATGAACCAAACTCGATAAACTCGCCGTGGCGGTAGCTTCCAAGAAGAAAAAGGCTGATCCCCGATGCGATATTTCCGAGCGTGTCTTTAAGAGCAAGACCGACGGCAAGACCCGCCGCGCCGAGTAAAGCGATCAAACTTGTCGTGTTTACGCCGAAGATGTTCAGTATGATGATTATACAAATGATAAACACGCTGTAACTTACAATATGGTGAATTACGGATAACGCCGTTTCATTGACATTCTTTTTGTTTATTGCCTTGTTGATCAGTTTGTTAAAACCTTTAGAAATAAACAGGCAGATTAGAATTACAAGTACCGAAACGAGAACATCCATGCCGATGTCAAATAAAGAATTTTTACTGTCTGTCCAAAAATTGATTATGCTCTGCATTGTTGAAAAACCTCTATATTATCATCCGCCGTGACGGACAAAAGCGTCTCTATAACCGATGCTTTTAAACCTCTGAAGGACAGCGGCGCTTTCACCCTGATTCAGCGGTCCAATGAGAATGCGGTATAGGTTGTCGGCGCCTCTGAATACCACAGGCCTGAATCTCATCACTCCTTCGGGCAGACTGTACGATGTAATTTCCGCCGCCGATACGGCCGCTATCTGTACATAATACTGACCGCGTTCAAGCGAACTTATGGGTGTCAACGGCAATGAAGGCTCTCTTACAGGAGGAGTTACGGCTGCCGCCGGCGGTGTTACCACTACAATAGAAGGAATAATATCAGAAGGATCAATCCCGTAAATATCTGTCATCTGCGGTGTGCGTTCTTCCGCTTCTACAATATTGAATTCGGGACGAACCGTTGGTTCCTGTACTGTAGTAGGCCGTGCAGGAACGGGCGCTGCAGGTTCTTCTCTCTCCGTCAAATCTTTCGCGATATCTTCAAGGCTCCGCTCAGGAGTATATACAGGAACATCCTTGACTACCGCGATGCGTTCCGCATCCGGTGTAAATGGAAGAACATCCTTATCGGTATCATCCAGCGGAAGTTCCGGTAAAAATACGGGAACATCCTTAACTATATCTAGTTGAGCAGTCTCAATTCTTACGTCTGTAATGTCTTTAATTAAATCATCGATTACCTCAATAGCAGGTTCTGTTTCAACAACTCTGACTGGTTCAACAACAGGCTCAACCGGGGCCGGCTCTTCGACAACAGGTTCTGCTTCAACAACTCTGACTGGCTCTTCAATAACAGGCTCAACCGGGGTTGGCTCTTCGACAACAGGTTCTGCTTCAACAACTCTGACTGGTTCTTCAACAACAGGCTCAACCGGAGCCGGCGGTACAGGTACTACTACTACAGGTTCCCGTTCGGTTGGAACGACAACAGGTTCCTGAACTATAGCAGGCGTATCATTAAAGGGACCTATCGGAGGCACATCAAATCTGGGGATGTCAACAATTCCTGTCGGAGAAGTTCCGCCCCATTCAGGTTCCATCACATAACTCGGTCCTGTAAACTCATTCGTTCCGGGCGGAATTGTCTGAGGCTGCACTGACGGAGGCCTGTATGTGTCGTCGCGGTACAGTTCATCAAGCAGTTCCTGTTCCGTTCTTATCACATTGCCGGAATCAAAACTGGGGATATCCGAAGCAAGTCCTTCCGCAAAACGCTGATACGCGATTGGATCGGAAGGAGACAACATTCTGATTCTGCTGACAGATCCTGTACGCATACCAATCAACTGAGCGGCTTCGCGCGATACGATTGCAATAAGACCCGGGCTGTTCAAAGTATTAGCTACAATGACCCTTGTGCTTCTTCCTGATTCAATATTTGTAATGTCTACGACTGTGTTTCTGGGGAATGAGTTTGTCGCGATAAAAAAGCCGGATGCCGGAAGTTCGCCTTCGGGAGCAACTGCCGCGGCTCCTTCCCAGGGGGATGTGCTCTGGAACAAAAAAACAGCGGCTATAGCGGTAAATAAAAAAATAATCCGTTTTGTCATATCATTTTCTCCTGATTAACACACTGCCGGTTTTCCGGCGTTTTTTTAATTAACATAAGTCAAAAATCCTCTTGCCAGCGTCTTTAAATAATCCAGTTCTTCCCTGTCGGTTCTGTATGTCCTTCCCTGAATACGTCTTTCATAAATATTCTCGCTTGTGTTTATGTTAAAAATATAAAATAAAATTTCCGCGGGATAACTATCCTGAGAAGCATAATCAAGCTGTGCAATTATTAAATAATCTACTCTTGCCCTGCGCGCGTCATGAATGTCGAAATTAATCTCATCCAGAATCTCCCCGGAAGGCTTTGATTCAAGGCGGAGAACCGGCGCGTTGCTGACGATATGCCCTGCGTCAAAAAAAACATCAAGGAAGGCGTTTTCCCATATGATAGAATGACGGGTTTCGGCTCCGTCAATCGAAAGACCTGTTTCCACAACAAAAAACGAAACCATTGAAGCCCACGAGAATGTGCTTATCAATATAAATAAAACTAACAGCGCGGCTTTCTTCATTCTGATAAAAAGTCCTCCAATTGCATTATCGGCACTCTTTTCAAAATAAAAAATGAGATTTATAGTGAGGAAATGAATTATTACGCAATTCAAGTTAAATCGCGTTCAGAAGAAAAATTCATAAAATTGTTCAAATCTCTTCACCCGGATATTACTCTGCCGATTCATTTTCCGCAGAGACGCCTTGATATCAGAAAAAAAGGACAGATAAAAACAACGGTTTCGGCGGTTTTTCCCGGATATTTATTTATAGAAGCAAGCGAAGCGGAAATAACTCATTTCCAGTGGGATTTTAGAAGAACAAAAGGTTTCTTCCGTTTTTTAAAATCGAATCTGGAAATTACTCCCCTTGCGGACAGCGATCTCGAGCTGGTACTTCATTTTATCAGAAATTCCGGGCAGTTGGCGGGGTACTCCAGAGTATATTTCAATGAAAATTCCCGCATAGTGGTTGTCGAAGGACCGCTTTCAGGTCTTGAGGGAAGGATCATTAAGGTCGATAAAAGAAAATGCAGGGCAAAGATCAAACTGGATCTTTACAATGATTCATTTTCGATTGATCTTGCCTTTGAAGTAATCGGGTCGCTGGAACCTGTAAAATGAGATAAACATGGAAAAGTCAAAACGCCTGTATATTATCGGGGCTGGATTCGCAGGGAGGACGCTTGCTAACGAGCTGTCATCCAAGGCGATTTTCGGCGAAGTGGTCGCATTTCTGGATGATGACGCGCAGATTATCGGGCGGAAGATTGACGGTATACCGGTACTGGGTCCTATCAAGGATGTAGCGTTTCTTCTGCGGACAAATCCCGCTGACGAGGCAATCATCGCTATCCCGGACGCGGAGAAGGAATATTTAAAAGAAATCTATAGCATCCTTAAAAACGCCGGTTTTTTAAAGATCCGCATCCTTCCCGATATTTCGCAAATTATCGAAGGCGATGCCCACCTGATTCAGACACGCTCTATCGACCTTCAGGATCTATTGGGGCGTAAACCTGTTACCATCAATTTAAAAGAAAGCCTTTCTTATGTCCGGGGTAAACGCGTTCTTGTTACAGGCGCGGGCGGTTCGATTGGCAGCGAGTTATGCCGCCAGCTTCTTTCGGGCGGCGCGGCAAGGCTTTACCTTCTCGGACACGGCGAGAATTCGATTTATCAGATTGACAGGGAGCTTCATCTTCTGCAGGAAGAAGGAGTCGGCGAGAAAGCGGCAATAGTACCTGTCATCGGGGAACTGAAGGATGCCGATTACATCGATTACATAATGAGCCAGTTAAAAGCCGATGTTATTTTCCATACCGCAGCTTATAAGCATGTCCCGATGATGGAAGCAAACCCTGTCGCCGCAATCGAAAACAATGTACTCGGTACCGAGAACCTTATCAACAGCGCCGTAAAACACGGCGTTAAACATTTTGTGCATATCTCGACAGATAAGGCTGTTGACCCCGCCTCGGTTTACGGCGCTTCCAAATACATATGCGAACGGCTTGTACTGGATGCAGCCAAAAAAGGAGAAACTAATTTTGTAGCGGTGCGTTTCGGCAATGTGCTTGGTTCGCGCGGTTCGATAGTTCCGTTGTTCCAGCAGCAGATAGACAAAGGCGGCCCTGTTACAATTACCCACCCCGATATATGCCGTTACTTCATGACAATAAGCGAGGCGTGTTCGCTCGTTCTAAAAACAGGCGGCGTTGGGGAAAACGGCTGTCTTTACCTTTTAGACATGGGCGAGCCTGTGCGTATACGCGATTTAGCCGAACAGTTAATACGCTTCAGCGGATATGAACCTGAAACAGAAATAAAAATTGAGTATGTCGGCTTAAGACCCGGAGAAAGAATGAACGAATCGCTGTTATCAAGCGAAGAGGTACCGGCATTAACGGACTACAGCCGCATACTGCGTATCAACAGGAAAGAGCCTCTGTCATTCGATATAAATACCCTGCTGGAAGAACTGCGCCCCATCTGCCGCTTAAATCCCAACAAACCGGAATCATACCGCTGCATCGAATTACTTAAGAATATTTTGTTAAAATATAAACTCTATCCCCTAACCCCTAACCCCTATCCCCTAACCCCTAACCCCTAACCCCTATCCCCTAACTTATTGAAACATTTACAATTACAAAATAGACTGAAATCAGATGGAATCCCTGCCTTTTTTAGAAGACATATATCCGCCCAATTTTTTATACGCGCTTATTGTAAGGTCGCCTGTCGCGAAGGGGAAGCTAGTCCGCATCGAAACACCGGATCTGCCTGAGAATTTTACTCTTATCACGGCGAAGGATATCCCTGCCGTAAACAGGCTTGAAGATACGCAAATGCCGGTTCTAGCTGATACCGATTTAAACTACATCGGCGAGCCTGTTGCGATCCTTCTGGGGCATGATAAAACAAAATTGGATGATATTTTTTCAAGGTGCGTTGTCATCGCGGAAGAATCAAAGGCGGTTTTCAACTGTGACGACGCGCCTGATTCCCCTGCTCTGTTCAGGGAAATTATATCAGGAAACCCAGACGACGCTCTTACATATCCCGGCAGAATAGTAACAGGAAGCTACTCTACAGGTATACAGGATCAATGGTATGCCGAACCTGCCGGAGCTGTTACATGGTATAAGGATGAAGAGAATAACCCAATTAATAAAAAGCCGTCTGATGCTCCGGGAAAGCTGGTGGTAAAAACAGCGACCCAATGGCCGAACCATGTAAAAAGGTCTGTTTGCTGCCTGCTCGGTATTGATCAAGCCTGTGTTTTTGTTGAACCTACATCGCTTAACCTTCATATGGACGGCAAGTTATGGTACCCGTCTTTAATAAGCTGCCTCGCTTCGCTTGGAACATATATTACAAATATGCCTGTCAGGATGGTTCTCAGCAGGGAGGAGGATTTCCTCTATTCGCCTAAAAGGTGTAATACAAGCATCGATATAGCAGCCACAATTGACGATAAGGGCAATATTAAAGCTGCGGATATCGATATTTCTGTTAACCTAGGCGCATATGGGGTTAACGAAAAGGAGATTCTAGATCAGGTCTGCCTTGGAGCTTTGGGTTTTCACGGTATTGATCACTTTAAAATGACCGCAAAAGCGGATTATACCAATATTCCGCCGCAGGGGCCGTTCACAGGTTTTGGAATAGCTCAAGGGCTTTTTGCTGTTGAAAGGCACATCTCTTTAATAGCGGATATTTCCGGCATGGATCCGGCTTCATGGCGGGAGAATTATACTCAACCTGTTTTCTTAAACGGCTCTTCTCTGCCTGACGGTGATGTCCGGGTAAATGAACTTGTTAATATCGTGATTAAGGAAAGCGATTATTACCGCAGATGGGCTTCCTATGAATTGCTCCGTCAAACCCGCAGCGGCAAACCTCACGAGAAAAGCGAGAATCCGCGCGGCATAGGGATATCAGCGGGTTTTCAGGGAAACGGCCTTCTCTATCGCGGCGAAGACGAAAACTCCTGCGGGGTTGAAGTAACGCTGACAAAAGAAGGCGTTCTGGAAATAAACACAAGCATAACAAGCACGGAAAATTACGATAAAATCTGGAAAAAAATAGCGGCGCTTACAATTTCCATTGATGAAGATTTAGTGCGCGTAACTACTTTTTCTCCTGACGGCAATTTGACAATACCGGATTGCGGCCCTTCATGCGCGTCAAGAAATATATCCGTTGTTACGAAACTTGTAGANGAATGCTGCATCGAGATCCGCAATCANCGTTTTCATGATCCGCTGCCGATAACGGTAAGACGNTCCGCGCAGCCAAAGAGCGGCTCCCTGTACGGCGGCAATTTCAACGTAACCGACATAAACGGTTTTTCAAGGCCTTCTCTCGCGGCGGCTGTTGTGGAGGTAACTCTCGATCTCGCTGAATGTATTCCGCGTATACGCGGTATTTGGATTGCGGTTGACGGCGGCAGAATAATTTCCGTAAACAGGGCGAGAAGAAATCTCTCCCGTACTGTCGCCCAGGCATTTGGATGGTCGTTTACCGAAAATCTGGAATATATCAACGGCGCTATTCCTATAAATCAATATCACAATTTTTCGATCACTAACCCGATTGATATGCCGCCTGTCAATATTTACTTTCAACATGATAATGAAGGAGAAGCAAGAGGAATCGGAGAGCTTCCCTTTACGTGCATACCCGCGGCTTTCCTTCAAGCTGTTTCCCAGGCGATGGATCATTCTTTTAAATCGATTCCGCTAAAGAGAAAAGATATCTGGGAAATTGTAAGAATAAGAAATGACGAAATACGGCGCAGGGGACACAATGACAATTAATTTTATTTTAAACGGAGAAGATGTCGTATTCCGGGGAGGAGCTACAGTCAGGTTGATAGAGATCCTCCGAGGCAGTTTCGGTTTGTTCGGAGCGAAACCCGGCTGCCTTTCCGGGCAGTGCGGCGCGTGTTCTGTGATCTTTAACGGGCATGTAAGCCCGGCGTGCCTGATCCCAGCGTTTAAAATCCGCGGAAGCGAAATTATCACAATCGAAGGTTTTTCCCAGACAATCGA
>WQRT01000144.1 GCA_009786625.1 Treponema sp.
TGCCGTTTTAATGGCGCATACATACATGATACCTTTAAATTTTTCTGTTGTCGATAACTCTTTGTACCTTCCCGGCTTGCGGGCGGGTAATAGTTTTTGGTTCAACGAGTTTTACTTTTACGCTGATCTGCAGTTTGCTTCTCATTACGGTTTCGATGCGGGTGCGCAGGTTTTCAAGGCCGCGCGTTTCATCGCTGAACAGTTCTTTTTTGACTTCGACCTGCAGTTCAATTTCGTCCAGATGGCTTTCTCCCCTGCTTACGATGATCAGATACTGCGGTTCTGTTCCTTCAATTTCGATGAGCGCCTGCTCGATCTGGCTTGGGAAGACATTGACTCCTCTGATGATGAGCATGTCGTCGGTGCGGCCGAACAGCCGGTGAATACGTCTTGTGGTGCGCCCGCAGGTACACGGCTCTTCCATTATGTATGTAATGTCCCGCGTACGATAGCGCAGCATGGGGGTTCCTTCTCTTGTTAATGTTGTAAAAACAAGCTCGCCTTTTTCACCCGCCTTAAGCGCCTTGCCTGTCTGCGGATCGATAATTTCCGGGTAGAAAAAATCCTCGTTTACATGGAGGCCGTTCTGCGCTTCACACTCAAAAGCGACGCCGGGACCGATGATTTCCGTAAGGCCGTAGATGTCGTATGCTTTCATGTTGTATCGATCTTCGATTTCTTCGCGCATACTCTCGCTCCACGCTTCGGCTCCGAAGCATCCCTTGTTGATGGGAAGAGCGCGGAGATCGATACCGGCTTCGACGGCTTCTTCGGCAAGATAGAGAGCGTACGACGGAGTGCATGTGAGCATTGTCGATCCAAAGTCGCGCATGATCATAAGCTGCCTTTCCGTAAGGCCGCTTGACATTGGCAGCACTTCCGCGCCGATCGCGAGAGAGCCGTAATGTACGCCCGCGCCTCCTGTGAAGAGACCGTAGCCGTAACAGTTTTGAACAATATCATCGCATGTGCAGCCCGCGCCGGCGAGAGTTCTTGCCATCGACTGCCGCCATATATTGAGATCTTTTTCGGTGTATTCGTTTACAACAGGTTTTCCCGTTGTACCTGTACTCATGTGGACTTCCACGATTCTGTCCTGCGGACAGGCGCGGAGACCGTGCGGATAATTTTCGCGGAGATCGTCCTTAGTGGTGAATGGCAGCTTTTCAATATCGGTAATGCTGTGAATATCCCTCGGAGCTATTCCCGCCGCTTTTATTTTTTCGCGGTAGTACGGAACTTTTGAGTAAACTGTCTCCGTCAGGTTTTTCAAAGCCGCAAGCTGGATTTTCATTCTTGCCTGTCTGTCCATACATTCGTCTGTGTTGAAAATCATATGTACTCCTGTATCAATTAAATCAAAGTAGGCGTATCGAGTTTCTCGTCCATCCTGCGAAGGCGCCGCGAGAGATCCCTAGCAAGATTCATAATGATGAGTGAAAATATTTTTACATCTTTTTTATAAATTTCGCGTAACGTTTTATTTGATATCGACATCGCGGTGACCTGCGTAAGCGCTTTTATCGAAGCCACAGCCGGCATTACATCAAGCACTTCCATTTCTCCAAAAGCCTCGCCCTCGCAGAATTTGGTAAGCAGCATATCTTTCCTGCACACCGACACCTGCCCCTCGATTAGAAAGAAGATTTTGTCGTTAGGCGTCCCTTCGGTGATTATATATTGATCCGGCTCGAACCTCTCCTGCTGAAGGAACGGCAGAATGCTGTCGATCTGCTCCTCCATTAGGCCGCCGAAAATGGAATATTTCTGGAACGTGGCAGCGTTCACCATCGATCAATGGTAACAGAACAAACGGGTTTCAGCAAGTAAAGAAATTAAATACCATATTCCGGGTTTAAGCCTTTAACAGTCATATTACCCTTATATTTTCATGTTTTGCGGTCATTTTTCCCTTGATATTTTGATGAAAATGTAGTATTATTACCCTTATAAATTGATAATTTTATGGAAAATGGTTATTTAAACAGAAATATTGACTCTGTTTTGAAAGATTGGGCGTGTGACGAAGGCAGAAAGCCATTATTGCTTCGCGGGATGCGGCAAGCGGGTAAAACATCGGCGGTCAGGGTGCTCGGCAGACAGTTCAAATATTTCGCGGAGATTAATTTTGACAGCGACAGTGATGTACATAGTTTTTTTAAGAAGAACCTTGATCCCGCCGGATTGTGCAAGCAGCTTTCCCTTTATACCCGTGTTCCGATTTCACCCGGAGAAACACTTCTTTTTTTTGATGAGATTCAGAGCTGTCCCGATGCGGTAAAATCGCTTCGCTATTTTTATGAAAAATATCCGCGGCAGCATATTATCGCGGCAGGTTCCCTTTTAGAATTTGCGCTCTCGGAAATTCCGTCTTTCGGCGTCGGCAGAATACACTCGGAGTATATGTTTCCGTTTTCATTTTATGAGTTCCTGAACGCTTTAGGTGAAAATATGTTAACCGAAGCATGTATGGCATCAAGCCCCGGTAACCCGCTGCCTGAACCTGTTCACAGGCAGCTTGTAGAAATTTTTAAAATATTCCTGCTTGTAGGCGGAATGCCGGAAGCTGTCGCTGACTACGCGCGAACCGGAGAATTGCTGGGCGGCCAGAAAATTCTTGAAGATATTATTATAACATTCAGAGATGATTTTTCTAAATACAAATCAAGGATGCCTTCTCTTGTTTTAAATGAAGTTTTTGAATCTGTAATGCGTCAGACGCAGGGGAAATTCATTTATGAACGCGCCGCTGTTGAAACCGGAAACGCGAGAGTAAAACAAGCTCTTGATATGTTAATAATGGCAGGATTGGCAATTCCTGTTACACATACATCCGCTAACGGCATCCCTCTTGGCGCTGAAATTAATCCAAAGTACCGCCGCATTATTCCCTGCGATACCGGTATATTTCTCCATATACTGGGAATTGATAAAACTAGAATATTATTATCTGACGATTTAAAGACCATAAATTACGGAGCGTTAGCTGAAATATACGCCGGTCTTGAACTTCTTAAAAACAGCGGCACACACGCGCAAAGGCAGCTTTACTGCTGGAGCCGGGAGAAAGCTCAAAGCAGCGCTCAGATCGATTATCTGATACAACGCGGTACGGTTATTATTCCTATTGAAGTAAAATCAGGGACACAAGGCGGCATGAAAAGCCTTAATATATTTTTAAAGGAAAAAAATATTAACCGCGGAATAAGAACATCACTGGAAAATTTCGCAATAGAAGACACATTTGATATTTACCCGCTGTACGCTATATCTAATCTTTATAATCAGCGATGAAAAGGAAAACAGATTCTGCTAAAATATACCTCTATTACGCGTATACCAGTTTACCCCGCGATACAGGGATAGATCGCCCCATAAGCCGCGCTGTATCGATCCATTCATCTATTGCTGTTTCCGCGTTTTGTACTGCTTCAATATAAGTTTGCCCGTCTGCCATACAGCCAGCAAGTTCCGGCACTTCCGCTATGAACGCACTGTCATCGCTGCTCCAGTATACGATGATTTCGTAGTTATTCATTTTGGTTCCTCCAGTTTATACCTGATTATCAAATTTCTTACCTGTTTTACCTGATATGCCTTTGCCTGTGAATCTTTTGGCTGTAAATTCAATATCTCTTCAATCTCGTTTTTATAGAATATGTGATGATCGCCTTTGATTCGTTCATTAAAGCCCATCGCAATTAATAAATGAGTAAGTTCAGAAAACCGTATTGAATTGTCGCTTCTGCCGGAGAGGATTGTTGTCAGCAGTTTCTCATATTTTCCCATTTGTTCACAACTATATAATCATTAATAATAAAAAAAAGCAATTATTTATCAATTTTAGGGACTTTTTCTCAAATTATTATTGACATACTATGTGAAAATTTTTAATATAGTACAATAATTTATCGTTATGGAGCAGAATCTAGTTTAAATTTAATTATTAGTATATATTTTCTGTTTTTTGGGCATTATTAAGGCTTAAAACATTATAACGCTTATTTGGAGTTGTAAAATGAAGATGAAACATTACTCGTTATTGATAATGCTTACTTTCTGCGGCGCTTTTCTGTATGCGCAGTCACAGTCAATAGACGGGGCAATTTTTACTTCGTCTACAAGAATCAGCAGGGATCTGCCGGCGGGTGTTTCTGTCGCGGTTGTGCATATCGGCGTGAATATGGAAACTGATGAATATGAAGCTCTTGATGAATATGTGATTAATGAACTTAATGCCGCTTTGCAAAGGATCCGCAGGGTTGTGCCTGTCAGGCTTGATCAAGATCAGCTTGCGAATATTATTCCGCAGATGAGGTTTATCGAAGAAGGTAAATTAACCGATGAGTCTGCAAGGGCAATCGGGCAAGCCCTGGAAGTACAGCAGCTTATAACAGGCACTATCAGGCGTATCGGAGCGGATAACAGGTTTGTTTTGCATGTCGTTGATACGGCGAATACCAGTCTTAGAAGGGAATATTCCACGCCTATCAATTTTCGGAATCCTATTGCGTTACCGCAGCGTCCGACAGTAACAAGTATTACAGTAACAGGTATTACAATAACTCCCGCGGCGGCAATTATCATAAGAGGTACGACGGGCCGCTTTACAGCCGCTGTTTCCGGTACCAATAACCCTCCGAGTACCGTCACATGGTCGGTGACAGGCTCGGAAAATACAGGCACTTTTATCGGTTCTGACGGCACTCTTACTGTAGCCGCCGATGAAGCCGGTACAGAGCTTGCGGTTACAGCCGTATCAACAGTTGACGCTAATATAAGCAGTACTGTTAATGTATCCTTAACAAATGCGAGTGTAACATCAGTTACAGTTATGCCCGGAAGAATTACGCTGGATAGAGGCAAGCGGCAAAATTTTACCGCTGTTGTATCGGGGTCCAGTAGTATTGTGATGGGTGTCACATGGTCTGTTACCGGAGCTTCCAGTTCGGAAACAACAATTTCACCCAGAGGCTCTCTTTTTATCGCCGCGAATGAAACCGGCGATACATTAACTGTTACCGCAACTTCTACATTTGATACAGAAAAAAGCGGCACGGCTGTTGTTGTTGTACTTCCGCCTCCTGTAAACTGGGTTTCGGTTGAAGCCAGTGTTTGGGGCGCAGGCATCCGTTATGAACGGAGTTTAGGTAACATATTCGCGTTAGGTGTAAATGGTTTCTGGCAGTCGTTTGACGGTTCTTCTGATGCCGGCGTGTTGGCAGCTGCCAGAGTTTATCCCGGGAACTCTGTATTTTATCTTGAACTTGGTTTGGGTTACGGTTATATGGAAAAAAGTATAGTTCTTAGTTATCAATTGGGAGATCAAACCAGAGAAAATATATTTCGTTACAACTCTTCCGGTTTTATTATAAACCCGTCGGTTGGATTACGTTTCGGCAGAAGGACAAGGGGATTTTTCGTGGACGCGTTTTTCAGCGCACCAATTATGATTGGCGCAAAAAACTGGATCGATTATGACGGCGGACCAGAAGATATGTTCAATATAAGCTTTAGATATGGTGTCGGCGCGGGCTATGCATGGTAATAAATGTTTATTTACAGGAGGCGTTTTAATGAAGAATACATTCAGGTTTTTTAAAATAATTATTCTTTCCGCGTTAACAGGAATATTTTTTATTTCATGTACTGAGGAATCTCTGAGTGTTTCCATATCTGTGTCAGCGTCAAGCAGCACTGTCTCAAGAGGCGGAACTGTAAATTTTACAGCAGTCATTGAAGGAATGGCAAATATACCGCAGGGTGTCACATGGTCGATTTTCGGCGATGATTCCGAAAATAGCGGCGGTACCGGTTATAGCGGTGATCCGTATATATTAACTCCGAATACGTGGGTAAGCGGAGAAGGTGAATATGAATATGGATATAATTATGGTAAAACGTCCAGAAATATTTATTACTCATTCGATGTTGTCTATGGTAATATATATTATATTTGGTGGGATGACAGCTATACAAGCTCTTCTACAAACATATATGTAAGTTATACAAACGGCGGCGGCAGCATCAGTGTTAATTCTGATACATCTTCTGTTTTTTTTACTCCTCATACTAACGGCACAGTGTTGGTACGATTTGATATGAATTATAACGGAGACTGCACCGATGGTATTTTCACCGCTGCGTACAGTACTACAGGCACGAAGCCGAGCGCAAGTAACGGTAATACGGTCATCAGCTCTGCTGGTGTTCTTACCGTTGCTAATAACGAAACAAGAGGAACGCTTACAATACAGGCGGCTTCTCATTTTGACAGATATTTAACGGCGGCAGTTGATATTACCGTAATTCAACCGGTTATTACTATAAGCCCTGCTAATGTCAGTGTTGAGAGAGGCGGAACGCAGTCTTTTTCCGCTTCTATTGCCGGATCCGACAATCCTTTTCAGAATATAATCTGGTCGCTTGAACAAGGCGCCGGTACCCGGGATGAACCGTTTCCGCTGACCTATAACGCATGGGAAAACGGAGAAATTACTTCGACAGAATTTAGCAGCTCTGTATGGTACTCGATTAATGTTGCAAGCGGCAGTGAGCATTATATCTGGTGGAATGATGCTAATGACGGCGATAATTCAAAAACTTTAGATGTTCTTGTCAGCGCTTTTTATAGTAACGGCGCGCAGATTTTTTCCAATACTGATTCAGGTTATTCATCCTCTAGATATGTTTATTTTAGTGAAACGATATTGATAAAAGTGTCGCCTAAAAACAGCGGCAGTATAGGTACATTCGCTGTCGCGTTTAATAATTCCGGCAGTATGCCGACGGCTGTTAATTCATATAACGCGTCAACATCAATTGATGCCAACGGTGTTCTTACAGTAGCCGCAGATGAAACCAGAACAAGGTTTACCGTACGCGCGGCTGCGCCATTGGACAAAGTAAGCGCGGCTGCTGTTGTTACGATACCGACGGCTCCGATACCTTTTAATACATGGGTAGACGGAAACATTACCTCGAATAACGCATGGTTTTCGTTTGATGTTTCAAAAAGTGCAACTTACTGTGTCTGGTGGAATGACAGTAATGACGGTGATGGGATTAAAACATTAGATGTAAGTGTCAGCGCGTATTACAGCGACGGCACACTAATTTTTTCTGATTTTGATTCAGGTTATACAAACTACAAGTCTTTTTATACTGACAGAAGCGATACGGTGTTAATAAAAGTATCTCCTGCGGCTCCCGGCGGTACCGGGACATTCGCTTTAGCATATAATACCAGTGGTTCCAGAAGTGGTATAAAAAATGGAATCCCGTTAACCCGGAATTT
>WQRT01000145.1 GCA_009786625.1 Treponema sp.
TTAAATATAAAAGCAGCGCCGGGATGTAAACAAGAGCGGAGCCTGTGGAACCTTCTATAATCCGCATCGCTCTTGTAATGTCAACTAACGCGATCATCGAGACAAGGGACGTGTCTTTAAGCATCATGATAAATTCATTGCCGACCGGAGGGATAAGGCGTCCAAGCGACTGCGGGATGATTATATGACGCATGGTTTGCATATATGAGAAGCCAAGCGAGCGCGCCGCTTCCGTTTGGTTTTTATCGATGCTTAAAATGGCGGCTCTTATTATCTCCGCGCAGTATGCGGCGCAATTTAACGAAAAGGCGGTAAAGGCGGCGAGAAAACGGCTGTTGATTGTAAAGATTGGAAGAATATTTGGAAGCGCGTAGTATATAAAGAACAACTGCATCAACAGGGGAGTGCCGCGGAAGAAGAAAACATACAACGCGCACATTTTATTAATTAAAAGATTTTTGGATATTCTGCCCAAAGCGATAAAAAATCCCAGCGCCAATCCTGCCGTTACCGAAGCGATCGTCAGTCCAATTGTAACTCTTGCCCCATTAAGGAGCTGAGGCGTCCAAATTATAAGAATTTGTTCTAATATTTCCATAATTATTAAACCCTTTTCTTGAAAAAATTAGTATTAATATGACTAAAAATTATATACATATCATACACACAGTTCATATNAATATATAAAACTAAAAATCAAAAAATATCAATAATAATTTATTGACAATATAATTGATTGATAGTTAAGATTGGAATTATCAGTGAACTTTTTGGTTCCGATCAATTTCTTGTAAAGCGGGAGATTTTCGAAATGCCAAAATCCGAGCAGCAAGCTCGCTATAATTCAGGATCAGCGTTTCATTTTAAACGTTCCAGATTAAACTCGATGTTTTCGGAAGCGATGAAATATCCGCTTATTNTTGTATGCGCGGGAGCGGGATACGGTAAAACGACAGCGGTTCATGATTTTGTGCAGGAGTACCAGTCCGCTACAGTTTGGGTGCAGCTCTCCGAACGCGACAATATCGGCGCACGTTTTTGGGAAAGTTTTTGCTACAGCATGACGCTGCTAAATAATCCGTCGTTTGCCAATTCCATAAAGGAACTTGGTTTCCCGGACACGCAGGATAAAATAAAACAGTTTACTAATCTAATCCGCGATCACGCCGATAAAAAACGCCGCTTGATTGTTTTTGACGACTGCCATTATATAGAAAACAGCTCTGTAGTGCGGCTTGTGGAAGAAGCAATCCGCTGTTTGCCTGCCGGAACAACTGTGTTTTTAATTTCACGTTCAACGCCGCGTGTCAACACAGCGGGTCTTGTCTCAAGCGGTCATGTGTTTGAAGCCTGTGAAGATGAACTGCGTTTTACGGAAAATGAACTTGCGCAATATTACCGCTCGCTTGGAATTTCTCTTCAGCCTGAGAGTCTGCGCACAATTTGGCATGACACTGAAGGCTGGGCATTCGCGCTTAACTACATCGCGCGTTCCTTTAAAAAAGCGCCCGGTTACGAAGGGTATTTGCGTAACGCAATGAAAACAAACATCTTCAGATTTATGGAAACGGAAATATGGGAAACAACGGCCCCTGACCTTCAGAACTTTTTAGTGCGTCTTTCCTTAATCGATCATCTGTCTGTGGATCTGATCGTGCTTTTGGCCGGAAATGAGGAATACCTTGTGGCGAATATGGAAAGACAGAACGCCTATGTGCGCCGTGACACATACATCAACGCGTTTTTGATCCATCCGCTTTTTTTAGCATTCCTCGCGACAAAGCAGGAACTGTTATCTGACGAGCAAAAACATAACACCTACACAATCGCCGGAAAGTGGTGCTTCAAGAACGGTTTTAAGATTGACGCGCTTTCGTATTATGAAAAAATAGGAGATTACAAATCTATTGTCGAAATGTTNATAGGATCCTTCGCGCAGATACCCTATGATATCGCCTGTTACGCGTCAGACATATTAGAACGNACGCCGATAGAAATTTTTGACAAAGTAACGTATCTTGCCTCCACGCATTTGCGCGTAACAATGTGCAGCGGACTTATGAAAGAAGCCGANAAGCTCGCNGCGTTTTATGAGGCAAGATATATAAACCTNCCCTTTGATAATTCATTCAGAAGAAGCACATTGAGCAGCGTATACTACTGCTGGTCAGTCATGCGCGCCTCGCTTTGCATAGTAAACGACGTGTATGATTTTGACATTTATTACGGAAAACAGGCCGACTGTTATGATAAACCGATGGATCCGGGAATTCTTATTACCCGCTCTCCCTCGCCGTGGATTTGCGCTGTAGGTTCGCCGAGAAAAGGCTCCTTAATGGATTTTTATGAAGCCTTAAAACGGACTGTTTCACATTTTTCACGCTGTTTTATTAATTTTGATACGGGAGAAGATGATCTTGCCGTCGGAGAAATTAAATTTTACCAGAGCGAGATGCAAAGCGCGATTTCTTTTTTAATACGCGGAATGAACCGTGCGGCAAACGACAAGAGAAAATCGGGATATGTTCAAAAGGCGTTATCCTACATTCTTCGTATCGCCGTCTCGCAGGGGAATTACGCGAAAGCCCGGGCAACAATTAAAGAAATGAAATCCCTTCTTGATCATGAAAAATACTATAACCGGTTTCAATATTATGACATAATAATGTGCTGGTATTACTGCGTTCTAAACCAGCCTGAGAAAATCCCCGACTGGTTAAAAGAAGATTTTACGCATTACGCCTACGCCAGTTTTATCGAGAATTTATCCAATCACGCGAAAGCGCGTTTCTGCTATCTGTCAAGAAATTTTCCGCTTCTTCTGTCTTATGTTCATGACATGAAACAAAGGGAATCCTATTTGTTCTGCCGCATTGAGCTTTTGATACTGGAAGCGTGCGCTTACTACAAAATGAAAGAGAAGGATAAAGCGTATGCCGCGTTTGAAGAAGCGTATAATAACGCTCACCCTAACGATATTATTCTGCCGTTTATTGAACTTGGAAAGGATATGCGCACTCTTGCGACATCCGCGATGAAAAGCGATTGTAAAATTCCAAAAACATGGCTGGAAGACATTGTCCGCAAGTCGGCATCTTACGCGAAACATCTTGCGCATTTTATCTCTGAATATAAAAATGAAAATTACATCACAGATAATATTGTTATATCAGCCAGAGAAAATGAAATTCTATCCGATCTTTCACACGGATTATCGCGTACGGAAATCGCCGAAAGCCGAAATCTTTCCATTAATACTGTAAAGATGGTGGTTAATAATATTTACATTAAATTAGGCGCGGAAAATCTTGCCGATGCGATCCGTATCGCCGCTGAAAGAAAGATCGTTTAACGTCACTGTAGGAATTATTTTATCCCCTGATCGACAACATACGCTTCAATAATTTCTTCGTAGCCTTTCACCGAAACGTTCTTTTTTTCTGTAAAGTTGAATTTATCCTTAACTTTTTCCCAGATATGCGATGTAACAAGAATACCCCCGACAGGCGCGTTACTTTCCATGCGCTGCGCCAGATTAACAGCGGCGCCTATGACTGTGTATTCAACGCGCGTCTTACTGCCGAGATTTCCTACAATTACTTTGCCTGTGTTTATGCCGATGCGTACTTTTAAATCAATGTTTACAAGAGGTTTCCATTTTTCGGCGAGGATGCGTACTTCTTTCTGCATCGCGATGGCCGCCTCTATGCTTCGTTCCGTGTGATCTTCCATCTCGAACGGATCTCCGAAGAACGCGAGGATTCCGTCTCCCATAAATTTGTCAACTGTTCCGCCGTGCGCGAATAAAATGTTTGCCATGTTTTCAAGATACTCGTTCAGGAAACCGTGTACATCTTCAGGTTTTTTATCGGAACTCCATTTTGTAAAACCCGATATGTCGGAAAAAAGAATAGTTAAATCCTTATATCCGGGTTTTAAATCGGTTTTACCTTCCTTCATTATACGCTCGGCAAGGGCGCGAGGGAAATAACGCGAAAGGGCGTTTTGCATAAGAAGCTGCGCCCGGTAGCGTATAAAGAGCCGGCTTAAAAATGATCCTGCCCAAAGCAATAATAACAAAATGGCGGGAAACGCGAACCAGGGAGCAATCGCCCATTGCAGCCAGCGGTACAACGCGGCGCTCGTGAGAAACGCGACCGCGGAAACAAAACCGAGATGGGAAAATAACTCGCCTTTAATATTTATAAAAATGAACGCCGCTATCAATATCAGAGATATGACGATCAATTTGTAAGATGACGCATTCGTGCCGATAAATGCCCTGTCTATCGACCAGTCGAGAAAGCCGCTTAATACCTCGACATGAATGCCGGAAAGCGGATAAAGGCTTTCAAATGAAGTCGGACCGAAATCTTTTTGGCTTGTGCTGATTTCCGCTACTATCGCGATTTTTCCCGTGAGAGTTGAAAAAACTTCGTCAAATGCATCGTCATCGTATCTTGCCTTTACAACATTATCAAAGGAAATTCTATTTTGCTGATCCACCCAATTTTCACTGTAGGGGATAAGAACGCGGCCGTATTCGTCAATCGGGATTTTTATTATTTCATCTTCGGCAAGCGGAACAGCCAGATACTCGCCCGCTTTTAATATAATTGATTCAACGGGGATGCCCCAATACAGAACGCCCGCGGCTAAAGGCAATGANGGTATATANCCGTCTCCCCATTTATATAGAAGGTTTGCTCTTCTGTAAATACCGTCTTCGTCCGGCTCTACATTGATATGCGCGATTTGCGTTGCCGATTCAATAAGCGAAGGTACCGGCAGAATGAAAGTACCCGCAACCGGTATTTTTCCCTCATTTACCACGTTTATGTGCCATACGTGCCTTGCAAACAGTTCCTTTTCACGCTCGTTTAGTTCGCGGTACGGGCGGTTTGGCTGATCAAAAATATTTTCGCGTACCGCAAGAGAAGCAACAACTGCCGCTCCCGACCACTCAACCGCGCTTGTAAAATCATCGTCATGACTTTTTACGCTGGTAAAAAGAAAATCGAAATTAACGCTTGTGTTGGAATCGTTAAGAACATTTACAAGGTCTGCAAACGATCTGCGGGTATCAAGATCTTCACCTAACGCTTCGATGCTGCGGTCATTCAGATCGATAGTCGCGACAATAGGACTTCTGCTTTTATCGGTTGAGACTACGCGCGTATTGATGCAGTAATCATAAAGATTTGTGTCCCAATAATGCGTAAGACCGGAAATTGATAATAAAAACGCCGCCGCGCCCGATACAGCCAGTATGGCTATGGAAAACAGCGGATTTTTAATGCCGTATCGTAATCGCTCTGACATAAAGATTGCGGCCTGAGAACCTTGTCACAAATGCCTGGGTATTTCCCCTGGTTGTGCCGCCGCTTGGGATATAAACGCTTGCAGGTTCTCCCAATCTTGATACGCTGTTTTGCAAGCTCTGAATTTCCCGCACAAGGTTGTTGTGAAACGACCTGGAATCCGGCTGGCTGTTGAAACTCCGAATGCGTTCTTCCAACTGTGTCTGTCTGTCTGAACTCATGATTATATAGATTGTTTCTGTTCCCGGCGGATCATTAATCATCATGGGGCCGAACAACCTTTCCTGAGACGCGCGCATTTGAAAATCATTATTTAAAACGGCAAGCTGGCGCTGAGAATCATAACATAAAACGTAGCAGAACGCGTCGGCTTCCGATGAAATGGTAATCTGGAAAGTATCACCTGTTTCCATTCTGATTGCCTGAACTATAGGAACGGATTCCTGCGATTGCCCCCTGACAAATCTGACATTCCAGGACAAACCCTGCGCCTGCAGCATACAAACACTGACAGCCAGAAACAGGACTATGGCGGCGATCTTCTTCATAATATATCTCCTTAAATCGAATCTAGTCCGATTTCTTAACTAAAACTTTAATCCAATAATAATATACAACCTTTCGGTTTAAATATCAATAAAATTCAAGGGCGCGTCACCTCGCGTGATGGTCAATGGCCAGCAGCAAACCGAAAATCGCGCTTGGATTGTTCGATACGGCGGTGAACTCAATCTGGCTCGCGTTGTATTGAACTGTGTTGTAGGGGATGAAATTCGCTCCGACAGCCCGCGCTACCCGTTCAGTGAATGATCCTGCTTCCAGCGCGAAACGACGTTGTATCGACGCTATATCGAGTTCTCTTTTTGAGTACAGGACGACTAAGTAATCGGTGCCTGTAATATTATCCATTGCCATCCAGTCTTCTTCACTCGGCCATGCGATTGTGCTGTCCGAATAATCCATAACAGGCGATACGCCCTCCAGCGGGAATATTCTGGTGACTTCGTTTGAATTGGTGTCAGCGGCGAACGCGTAAACATATGCCGGATGGCGGTTTGTCATGAGAAAACGGAATGTGGTTCCTGAAGGATAAGATGTCCGCGTTCTGTAAAAACCTTGATTATCGTAAGAAACGGGCATCCCCTGCTGGCTGTTCCAGATTTCGATGTTTATGGAAGCCGCAAACCGTGAAGAATCCCTGTAATTAGCAAGGTTTTCTATCATTTCGAAGGCTTCGAATACATATCTGGCGAAATCGTTGTAAGTTATCCATATATAACCGTTATTTCCCCAGCTTGTTCCCCAACTGTTCTGAATCTCAAAAGCGCCGCCGTGTATATCGTCGTTATAACCGACTACGCACATTGCGTGTCCGCCGTGATTGATGGTCGGAGTTTCATGCGGCCGCCAAACGTCTCTCGCGTTAAAAAATGAAGCGGGGGTATTCATGCCGATAACGACCGGTTTGCCTTCCGAAAGGCTGCGTCTAACCGGCGTTACTCTTTCCTCTACAGGGCCTGACGTACCCGCGCGGTTAGAGAAAAGCCTTACATAGTTCGAAATAGGGTAGAGTTGAATATTGGCGAATGATGAAAATGATATACGGTTGAACGCCGTGGTTCTTTCAAACGGCTGTCTCCGAACTGCTCCTGTCGTTCTGACGAAATCAAGGATGCGCGAAAGAACCGCTCCCTCCTGGCCGGTCGGAGTGATGCCGAGACTAAGGTAATGCCCCAGGTAAACAAAATTCGGGGAAAAGGCGTTATCTGTGCTTTGCGCTTGATTTGTTCTATTTAAAGCTATTGATTCCGATATTGTCCTCGCGGCGTAAGCAGTCGCCCAGCCGGTGCATGTTCCGTATTGTCCCTGATCTCCGGGTGAGGGCGCGAACTGCCGCAGCGACACAAGCCTGGGAGGGACTGTGCTGCTTCTGGTAACCGGCTTTGCGTCCGTCTGTTCATACGCCGCCGGATC
>WQRT01000146.1 GCA_009786625.1 Treponema sp.
GGTGCTGATTGCCGGGTAATATTCCCCTGTGGATTCATTCTTAAACTTCACTGAATAACAGGGACGATCTGCCCTTTTGAACACAGAAAACGGTAAGGCGTGTTTCATATCTTAATCCCAGTAAACAACATTGAAAAACGATCTTAGGTGTCGGTTTTATGTGTCGTTTTCGCATAATGCAATGATTAAGAACGCCCGTTGTTTGGGAAGTTCTGCATAAATCCTTATTACATAAAGAAATATACTATGCCGGCGATGAGACTCGAACTCATACCCCATTGCTAGGAGGGGATTTTAAGTCCCCAGTGTCTGCCATTCCACCACGCCGGCGCGAGTGTCCAATTGTCGGACACTTGGACATTTTACCGTTTTTTTAAAAAGTTGGCAATATGATGATCTTACACAGATGATCAAAAATGTTAATTATAGATTTCTAAAATATATCATATTTATTCTAAAGGAGATTTTATGTTATATACACAGGGAAAAATTGATTGTAAGCCTATTGATGTCGGCTACGATGAAAAACGGCTTGATGTGCTGAACACCCACTTGCAGCGCCTCATTGATGACGGTGAAATTCAGTGCGCGACTTATTGTGTCTCGCGCAAGGGAAAAGTTTTCGCGCACGGAGCGGTTGGGAAAAAATCTTTTCGCAAGGATGATAATACGCCTGTTCAGCCGGACTCTGTCCGCTACATTGCTTCAATCACAAAAACATTTACCGCGGTCGCTATCATGAAGCTTGTCGAAGACGGTTTAATGCGCCTTGATATTCCGGTCGGCGAAGTATTGCCGCAGTTTAATACGCCTCCTTATAACGGCGTAACGCCTTATCAGTTGTTGACCCATACTTCAGGCATGCACACTGACGACGGCTGCTTTGACAATAAGTATCAAACAAATTACTGGAAGATGATCCACGACGCTTACAAATTATGCGATGAGAGCAAGAAGAATGATTTCGACTGGATAAAAGCCGCGTTAGGCACAATCGGAAGCGGTTTCAGAGTAAAACCGGATACCGAATGGGCGTATTGCAGTTTTGGTTTTGTGATACTGGGCGCGATGATTGAAAAAATTACAGGAATGTCAGCTCACAAATATATCGAGGATAATATCTGTAAACCTCTCGGTCTGAAAGATACGGCTTTTGATCTGACGCCCGATATGGCGAAGCGTTCAATTGTATCTGATGAAGACGGCGAAAAATATTTAAGTGAAATCATCAATGGTACTCATAAACCGCAGTGGATCGGCGAGATGCTTAATATTCCGTCAACCGGAGGCGGACTTGAATCTACGGCTTTTGATGTCAATCGTTTTGGAAAAATGATGCTCTTTAACGGAACCCTTGACGGAGTCCGTGTACTTGGAAGAATCGCGGTAGAAAAAATGACAACCCTGGCTGTCAGCTATCCTAATTACACATGGGGCGCGAAAGAAAAAGAGCGCTATTACGGCATAGGCTTTGATATGCGAAACGGTCCCGCGTTTACAATGTCACGAAGCACGTATATGCACGAAGGGTCGGGAGCGTGTTCGCTTTACATCGATCCAAAAGAAGATATCGTAGCGGCATGGATTGTGCCGTTCGCGAAAGAAGGCTGGTTTCACAGAGCGCAGTTCAATGTGCAGAATATTATTTGGTCTGGCTTGCTTTGACGTTGATAAATTTAGTTAAGCAAAAAATTGATGTCTGCGTGGCGGTCGCGTTTGTTACTTACAAGGAATGGGGAGCTTACCGCACCCATTCCATGGTTTCCATACTGGTCGGTCCAATTTACTTTATTGTACTTTATTTTATTTGGACGGCTGTGTATGGCGGCGCGCATCCCGAAGGCGCGGCGCGGGTTTTGAACGGCATTGAGTATACGCAGATGATCCGTTATTTTGGCGTAACAGCTTTGATCGGCTACCTGACAATGGATTTTGCGGATTGGAATTTGTCCATGCTGATACGAACCGGAAAGTTTTTAACTTTCGCGCTTCGCCCGCTTAATCACCGTTTTTTCGCGCTGTCGCAGAAAGTAGGACACAGGTCGCTTGGGTTTATCGTTGAGTTTATTCCGTGCCTTTTAATTTTCACATTGCTCTTCGGGATTGACATGAGGCCTGCGCATTTTGGGTGGGCTTTTCTTTCTATCGCGCTGGCTTTTCTAATGAATTTTTTTGTTAATTATTGCATCGGCATGACATCATTCTGGTTTACCCAGTCGGAAGGGATTAGAGCGGTTTATTCTCTTGCCGCAAGCGTTTTTTCCGGCATGCTTATTCCGCTTGTTTTCTTTCCGGCGCCAATCCAGATGATACAATTTTTTCTGCCGTTTCAATACACGATATATGTTCCCGCGATGGTGTTTCTTGGAAGTTATTCGTTAGGTGACATTAGTATGACCATTCCGCAAATTGTCTGTATACAGGCGGCGGCTGTTTTAATTATGTTTTTAGTTTCGGAGCTTATGTATAAAGCGGCGATTAAACAATTCACGGCAGTCGGAGCTTAAAATGACTATTGCGCGGCGGGTAGTGTGCAGTGAAAATATTTTTATGATGACTGGAAATTATTTATGAAAAAATATTTAATAATTTACGCCGAGTGTATTAAGACGGCAATTGCGCGTGAACTGACTTACAGGCTTAATTTTATTTTATCGCTTTTGATAACGCTTGGGTTTAACATTTTATTTCCGCTTGTAACTATTCTTATTTACAGAGCGGGAGCGAGTTTTCCCGGCTGGAATTTTTACGAAGTTCTTCTGATGCAGTCGGTTTTTACTTTATCAAACGGGCTTGCGTGCATAATGTTCAGCGGAGTGTTATGGACGACAATGCGGCATATACGCGAAGGCAGTTTTGAAATTGTTCTGCTGCGTCCTGTTAATCCGCTTTTGTTTTTAATTGTCACCAATTTTGATACTGGGAGCGCGGGTCTTATAATCGGAGGAGGCGCGTTATTCGGTTTCGCGCTTTCGAATACCGGCATTGCATCGTCCGCCGCGGCATTTCAATTTTTACTATTATTCGCGGCAGGTTTTGCCGTAATGGCGGGGATGCAGATGCTGATGGCGGCGACATCGTTTAAGTGGGTGGGAAATTCGCGCATCCCGGAAATATTTGACAGCATAATGACTTTTGGAAAATATCCTGCGACAATTTTCCCAAAGGCGGTGCAGGCGGTAACCGCGTTTATAATTCCTGTCGCGATGATAGGATTTTTTCCGGCAAGCGCTATTTTGGGACGCCTTGATCCGTCCGCGTTTTTCGCGGTAATACCGTGTTTTCTTTTCATGATTTTTGGAATTTGGATTTATCAATATATGGTGAAATTATACGAAGGTGTCGGTGGATAGAGTTACAAGTGACTGAAAATAACGGGGAGTTTGATATGAACAATGAGAAAATTATAGAAGTGGAAAATTTATGCAAAACATACACCACCTACAAACGCGGAAGTTCGTTAAGCGAAACTGTAAAGAGTTTTTTTATACGCGAAAAAGTGATTGTAAAAGCGGTTGATAATGTCTCGTTTGATGTTGAGGAAGGTTCTGTCTGCGGAATTCTTGGTCCTAATGGAGCCGGAAAATCTACAACGATAAAAATGCTCTGCGGCGCGCTCTATCCCACAGCGGGAGAAATTAAAGCTTTGGGTTTTCGTCCTTACGCGGACAGAAAAAAGTATGTGCGCGAAATCGGCGCGGTGTTCGGACAGCGTTCGCAGCTTGTCTGGGATATTCCGCCTGTTGACAGTTTTAACATGAACCGCGCGATTTACGGGATATCAAAGAAGGATTACAAATCGCGTCTTGACGAACTTGCCTGTCTTTTTGAAATTGAAGATGTAATGAATAAACCAACGCGCGTTTTATCGCTCGGCGAGCGAATGAAATGCGAATTTATTATGGCGATGCTTCACAGGCCGAAAATCGTTTTCCTTGATGAACCCACTATCGGACTTGATGTAATCGCAAAAGGAAAAATCCGCGAGTTTATTCAAAAACTTAATAAAAGCGGAACTACCTTTATTTTAACAACTCACGATCTTGAAGATGTAAAGCAGCTTGCAGATCATGTAATTGTAATTAATCACGGCGCAAAGGTTTTTGATAACACATTACAGAATTTACAGCTTAATCTGGGTGAAAAGAAAATTGTAGAACTTGTTTTAAAAGAGCCTATCGACATGGAAAAATCCTTTTTCTCCGGCAGTGATAATGTAAGATTGTTTGAACAGAAATCGCCGCTTGAAATAACGCTGGAAGTCGATACATCAAAAACGCCAATCGGCGATTTTATCAAAAACCTGTCGCAGAAAATAATCTTCTCGGACATCGCGGTGAAAGAACTGCCGATGGAAGAAATTATCATTCAAATTTACAAAGAGAATAATGATTCAAAAATAACAAATTGAGGCTTTTCAAAAACTGAAGTTTTAGAAAAGCCTTTAATGATTTTCAATTAAAATGTTAGAATATTATTACTCTGCCGCTAATTTATAAATCGCAAGCGCGTCCTTCTCATCAAGTTTGCGGTACTGACCAATCGGGCCGAAGTGTACAACGCGTTTCACCATTTCCGGTATGCGGGAGGTGTCAATATTGGCATCAGCGAAACGTACAGGCATTCCGATTGATTTAAAAAAGTTTTCCATACGGTAAACGCCTTCAAGCGCGGCTTGTTTTAAATCGTAAAACGCGCCGTCTACTCCCCAGACTTTCGCGGCAAAGCGGGCAAGACGCGCGGTTAAAGCCGCTTCATTGTTTTCATTTATGTTAAATTTTAGCCATGCCGGGAAAATGATCGCGAGTCCCGCGCCGTGGGCGATGTCGAAAAGAGCGGACAATTCATGATCAAGAGCATGGCTTGCCCAGTCGCCGATTCTGCCTGTGTCAAGAAGTCCGTTATGCGCTAACGCTCCCGCCCACATGATTTCCGCTCTTGCGGCGTAGTCGTTCTCTCCTCCAGAGAAAATTTTCCGTCCGTTGCGGATAATTGTTCTTAACGCTCCTTCGCAAAGTTCGTCCGTCAGTTCGACATTAGGCTCTTTTGTAAAATACCTTTCCATGATGTGCGCCATCATGTCCGTTATTCCGCATGCGGTTTGATACGGCGGAAGAGAGTATGTCAGCTCGGGATTCATTATCGAAAATACCGGGCGGATGCATTGAAAATTGATCCCCCTTTTCCACGGGCCTTCTTCGTTTGTAATAACGGCGCTGATGCTCGATTCGCTGCCGGCGGCGGGAATTGTCACGATAGTTGCGACAGGAAGCGCTTTGTCAGCGGCTTTCTTCCTGTCAAAAAAATCCCACACATCGCCGTCATTGACAGCGCCGACAGCTATCGCTTTTGCCGAGTCGATCGCGGAGCCTCCGCCGACTGCGAGGATCATATCAAGTTTATCGCGCTTTGCAATTTCGATTCCTTCTCTTACAAGCGAAAGGCGCGGGTTAGGCTGTACGCCTGTCAGTTCAACCCAGCTTATACCCGATCCTTTAAGACTTTTCATTACCCTGTCGATTAGACCGCTTTTAACAGCGAAGCCGCCTGAGTGGTGTAAAAGGATTTTTTTTGCGTCGGGAAGCATTTTGGCGATTTCGCTTCCAACCTGATTTTCAGTTCCCCTGCCGAAAATTATTTTTGTTTTATTACAATATTCAAAATTCTGCATAGCTTTCTCCTGTCATCAATATAAAAATATATAATCAATTTTACATCAAAAATGATTTTTTGAACAGATAAATAGTACTGTACATTTTTGGTTTTTAATAATAATATTCAAAATATAGGCTCTGAATTATTTATACCGATAATTTCAAAGAGGTATTTATTGAAAACGAAGACTAAAAAAGAAAAAAGATTTACATTCGAACGCGGTATTCATCCAAACGAGCAGAAAGAAATTACAAGACACATGGCGATTAACACGCTTCTTCCCGCTCCCGGCAGTGAAATTATTTTTCCGCTTGTGATGCATCTTGGCGTTCCTTGTAAACCTCTTGTCGAAAAAGGGCAGAAGGTTCTTTTGGGTGAAAAAATCGGAGACAGCGAAGCGTTTATCTGCGCACCCATTCACTCAAGCGTATCGGGAATTGTTAAGGATATCCGCCCGCATCTGACAGTTGTGGGAACGATTGTCGATTCGATTATCGTTGAAAATGACGGAGAGCTTAAAGAACACGAAAGCATCAGAAAGCGCGACAGTTATGATGATCTTACAAAAGAAGAAATTGTTCACATAATCCGCGAAGCGGGAATCGTCGGTCTTGGCGGCGCCGGTTTTCCGACTCATGTAAAACTTTCTCCGCCGCCTGACAAAAAAATCGATACAGTGATCGTAAACGGCTGTGAGTGCGAACCTTATCTTACGACAGATAACAGAGTGATGCTCGAAGAATCGGATCGTCTCGTAACGGGTTTAAAAATAATATTAAAAGTGATACAAGGCGCGAGAGGCATTATCGCAGTTGAAGATAATAAACCTCATGCGATTGAATCGCTTAAAAAAAGCTGTGAAGGCGTTCCGGAAATTGATCTTATTGTTGTCGAAACAAAATATCCTCAAGGGTGCGAGAAGCAGCTTGTCACCGCGGTAACGGGAAGGGAAGTGCCGTCGGGGAAACTTCCGATGGACTCAGGATGCATTGTACAAAATGTCGATACCGTTATCGCGATACACCGCGCGATTTTCCGCGGGAGGCCTCTTATGCGGAAAGTTGTTACGCTCTCAGGCGGCGCGCTCAGAAACCCCGGAAATTATAAAGCGCGTATCGGCACTAAACTTGACGACCTTGTGGATCTCGCGGGAGGGTTCAAAGCAAACCCTGAAAAAATTGTAGTGGGCGGCCCGCTTATGGGAACCGCGATTTTTGATACTGATGTTCCGATTGTTAAAACAACTTCAGGCGTTTTATTTTTAACCGAAGAAGAAGCGCATATACCGCCTGAAAGAAACTGCATCAGATGCGGAAGCTGCGTGGAGCATTGCCCGACAGGATTGATACCGACAGAGTTAAACGCGGATATTTTAAAGGAAGACGGCGAGGCGTTCGTTAAGCACAACGGACTTGACTGCATTGAATGCGGTAGCTGTTCTTACATCTGCCCCGCGAAGCGCAGATTGTCACAAGCGATCCGCACAATCAGAAGGGTAGAGCTTGCCAAGCAGAGAAATAAAAAAAGTTAGGGAGAACGTTAGGTGAAAATAATTATAAACCAGATAATGACTGTTTCTTCTCCGCCGCATATTTACGGAACAGATACGATAGAAGCGAGAATGCGTGATGTGCT
>WQRT01000147.1 GCA_009786625.1 Treponema sp.
GTTAAAAATGTTTTAGACAGAAGCGTATGTCCTTTTATTTTACCGTATTTTAAAACTGAGAATGGAGAAACGCGGCATCCCAGAAGATATAAAAATAAAATNATTTANTCTGNTCACTTTTACGGGAAAATATCAGATAATGAAAAAGAAACCGCTCAGAAATTGGTAAAAAGAATCGCGCAGAATCAGAAAAGAAACGTATATTTTTATAATTCATTTGAAGATATTAAGGAAATATAAATATGAAAATAAGTTTAATTAATGGCAGTCAAAAAACCGGTGAATCAAATACAGGACTTATTTTGGAAAGGTTAAAAGGTTATATAAATCAATCATATGAAATAAAAATATTTAATTGCGGATTAAAACAATTAAGTAATGAAACGTTAAATGAAATAATTTCCGATGATGTAATTGTTTTAATATTCCCTCTTTTTGTACATTCCATACCGTCTAATACATTAAAATTGTTAATCGAATTTGAAAATATTTTAAAAATTCAAAGAAAAGAGAATTTAATAATGTATACGGTTGTTAATAATGGATTTTTTGAAGGAAAGCAAAATAATATCGCGTTTGAAATAATTAAAAACTGGTGTGAACAAACAGGCGTCATTTTCGGCGGCGGAATAGGGCAGGGCGCCGGTGAAATGATCTCGCGTACTAAACATCTCCCAAAGGAAAGGGATTTATTTAAAAGTCTGGCTTGCGCATTACAGATACTGGCGGAAAGTATTGAGTTAATAAAACCAATGGAAGTAAAATATCTAACCCCAAATTTCCCGAAATTTTTATGGCGGTTTATGGCTGTACGCAATTGGAACAGCCTTGCGAAAAGTAACGGACTAACTAAAAAAGATATTTTAAAAAGATTATAAATATTAGAGTTGTTCGATAACTTCAGTTGTCAAACAAATCCATTGTATCATTCCCATTCAATTGTAGCGGGCGGCTTGCTTGAAATATCATAAGTAACGCGCCCGATTTCTTTTACCGTGTTTGTGATGCGCGTAGATATTTCCAGAAGGTCGCGCGTTTCAAACGGGTAGACATCCGCGGTCATCCCGTCGCTGCTTGTAATGGCGCGTAACGCCAGAACCCAGCCGTACTTTCTTTCATCTCCTGCGACTCCCGTGGAACGGAGCGGCAGAAGCACAGCGAATGCCTGCCAGATATCGTCATACAGGTTGACAGATGAAGATGCTGTGCTTACATCGCCGGCGATAAATTTCACATAACGTTTCTTTAATTCTTCGATAAAAACCGCGTCCGCTTCGCGCAATACATCGCATTTTTCCTTTGTCACTTCTCCGGGTATACGTGTCGCAAGGCCGGGGCCGGGAAATGGATGACGGCGGATAATTTCTTCATCAACGCCGAGTAAGCGTCCCATGCGGCGTACTTCGTCCTTGTAAAGGCGATCCAGCGGTTCGATTATTTTTCCGGCTCTGCGTTTAGCGTCCACGAGCGGGCTTGCGACATTGTGATGGCTTTTTATCACATGCGCTTTTTTGCCGATGCCTTTTCCGCTCTCGATTAAATCCGTATACAATGTTCCTTGCGCGAGCAGGTAATTATCGGGAAGACCAAGCCGCGCGACTTCGCGTTCTTGTATCGTGATAAATAAATCGCCTATTATTTTTCGTTTTTCTTCAGGATCATTTTTCCCTTTAAGCGCCGAAAGAAATTCTTCCTCGCCCATGATTATATGTAAGTTCTTAGCGCCTAACTTTTCCAAATTCGCGCGGACAGTTTCTGTTTCATTTTTACGCATAAGGCCTGTGTCAAAATACATTAAGTGAACTTGCTCGGGATTAAGAACATTCAAAAGCGCGGCTCCCGCTACAGTGGAATCAACGCCGCCTGAAATTAAAAGCAGAACAGGATTTTTTCCCGCGCGTTCTTTAATTGACTGTTTTAATTCTTCAATATAGTGTTCCATGCTCCAGCTTTTTTCACAGCCGCAGACATTAAAAATAAACGCGCTTAGAATATTACCGCCGTCTTCGCAATGAGTTACCTCAGGATGAAACTGGAGTCCGAACCACGGTTTTTCTTCATGAACAACAACTGCCGGAAAACCCGTAGCGCTTGTCCCGTATTCCCTGAAACCCGGCGCAAGTTTTGTTAATGTATCTCCATGACTCATCCACGCGGTAAACGATTCCCGAAATCCCTTTAAAAATATTTCTGTTAACCCGCTGGCATTTGTTGAATTCTCTGTATTGCTATTTGCAGAACTAACCCCTAACCCCTGATCCCTAACCCCTATCTTCACTTCGATCCTTCCATATTCTACATGNGGNAAAGATTCAACCTTGCCGCCAAGATCNTGCGTCATCCGCTGAAGGCCGTAACAAATACCNAGCAGCGGCATTGCGCTGTTGTCTGCGGCGCGGATGCAGTTGTAGATTTTTTTGTCCGGCGCGGAACCNGCTCCGTAGACAGATTCCGGAGAACCGGAAAGAATTATTCCCTTTACATCCGCTGTGATGATGTTATCNGTCAATGCCGCATCGCCGGGGACTATTTCGGTGTATACGCCAAGGTCGCGAATACGCCTTGCGATAAGCTGAGTGGTCTGGCTTCCAAAATCTAGAATTAATATTTTATCCATGAGTCAAGTATACATAAAAAATTAATTATGAATCTACTCGTATATTACGCACGTATTTTACGCACGTATATTACGATTGCGGGGCGCTCATATTACCGTAATCAGGTTCAATTCCGTAGGAACGCAATATCTCGACATACTGTTTCAGATGCTCGCCTCCTGTGGCGCCTTCCAGTTCAAACCCGGCAAGAAACAAGGTCTCGCTGCTTTTTATCCAGTTTAATTTCATGCTTAGATTAAACGGCTTCATATTATCTTTCTGAGCCGGAATGAATTTTAACTTATAAACCTCGCCTGGTATTATATTGATGTAGGTGACGCTCATCATGCTGCAGCCTGTAAGGCTGACATTTCCAACCTGACCTTCACCCTCAAAACCGGAAATTGTTATACCGGCGTCTATATTATATTTCGGCTTACCCCACCTGGCTGATTGGCGTTCACGGTATACGGCAAGCTGATCATTTAATTCATCTTTCTTCTTTTTGAAAAACATATTCTCTCCTGAAACTTTTTCAAAACCANCCCGGTGTTGAAAACTACCTTAATTACTTTTATCCGGTCTTATNATTACNACTCCGTCCACTATCTTCTTTGCCATTGAAAATGACTGCGCTATCTGATTACTCGCGTTTTGAGCTGAATTAACGCTTGTGTTCACTTCTTCCGTCGCGGTATGTAATTCCTTAATTGTACTTACAATAGCGGCGCTGTCCGATTTTATTTTTACCGAATCATGATTAACTTCATCCACCATGTTGCGGATCTTGCTCAGAGCATCCACTATTTTCCCGCTGTTCCGCGCCTGCATATCAATAGTTTCCTTGATGCTGGCGAATGATGAACTCATCTCGTTTAATTTTAAAAATATATTATTCATGCTCTCCGCGTTTTCTCCGGAGACTTTTCGTATCTCGTTTATCGCCGATGTCATATTTTTAATTTCTGTGGAAATCGAATTCGATTCCTTGTTGGACAATTCGGCAAGCTTTCTAATTTCAGAAGAAACAACAGCGAAGCCTTTGCCGAGTTCACCGGCATGCGCCGCTTCTATGGCGGCGTTCATTGCAAGAATATTTGTCTGCGCGGCAATGCCGGAAATTGTTTTATTAGCTTTGTCCAACGCGGCTGATCGTTCCGTCAAATTGACTATATCTTTTGTCAGCAGTTCAAGGGTTCTCTTGCTGTTCTTTGACGCTTCTCCCAGATTCACGGTTATTTTATTGGCTTCAAGCACNGTATCTCTGATATTTTGAATTCCCGTAACCATNTGTTCTATCAATGTTGATGATGAGGTGACGCTGTCCCCCTGAGATTGCACTGCNTTNTTGAGAGCCTCAATATTGATAATGATGTCGTCCACGGACTTGGCGGTTTTACGAACGGAATCATTTTCTCCTTCGGTCTTGTTTACAAGCACCTTCATGCCGTCAATAATTGTTTGAAGTTCATCGTTTGATTGTTTTATTATTATATTAAGGTTCCGGCTGATATTTAATTGTTTACCCAATTGTTCGTCATTAATTTCTCCCATTGTCTGACGCAGGGTATCTCGGATTGCGTATAACGCCGACTGCATTATGCCGATTTCGTCTTTTCTCAATTTTGATGTTTTAATATCAAAACGCATCTGCGCGAGCAAGTTGGCTGCGGCCGATACTTCGATGATTGGCTTTGTAATTGAAGCGGCGGCGCTGAGGGAAACAGCTACCGCACCCGCCAGAATTACAAAGAGGGAAATAAGAAAAATATGAATCGCGCGGTTTTCAAGACCCATTACATAACTGACATCAAGGTCAAGACCTAAAACACCGGTTATCACGCCGTTGTCATTTCTTACCGGGTAAAAGCCGGAAACAAATGTACCCCATTCATCGGTGTACGGTTTCGCGGTCATTGTGAAAACGCCGCTGTTCCATGCCTGCGAAATCTCAGCCGGCGGTTCATCGTAATTTTTTAAAAGATACTCTTCTATTTTGCCTTCGGTTACAAGCTGAAGATCATCAACATCGAATATAAAATTAACCGCGCCTCTGTTTTGTTGAAGGTAATAGATATAAGCAAAACCGTATGATTGAGTTATATAATCTATTTGCGTAACAAGATCGAGGTACGACTGCTCTCCGTTTCTCGCTTCATCTAAAAGCCTGTTAACATCTTTAATCTCGGGGAAAAGACGTTCTATCGAATGAGCGGTATTTTCGATAACATCGGTATAACTGGCTGTGATATATGACGCGTATTGAAAAAACATTATCAGCCCGATACCGAGAGCAACGACAATNCTTATACCTGTCAATANTAATGAAAAAGTGACTCTTAAGCTTTTCATTTTATTATATTAAAACATAAATTAAAATAATTTACAATAAGGTTATNTCCGCTATTTCATATATAATTTATCTTTTACCGCTTCCGCTACCCATGAGTTAAGGCTTTTCCCTTCGGATTTTGCCATTATCGCCGCGTAGGAATGAAGTTCCGGCGGTATTCTAAGTATCAATTTCCCCGAAGCGGGAACATCAGGCGCTTTGTTCATGCGTTTACAAAACGCAAGATAGTCGTCAATGCTGTCCCTGAACGACTTTTGCATTTCTTTAACGCTTGCCCCCCTGAAGGTAACAACATCCCTAAGTCCGATTACTTCGCCGTAGAAAATTTCGGCGTCATCGTCGTAGTCGGCTTTACCGGAATAACCTTTATAATTCATCATGATATACTCCCGCATTTATTAAAAAATGCCTGACAGATTTAACCGCGCCCTTGTCTGTCTCTTTCCGCGGGTGCGGCCTGTGGAAAACAGCGGCAATGCCGTTAAGCAAAACGCAGACTCTTGAGCCGCTTCCTTCCTCGATATACGCGCCGAGCGCCTTAAATAAACTTTCTATGTCCGTCCACAAAATCGAGCTTTTTACAGGGTTATAAAAAACATCATTAAGCGTCCTCTTTTGTTTGGAGTTCACATTAATAATGATATCATACATTGATACTATGTCAAGGGCTTTTTACTATTTTTTTATATTGACGAAATACCCAAAATTTTATACAGTATTAACATAACAGCAAAGGCGCTGTAGATCCTTAGTGTCCTGTTTTTTTCAAATATTATTATTTTGGAAACCGAATAAAACAGGANACNAGGGGTCTGCCGCGCTATTTTTTTATCTAGGCGTTTATGCTATTGTAATTTATGGGGTTTTTTCATGCAGATTGATGACAAATTAATAACATATCTTGAGGATTTGTCCTGCCTGACACTTTCGGACGGCGAAAAAACGCGCCTTTCCGGGGACCTCCAAAAAATCCTTGATTACATGGCGCGTCTCGGTGAGCTTGACACCGCGGGTGTGGATGAGCGCAGTCATCCCTTTGATGTAGTAAACGCTTTCAGGGATGATGAAGTGCGCCCGTCGTTTAATAGGGAATTGATCTTAAAAAACGCGCCTGTGAAAAATGACGAAATGATACTCGCGCCCAAGACTGTGGATTAGTGTGAAATATATTGTGACTGATTTGAAATGAGGAATTTGTAATGACGGCTTTGGAATTGGCGGCGGCGGTAAAATTAAAAAAACTCAGTGTGTCCGAAGCAGTGTCTAATTATATTGAATCTATAGAGAAAAACGATAAAAAAATAAACGCGTTTACGGCTGTGTCAAAAGAGAAGGCGCTTTCTTGCGCTAAAAAAATTCAAACGCGGCTTGACGCGGGCGAGGATATTTCTCCTCTGGCAGGGGTTCCTATCGCAATAAAAGATAATATCTCCACAGAGGGAATTGAAACCGCCTGCGCTTCAAAGATGCTCGGCGGCTACGTTCCCGTTTTTAACGCTGTTGTTATTGAAAAACTTGAACAGGCGGGAATGATCGTCATTGGCAAGACAAACATGGACGAGTTCGCCATGGGCGGATCAAGCGAAACAGGCGCGGGCGGCGCGGTCTGTAATCCGTGGGATTTAACGCGGGTCGCGGGCGGCTCATCAGGCGGAAGCGCGGCCGCAATCGCGGCAGGTATCGCGCCCATCGCGCTCGGCTCCGACACCGGCGGCAGCATCAGGCAGCCTTGTTCTTTCTGCGGCGTCACCGGCATTAAACCGACATACGGCGCGGTGTCGCGTTACGGGCTTATCGCCTACGCTTCATCACTCGATCAGATTGGAACGATTGGACAGGACATCGAAGACTGCGCCGCCATGCTGGAAATTATTTCCGGATCAGACAGCGTGTCCGGCAGAGACAGCACATGCATAATAAAATCGCCGTTTAGTTTTGATTTAGATAAAAATAATATTAAAAATTTAAATGGCATAAAGATTGGTTTACCGAAAAATTATTTTGAAAGCGGAATTGACAGCGAAGTAAAGACGGCGGTGCTCGCCGCGGCGAAAGAGCTTGAGGCGGCCGGCGCAAGCATCGAAGAATTTGAAATGCCATTAATGGATTATCTGATCCCCGCCTATTATATCATCGCCTGCGCCGAAGCGTCATCAAACCTTTCTCGTTATGACGGACTTAAGTACGGTTACAGAAGCGCGAACGGAAAAACACTGTCCGATGTTTACCGTCTTTCGCGGAGCGAAGGTTTCGGTCTTGAAGTAAAACGC
>WQRT01000148.1 GCA_009786625.1 Treponema sp.
CCTGACTATATTGAAATTTGCCGCAGGACAAACCGCGACGATGAAGCGAAGTATGCCGAGAAAGAAATCGCGAAAATGACAGAAGCGGTTGATCAACACGGCTGGGACGGCGAATGGTTTATCCGCGCTTATGACGCGTACGGAAAAAAGATTGGCAGCCATGAATGCGATGACGGAAAAATATTTATCGAGTCAAACGGTTTCGCTGTAATGGCTGATATCGGCGTAAAAGACGGACGCGCTCTTAAAGCTCTTGATTCCGTGAAGGAACATTTGGACACCAAATACGGCATCGTTCTTTTGCAGCCGGCGTACAAGGAATATCATCTTGAGTTAGGTGAAGTTTCCTCTTATCCGCCGGGGTATAAAGAAAACGCCGGAATTTTCTGTCACAACAATCCCTGGGTTACAATCGCGGAAACGCGGCTTGGAAGGGGGAACCGCGCGTTTGAGACCTACAAAAAAATTTGCCCCTCGTACCGCGAGGATGACAGCGATCTGCGCCGGATGGAACCGTATGTGTACGCGCAGATGGTAGCCGGTGTTGACGCGCCGCGTTTCGGCGAGGCGAAAAATTCATGGCTTACGGGAACCGCGGCATGGACATTTGTAAGCATTTCGCAGTATATCCTCGGCGTACGTCCCGTGTTTGACGGCCTTCTTATCGATCCGTGCGTTCCGTCTGATATGAAAAGCTTTGCCGTTACGCGCCATTTCCGAGGCGCGGATTATCATATAACGGTAGACAACAGCGCCGGCGCGGAAAAAGGCGTTAAATCGATTACAGTGGATGATAAAGTTCATGACAGCGCGGTACTGCCGGTTTTTAACGACGGCAGAGTTCACAAGATTGTTGTTATTATGGGTAATAAATAAAACGCCGAATGAAGGCATAAAGGAGAATGAAATGAACTATAAAAATTTTTTAACGGTGACATACGCGCCGGCGGGATATTTGCAGGAATGTTCAATTGAGCAGATCAAAGAAGATATCGAAAAAGTCGGCAAATATATCAAGCTGGATAAAATTTATCTTGAAACCTACCGTTCGGAAGATCTGATCGAAAAAAANAAGATGGAAGAAATTAAATCCNTGTTCATAAAATACGGGTATAAGGTGTCAGGCGGAATTACCACAACAGTCAGGAAGACATTGATGGGCAGTATGTGTTTTACCGATCCGGANAANNGGAAAAGACTGGGAGAAATCGCNGCGTACACGGCGGAACTTTTTGACGAAGTTATTCTTGACGATTTTTATTTTACAAACTGCCGCTGTGAGCGCTGCATTAAGGAAAAAGGAAATCGCGACTGGGCGGCATTTCGTCTCGCGCTTATGAACGATGTTTCCGAGAATGTAATAATTAAAAACGCGCGCGCCGCTAATCCAAAAGTAAACTTGATAATCAAATATCCGAACTGGTACGACAGTTTTCAGGCTAACGGTTATAATCTTGAAGATGAATCAAAAATGTTTGACATGATTTACACAGGAACTGAAACGCGCGACCCGCATTACACACACCAGAACCTTCCGCGTTATTTAAGCTATTTTCTGCCGCGCCTGTTTGAAAATATTAAACCCGGAAAAAACGGCGGCGGCTGGTATGATCTTTTTGAATGCAGCCTTGAAGATTATGTACAACAAGCGTACCTGACACTTTTTTCAAAGTGTTACGAGCAAATGCTGTTTTGCTTCCCCTTGCTTGTAAATCTTCCGTCGTATACCGCGGCGGCGGGCGCGTTTTACGACGAGGCAGATTTATTCGCCGGTAAAATCGGTAAACCTGTCGGCATCGCGTGTTACAAACCATACCACTCGCACGGAGAAAGACGGCTTTACGAATTCCTTGGAATGATCGGAATTCCGCTTGAGCCGTATCCGTATTATCCTGCGGACGCGAAACGAGTTTTTCTTACATCGGACGCGGCATGGGATAAGGATATTGTCGCTAAAATAAAACAAAGCCTTTTAAACGGAAACAATGTTTTTATTACCAGCGGGCTTTATGAAAAACTTTCAGGAAGTGGAATTGAAGATATTTTCCCTGTTGAAATTACAAACAGAAAAATTACGACTGATACTTTTACCAACAGCAAATTCGGCTTCGGTAATACAGGTTATGTGAAATCGTCCGCGCCGGTGACAATTCCGCATGTTGTATACAATGAAAATGATATATGGTCTCTTACTTCGGCTATTACGCCTTTTAACAGCCATCCGCTGCTTTTGTGCGGCACATACGGCAAGGGCAGTATGTATGTGTTAACAATTCCCGATACGCCCGCCGATCTTTACAAGCTGCCTGTCGAGACTCTATCGCTTCTGCGCAGAGAGCTTGATTTGCCCGTAACGCTTGAATGTCACGGGCGTGTCTGTCTGTTTCTTTATGACAATAACACTTTTATTGTTCAGTCGTTTCTTGACAGACCGGAGCATGTTCGTGTGCGTATTAACAAGGCGGGCGTTTCTGTTGTTCCACTTGTTGACACGCGCAAAGTTGGAAAGCGAATATTTGTGTCAAACGCTCCTTCCGGCAGCGAAGAAAGCCTTTTCGACATACTGATGATGCCGGGAAGATACCAGGCGTTCAGGATTGACGCATAACGGCATTTTATCCGTCAGGGCTGTTAAATGAAAATAAAATGGCTTGGCACCGCGTCTATTCTGCTGGAGCATGACGGAACGCGCCTTCTTTTTGATCCTTTTTTTCCCCTTGACGGCAGCGCGTTTAAGCCGTCTTTGGAAGAAATGTTGTCAGCGGATAATATTTTTGTCACACACGGTCATTTTGATCATATCACCGGCATACCCGGGCTTTTAAATCAAAGTAACGAGAAAAGTATTATCCATTGTACGCAGAAACCGTTAAACGCTCTTGTTTCCAAAGGAGTTGATGTAAATAGGATTCATAAAATTGAACCCGGTGATGTCATTGAATGCGGGTCTTTTAAAATAAATACTCTTAAAGGAAAGCATGTTAATTTTGACATGAAAATTGTTTTTAAAACATTATTCAACAGGCGTGTTTTTAAATATTTGGATAATTTTAAATATGTCGTAAAGGAAAATAAAATCTGCGTTGAAGGCGGTGAAACTGTTGTATATGAAATAAACGCCGCTGAAAAAAAGGTTTTAATTTTGGGGAGCCTGAACCTTGACAGCGGCGCCGAATATCCCAAAAACGCTGATCTTCTTGTTCTGCCGTTTCAGGGACGTTCGGATTTAAGCAGGTACGCGATGAGTTTTATTAAACGCCTTCTTCCCGGTAAAGTATTACTCGATCATTATGACGATACTTTTCCGCCGTTTTCCTCTTTTGTAGATGCAAGCGGCTTTATTGAAAACATGAAACGGGAATATCCCGATACCGGCGTTATCTGCAATAAGCCGGGAGGCGGTTACATTTTAGTCTAATATCTGTTAATCGGCGCGTAGCCTGTTTTCTGTATTAATTCCTGTCCCTGTCTTGATAAAATCCAACTGATAAACAGTTCAATATTTCTGTTTTGCGTATTTGATTCGGTATATATAGCGTAAAAATTGTTTGTAAAGGGATAACTGTTATCCTGAATTGTTTCCCGCGACGGGTAAACGCCATCAATTGATAGTAACTTAATTTGATCGTTTATAACCATTTCCGCGGAAAAATATAAAAATGAATAACCGATAGCGTTGGAAAAATTTCTGTATACGGCAACTTGNTTTATAATGCCTCCCATATCCGCCATTACATTTTCTCTGCGCGGCGGCGCAANAGGAACTCCNNCCATTATTTTTTCAAGGATCGTTTGGCTTCCCGAATTTGGCGGTCTTTGAAAAACTCTGATGATTTGATTTTGACCGTGTAAATCGAGCCAATTTTTTATCTTGCCTGAATAAACCCCGCGTATGTTTTCAGTAGTTAAACTGTTAACTGGATTTCTGATATTAACGAAGAATACAAGAGCCTCTCTGCCTATTGCGGTCATTTTCAATGTTTTACCTTCTTCCAAAAATAACTCCATCTGCTCCTGCGAAGGCTGCGCACAGAAAATTATATCAGCTTGTCCTTGAAGAAGATTTTCATAAGCTCCGTTTGTCCTGCTGTTTAATACAAGATCTTTTGTTTCCTTATATTCGCTCATCGAATAAACTGCCTGCGCAAACGACGCGTATAGAGGAAAAAGCGCTGTCGCTCCGTCAAGCACAGGCAAGTCGTAAGTTAAACTAAGATTTGATTCTTCATCAAGTTTCGCAAGATTGTTATTTTCGGAAAACGGCCTGTACCTGTAAAGCGGAATATCGTTCTCCCTGACAACGGGAATTTGAGACACAAGGTACTGATATCCCGTTAAAACGGCGGCAGAGAATATGCACATAACGGGTATCAATAGAACGAAATACACTTTCCCGGAATTTACAAGATTCCACATAATGAGGAAAATTATTACTGATATAAAAAATACGCATATCAGCAGGAAATAAATTTTTTGGTTTACAGAAAAGATGATCATGACAAGGACGGGGAGTAAAATCAACACAAGAAGAAATACAACGAGTAATGAAATTAATTTTTTACTTACACTTTTATTATGTTGTTCCATATTCTCACGGCGCAAGCACAGCGTGTGTCTGCGCAAGTTGTTTCATGATTGGCAGTTTCTGCGGACACTTTTCTTCGCATGTTCCGCAGCTTACGCATTTTGACGCGTCCGCGCTTTTTATCCAGCTTCGGCCTTCCATCATTTCACGATACGCGCTCTTTGCGTGTTCCTTAAGATCATAAACACTGTAGCGGTTCATTATCTCAAACAGATACGGGATGTCAATTTTCTGCGGACATGGCTTACAGTAATTGCAGCCCGTGCAGTAGAGCTTAGCGAGATTTTTATTTTCTTCCATCATGGCGTTGATATGTTTAAGTTCGTCATCGGTTAAGTGTCCGGTACGTGATGCGATATTGAAATTTTCGTTTAACATATTAATGTTTTCCATGCCGGAAAGCGCGATATCAACATTTTCGTTGGCGAGAACAAACCGCAGCGCCATTTCCGCTGTGCTTACGCTCTTGTTTTTTAACAGGCTTTGTATTTTTTCGCTTGGAGGACCGAGCCGTCCGCCGCCGACAGGACCCATTACAACCACGCCCAATCCTTTCGATTTCGCGTAAGCGATATTTTCTTCATTGGAACGGTCAAGCATATTATACTGAACAAGAGTTGATTCAAAATGCCCCGAGTCAACGATCATTTTATAATTTTCCGCGGCATCATGATACGAGAACGAAATGTGTTTTATTAGACCTTGTTCTTTCGCCTTGTGCGCGGCTTCAAGCGGTCCGTATTTTAATCCCTGCCAGCCTTCAAAACTTTTAAGCGAGATTCCCCAAAAATGGTAGAAGTCGATATAGTCCGTGTCTAGTTTTTTTAGAGATTTTTCCAGCCGCTCCATCCAGTGATCGCCGTCATTATCCTCAATCGGATTTTTTGTGGAAAGATAAACTTTATCACGGTAACCTTTAAGCGCTTTGCCGACAGAGTCCTCGCTCAATTTCTCGCAGTACAGCGGCGCGGTATCAACATAGTTCACCCCCATGTCAAANGCTTTTTGCATTAGCGGAACCGCGAGTTCATCATTCACGATCTTTTTTCCGTCAACCTCGATCATGGGAAGCCTCATTGCGCCAAACCCAAGCGCGGACATTTTAATTCCGGTTTTGCCGAATTCTTTGTAAATCATATTGTTCTCCTTTTTGTCACATATCCAATACTACTTCATTCTCCGGTTTTAATATTGATGCCGGGATGTAATTGCCTTCCATCGCGGCGCCGTTAACTGTAAGTTTTTTACAGCCGCATTCATTTCCGGACGGGTTATTTACTTTTATGTTAAGTTTGCATCCGCGGAAAACTTTTTTTATCGTGATTGATTTCCAGCTTGATGGAACCGCGGGCGCGAGACGGATGCCGTCAATGTCAGGGCGCAATCCAAGGATGCCTTCTACGCTTCCGACCATTACTGTGCTCGCCGTTCCTGTAAGCCAATGTACATGGCTGCGTCCTTCAAACGGGCTGTCAACGCTTTCCGTGAACTGCGAATAAACATACGGTTCAAGAAGCCGCGTGTCGGCGATTGAGTTCTGCGCGGCGGGACAGCTTTCCAAGTAATATTCAACAGCGCGAGAGCCGCGTCCCAAAAGCGCTTCGGCGAGAATCAACCAGCCCTGCGATTGCAGGAAGATGCCGCCGTTTTCTTTTGTTGACGGATTGAATAAAAGAGCGAGTGCGCCGTCGAACGCGAACTTGCGGTACGAAGGAGACATAAGACGCGCGCCGTATTTTGTGTTTAACTCTTTATGAACAAGATCCATGATCGCTTTTCCGCGAGCGTCATCTGCGAAGCCGGAAATTACCGCCCAGCTCTGCGGATTAAGCCACATATTCGCTTCCGGGTCGCCGGGTTTGCCGACCACGACATCGTTTTCCGTGATGCCGCGCACAAACCTGTCCTTATCCCAGCAGCGNTCTTCTATCAATTTTCCGAAACGCGTTTTTAATTCTGTCATTCTTGTTTCTGTTGATGGATCTTTTTTGTATTTNGCGAAACGGATCATTATAACAAACGCGTAATACAANTGCAGCGCAACGAAAACCGAAACGCCGTTCGCGCCGAGGCGCAGGCAGTCGTTCCAGTCAGCATGAAGCCCGGCGGGAAGCCCGTGAATTCCCAAATGGTTCAGCGAAAACTCAATCGCTTTTATCAGGTGATTGAACAATGTGTCTTCGCCGGAATCAGCGTAGGGGATGACCTCGTCGAGTAACGCGGTGTTGCCTGTTTCCGCGATATATTTCCACACTGTCGGGAAAAGCCAAAGCGCGTCGTCGGCGCGGTAGGAGGGGTGTCCTGTTCCCTGTCTGTAAGTTTGATCTTCGGGTTTATCTTCGTGTCCCGGGTTGTGATTGTACTTTACAAGCGGAAGAGCGCCGCCGTGATTCACCTGCGCGGAGATCATAAACTTAATTTTTTCAAGCGCCATATCAGGATCAAGATGGATGATGCCTTGAATATCCTGAACAGTATCGCGGTAACCGTAGCCGTTGCGTTGTCCGCAGTAAACAAGCGATGCCGCGCGCGACCATACAAATGTGATAAAACATTGATACGCGTTCCATGTGTTGATCATATTGTTAAAATTATCATCAGG
>WQRT01000149.1 GCA_009786625.1 Treponema sp.
CGAGGTCGTTTAGGACGTAAGCTCAAGGGGATCGGAAACGGTCAGCACGAGGCACTTGGGATGCGCATTTTCCATAAGGTTCGTATTTCTACCTTGTACTCGCCTCTTTCAATTGTTGCTATGTAGACCATTTCTCCGCAATTCTTTTGAAAGAGCAGTTTTTTGTTTCCCTTGCGATCCGTTATATCATGCTCAGTTTTATCAAATTCATTCAGAATAAGAGGAATAAGAGCAAAATCATCCGGTGTAATGTTAATTTGACCTCTTGTTGCCTCGTTACTGCCATGTTTTTTCTTTATATGTCTTATATCGCTGTCTGTTATATATACAGTTTTTATATCTTTATCCAAAAGCCGCTTTAATTCATTATGAAGTCTTCCTGAAACAGACATTTCTACCTTTGCAGGAGAATTGTTGCCATTCCAAACGCTTTCAGCTACACCGACAAATGCTGCTGCCTCAGGATATTTTTTAATTATTTCAGTATTTTCGATCATATAATTTCTTTGATAATACCTCCTTTCGATTGTATCAAAATAATAAAAAAACACAATTATTATTAGCTTATAGCTTCTCAAAAGACATACAGAACCTGACGCTAAAATTTGCTTAAAAGTTCTTTGGCGACAACATTCGTGAATACACGCAAGTACCCGACACCCAAATTGTCTAATGTCGCTTGAGTATTATGGCACACCATATCTAACTTGGCTTTAGTCAGCAGATATTGAACGGTCATATTTTTCAATCCCGAAATACGGATTTCTCGCTGGCTGAGCCAATCACTGCCGTTAGAAATTATTTTTGGCGGATTTACGGTCAACTCTTCATCAAGAGCGTTATATTCTTCATCGGTCATGTCAGTGTAATTATTCATAAAAACTATGTTTGAAAGCAGACGGCACAAAAACAAATTCCAACTACATGCTTCAAATATAGCATGAAAAGGAATGGTTTTAAATTGAAATGAAGAGAAGAATTTTACCACGAACCACACCAATTGAACCTGCTAAGAGTCCATGCCTCTTCTTCTGTCATTCTTGCCATTGTTTCTCCCTAACTGACGAAGAAACACGGGCGCTTCAAAAAATGTGGGTAGAAAATCCATCGGAACTCTTGGAAGGCACAGGTCCCTTGACCCGATGCCGTGAATTGCTGAACCTTCTTGACGATGTAAGCGCTAATTACATACTGACAATATCCGAGTGCGAACATAAAACCCCTTCGCAAGTAGCAGGAGACATAGTTCGAGAAAAAGTAATGACGCTAGCTAACGTTTAAAAATTATAGTAAAAAAAACTTCAAAGAGGCTTTTTCAAAACAAATACTTGCAAAATATTTGTAAAGCCTGCTGATACACAGCGCGATTCCATACCCGCAGAACACAGATACCAGCCTGTCAACGAGATTTACGGGGATGCGGGAAATGATCTCTGAAACTATCACAGGCGTATTCCCGCCAAACATAGTCGCGCTGAAAAGAGCTTTGATTCCCGACCCTTCAAAATTATAAGAGGACGATAATGTAAAAATTACAGCCGCGATAAACCCGCCAAGGAAACTCATCACAATACACAGGACAAAAGAAAAAATAATAAGAACTACCATTCTGTCCATTACCGCGGCGAATATACTGATCTTAAGCCCGCTTCGACCGGAGTTTACAGACTGCGGCGGCGCGGCTTTACCGCCCTGCGAAGGAATCGTTATCCGCAAAGAGCGCGGTATCAGATCCAATTCGCGCGGGAAAATGCGCATAAAAAACCATGTCACAAGAGCTGTGGCGATGTTGCATAATATAAAAAGGTATCCTTCCATGCCCCATCCCCAGACAGTATGATGTAAAAAATTTGTAACCGCGCCGCANANGGCTCCGAAAAAAAAGCCGCAGACAAGCGTTACGGAAATTGTAAAAATGGTNTCCATGTACAGCGGGATCCCGGACATGAAACATATCCTGCTTACAGCGATATTGAGTATTGAACCTGCGATGCAGATAATAATCATTACAACTATCTTGCGCATTATTTATTATATCATATATCATTATTTATGCCGATAGAAAACGCCATTACAGCGGGAGGAATAGAATCCTACATCCGCCTTGTTTGGCTTTTTACTATTTTTATNACAATCCTCATGCTGCTTTTGTGTTATCTGTATATGTCNGTACGCAAAGAGAGAGAGCAGGAATTGTTAAGCAGGGAATTTTCCAACCTTATGATTGAGGGCCTTGAAACAGAACGGCTTCGCATATCTCGCGAGCTTCATGATACGGTTCTNCCGCTTGTGCGTGAAGGGCGCGGTTCAAATGAAACGCAGGTATCGGACTTAATCCGCTCCATCTGCATNAATCTTATGCCGCCGGATTTTTCACGGCTTTCGCTGAAAGATTCGCTTGCCATGTTATGCGCACAATTTTCCAAACGNTCAGGCATCGAGTGCGCCTGTTACATCGAAGAAAATCTGAATTTTTCGCGGATAAGCGCGGAGAATCAGCTTCATATTTTCAGGATGATTCAGGAATCATTTAACAATATCGAGAAACATTCAAAAACAGGACGCGCCGCGTTATCAATCAGGCGGGATTCACGAAGCTCTTCNGAAAAAATATCTATCTGCGTCTGTGATGAAGGCATAGGCATGCAAAACCTGTCACCCGCNGGTGAAGGTCTTGGGATAAGAAGCATCCNCCAAAGAGCGGCGATTATCGGCGCGGCAGTAAATTTTATCAGCGAAACAGGAAACGGCCTTATGGTAAGAATTGAACTGGAACTGCCGTCATGATTCAGGAGCCGCGTAATGGATAAAATACCGAATATCATCATAATAGAAGATCACCCGGTAATGCGCGGAGGGCTTGTTTCATATTTTACAGGCACGCGCAGGTGGAATGTTCTGGGAGCGGTTTCCAATATTGATGACGCAAAAATTCTTTTATCATCTTCTTATTGCAAACACAGCGCCGCGAACCCGAATACGTCCGCGGATTTAATATTGATAGATATTCAACTGGAAGACGGATGGGGTCTTGACATTATTCCATGGTTCAAAGAACAGCCGTTTGAGAAAATCAAAATGCCGGTTTTCGCGGTGTACACAGCTTATGACGATTTTTCTCATATCAACGCGGCATTAAGCATGTGCGTCCAAGGTTATATCTGCAAACGCCGCAGCGAACCTGAACTGGAAAACGCCCTGTTTAAAATCCTTGAAGGCCGGATATATATCGACGACAGCGTCAAGATAAAACTGGACACCAACGCAAAACTAATTAATCTTTTAACAAAACGCGAGACGGAAATCCTCACATATGTAAAAAACAATCTTTCAAACAGTGAAATCGCGTCCCGGCTCGGCATAAGCAAACGGACAGTGGAAAATATTTTAAGCTGCGTATATTACAAAACCGGTATTCAATCACGGCTGGAATTGCAAAGGTTATAAAGAAGAAGATTTATTCAAAACCGTGCGTAACTACTCATGACTAAATATTCCGCTTGCCTTTAGAATATTACTAATGTAAACTCATATGTAAGGGTTCAAAATCGGTGTAAATAATGGAAGACAGCAAAAAGAACAGCCTGCTTATTGTGGATGACTGCGAGCAACAGCTTGAGATTCTGAACGAAATACTGGGTTCGGACTATATTATTCATACCGCAAAAAACGGAGTTGAAGCAATTGATAAAGCAAAAAAATATATTCCTGATCTGATTTTACTTGATATTATAATGCCGGAAATGAATGGGTATCAAACTTTTCTGGAAATTCGAAAACATGAACAAATAAAAAATACTCCTGTTATTTTTGTTACCGGTTTAGATGATGATGATAATGAAATAAAAGGTCTGGGTCTTAACGCAATAGATTATATCAGTAAACCTTATAATTCAGAAATCNTAAAATTAAGAGTTCATAATAATATCCAAAGAATTAATCANCTNCGNCATTCAGAAGATGCCAGCTTTACTGACATGCTGACAAATCTNTCAAACAGAAGAGGTTTTGANATAAAGATTGGACAAGAATGGAAACGGGCTATAAGAGAACAAAAACCTATAAGCATCCTATTAATGGATTTGGATAATTTTAAATCAGTCAATGATACATATGGACATCAGCAAGGAGACATCGTACTAAAAAAAATCTCAGAAATTTTAACAAAGGGATTAAAAAGAGGCGGCGATTTTGTAGCCCGCTGGGGCGGTGAAGAATTTGTAGTAATATTATCAAACACACCTTTAGAAGAAGCGGCTCAAGTAGCGGAAAAAATACGTTCTAATGTTGAAAACGCAAAAATCCCCTACAATGAAAATCAATTTGTAAAAATTACCATAAGCATTGGCATAAATTCACAAATACCCGAAAGGGGAACAAACCTGGATGATTTTATAAAATTAGCCGATATAGCGCTTTATACCGCAAAAAGAAACGGCAAAAACAGGCTGTATTGGAACGCTTCGTGAATGGCGGATCATCATCAATTTATTAATAATTTTTTATATACCTGTCACCTTTGTATCGAAACAGCCGGCAGGTTTTGCTTCAGTTGACCACTCTTTATCTATCTTATATAATATAAAATAGATATGATGCTGCTAACCAATGACGAAAAGTTAAGACTCATGCGGAATCTCAACTGGGATTATCTGGATAAACATGAGGATATGCTTGAAGTTATCGAAGGCAGGCTCAAAACATCAGGCGCATTTACGCGGGATAAACTTTTTGTAAGATCATTGGAGAGGCTCCCCTGGCATTACGTCGTGGCTCTTTGGGGAGTAGAAACCATTAAAGAACTGTATACGCCGGAGATTGCCGGGCGTATCTGGCCCAAAGGAAGGAGGTATCATTTTGATTTTGCCCTCGCAGTATTACGAAGAGAACCTCTACCCCCTTCAAGATGGGGTGATGAACACTATAAGCAAATGTGGCGTCCGGTTTTTTCTAACCGGTGGTACAGCGCTGAGCAGAGCGTATTATAATCACCGTTATTCGGATGATCTTGANTTCTTCGTAAATGATGATGATGATTACTCAAATCAAGTCAAGGAAATTTTTTTTAAACTGAAAGAGGACGGTTTTTCNTGGGATCCTGTTATTGATTTTATCAGTAATAAAACATTTACCAGTTTCAAGGTCAGGCGGAATGAATCAGACACTCTTTTAAAATTGGACTTTGTGAATGATGTCGCATTCCGTTTCGGTGATGTAGTTAAAACAAATCTTTATTATCAAACTGATTCCATCAGAAATATGCTGTCAAATAAATTAACCGCAATATTCCGTTTTGCCGCAAAGGATGTCGCGGATATCCGTGAAATATCTCTTCGTGAAAATGTAGATTGGAATCAGGCTATTAACGATGCGCGTCATAAAGAAGGCGGTGTTGAAATACCAATAATATGCGATATTCTCCAAGGCATGCCCCGGAGCGAATTTGAAACAATCGCTTGGACAAAAAAACCGACATGGGAAGAATTCCGCGCGGATATCGATCGAATTGTTCATGATATGATAAGCTGTTTGTAACCTACCCAAAATATCAATAAACCTACCCAAAAATACGGCATCCCTACCCAAAAAAGAACCTGCCCTACCCAATTTCGCGTGATCCGGCGCCGGATTCGTGGAATACAATTACGATCGGGGCAGGAGGCTTCCTCCGCCGCAAAAAAGAGGAGTGAAAATTTATGGATTTTTGTCAATACATCCTGAATGTGTTATCAGAAATTGCTGTAAATGATAAAGCCTTTTATACACCAAACAGTGCCGGAGCATATTCACCCGCCGCGCCGGACAGAACCGGCTCATTATACCTCCTTAACACAAGAGCAAAAACGATCGCGGACAAACCGTTAACTGTCAGAAAAGTAAACGCTCTGAACCATATATCAACAGAAAACGCCTCTAATCCTTTCTGGTTCGGCGGCATTGATGTATTTCCAAAACAGGCGGCTTCTGTTATACTGGTGTAATGATAACATTTGGTATCTATTGTTTAACCGCTGTAATCAATCTAGTAAGCGCGCTTTTATTCAAAGAAACATTACGCAAAATCACAAAATGCTGCCTTATGCCGGCGCTGCTGGTTTTTTACATTTTAAATGCCGGTCAAATTGATTTTTTGGTCATTGCGGCGCTTGTCTTTAGCTGCGCTGGCGATGTCCTCCTTATCAACAAAGATAAACAAGTTTTTTTTAGACTGGGACTGGCGGCGTTTCTTTTAAGCCATGTTTTTTATATCATCGCTTTTCTTACAATGGCGGGAAGCCTTAACATCACGGTATTGATCATCTCCGCGGCAACCGCTGTTCCTGTTGTATTGGTTCTTTTAAAATTATTAAACGCAAGTCCGCAGATGAGAATCCCCGTAATCGTTTACGCCATAATTATCGTAGTGATGAGTTTATGCGCTCTTCAATTGATGCTTGCTTATCCGGTTTTCGCCGGAATCCTTATCTTCGCGGCAAGCCTTGTTTACATTTTTTCAGATACGTTTATGGCGTATCTTCTTTTTAACGGAAAACCAAAATATTTTAATTTTATAACGATGCTTCCTTACATTATCGCGCAGGGGGGCATTATTATCGGTCTTGTTATAGGATTTGGAGGATAAATGAAAACGATAATTCTTTACTATTCATGGTCGGGAAAAACCAAAGCGTTAGCTGTAAAAAAAGCTGGAGAAATAAACGCCGGAATCGAAGAAGTAACCGATGTAAAAAAACCGTCTATATTCGGCGCGTTCATTCCCGGCGCATATAACGCGATGAAAAGAAAAAAGACAAAGATTAATCCCGTTGCGGCTGACCTTACAAGTTACGAAAAAATAATAATAATGGCTCCTGTCTGGGCAAGCCATCCCGCGCCCGCGTTCAATAACATAGCCTATCTAATTCCGTCAGGAAAGAAAGTTGAAATTGTCATGGTCTCAGGCGGAGGAGGAACAAAAAAAACTTCCAATAGCACGACGGAACTATTCACCTCACGCGGGTGTGAAGTCACGGATTACATTGATATAAAAGCGTAAAAATATTTTTTCTTACTCGCCCGCGTGTTTGATTCCCAGAATCTCAAGTTCTTTTTCGTTAAGACCCACGCCGCGCAGCATCAGCCTGTT
>WQRT01000150.1 GCA_009786625.1 Treponema sp.
CCGCGACAAACCAACAAGTTCGAGTAGTTCGCGCTGTCCGCGGCAAATAAGTTCGTGTGGTTCGTGGTTAAAAAAAATTCCGCATCACTCGCAATGAATCTCTTCACACTCCCCCGGCGGAATCTTCTCCTAATACCTTTTCCCCAGATGTTTCTGTATCAGTTCCAGTTTGAGCGTGCGAAGTTTTTCTGTGATTGAGACTTTATAGATATGCGGATTTAAAAGTCTTTTGTATGTTGAGTCAAAACTTTCAAGATCGCTGATTGCATGGGCTTTGATTTCACCTAACGACGGCTGCTGTGATACTGCGGCGCCGTTTTCCATCCGTTTTTTTAACATGGGCTGTGCGCGGCTTTCGATTGTGTGGTTAAAATGGCGGTAGTCGGCGGACGGGTGCCAGAAACAATAATTGCGGCCTTCTTCAATATTATCGCTGCCGTCATCAATGCTTAANACATCGGCTACCGCGCTTCCCGCNTTATCCCTGATCCGCCATACTTGTTTTACGCCGGGGTTGGTTGTTTTCTCAAGATTGTCAGATAACTTCATGACCGATGTAACGCCTTTGTCGCCGAAAATAGCGGCTAACTTGTAAACGCCTGTGAATGCCGAAGCCTGAGCGCCTGTCACAAGACGCGTTCCCACTCCCCAACTGTCTACAGGCGCGCCGTCTTTAACGAGCGTCTCNATAATGAACTCGTCAAGATCGTTTGAAACTGTTATAAATGCTTTTGTTAATCCAGCGCTATCGAGAATACGGCGCACTTCCGTTGAAAGATATTGAATATCGCCTGAATCAAGACGCACGCCGAAATTTTTACCGTTAGCTGCAAGTTTTTTCCCTGATTTTACTGCGCTGATTATTCCGCTTTTTAAGGTATCGTAAGTGTCGATTAAAAATATTGCCCTGTCAGGATAAATCGTGCCGTACGCGTCAAAGGCTTCTTCCTCATTATTAAAAGACATAATCCACGAGTGCGCCATTGTTCCCATAACCGGAATACCGAAAATCTTCCCTGCAAGGGTATTGCTTGTTCCTGATGCTCCGCCAATATAAGCGGCTCTTGATGCAGATAACGCTCCGTTTGGTCCTTGAGCACGGCGAAGACCGAACTCCATCAACTGTCCCTTCTTTGCGGCAAGCCAGATCCTGCATGTTTTTGTTGCGATTAAACTTTGAAAATTAACTATGTTAAGAATCAACCCTTCTATTATCTGACATTCAACAAGATCGCCTTCCACCCTGATCAACGGCTCGTGGGGGAACACGACAGTTCCTTCATCCATCGCCCACAGAACACCTTTAAAACAAAATGTTTTAAGGTAATCAAGAAACTTGCCGTCAAAAATACCGAGACTTCCAAGATACTCAACATCATCCGCTGAAAAAGTAAAGCCGTTTATTTTTTCCAGCAATGTTCCAAGCCCGGCGAATATTGAATAACCTCCGCCGAAAGGCTGCTGCCTGAAAAACATTTCGAACACTACCCGCTCTTTCCGGTTGTTCTTCCAATAACCGTGAGCCATAGTCAACGAATAAAAATCTGTAAATAAAGCTGAATTATTTTCCATACGTGCTCCTTTTTAAACGCTAACCACACGAACCGGTAATTATATATTTTATTTGTCTGGTTCGTAGCTAAATTAATACAACGCTTCAAGGATTTCGCTTGTTGTATAAAATTCTATCCCTGCGGATTTCATTTCTGCGATGGCTTTTTCTACAGAACCTTCCGGGAAACCTACTCCGCGGACGGCGTCGCTTGCGATGATTGTTTCAAAGCCCAATTTTTTGCAATCCATGGCGCTGAAAAAAACGCAATAATCTGTCGCTATACCGCCAAGAATTACAGTCTCGATGGAAAGAGAGCGAAGATAACCTTCAAGTCCTGTCTTTGTCTGCCTGTCATTCTCAAAAAAAGCGGAATAGGAATCAATATCCTTGTTAAAACCTTTTCGTATAACAACCGAAACGGGTGTTGTGTCGAGTTCAGGATGAAAACCGGCGCCGTTCGTCCCCTGCACGCAATGATCCGGCCAGAGAACCTGCCCTTTTACAAAGGGAGTGTCAATAATATCGCCGCTTTTTTTACCGCTGTGCCGGGAAGCGAAAGAGACATGATCCCCGGGATGCCAATCCTGCGTAGCCGCGGCGCGTCCGCCTTTTTGCGATAAAGCGCTCGATAACGCATTAATGGGAGCCGTGACTGCGCCGCCGTCATTCACCGCTAAAGCGCCTCCCGGGCAGAAATCATTCTGCACATCGACGATAATTAACAGTGTTTTAGCGGCGTTTATTTTCATACGAATAAGCCGTCTTTCGGAATCGAACCGAAGACCTCATGATTACAAGTCAAGTGCTCTGCCAGCTGAGCTAAGACGGCAATACACTGGAATATATTCTAAAATGAAAAAAATGTCAATCGGTTTAAATTCAAGAATACTCCCTGTGAATTTCCATGATTTTTTCATGCTTCGTAATCGTCCTGTGTAAAAGAAATGAACAAGCAGTTATTAACGCAAGAGACAGAATGTACAAAAGCAGTAAAACCGCGCCTGAAGACGGAATCATCATTACATTCACAGGAGCCGTAATAAAAGCTCTTGCGGCGGACGGTAACATTTTAAAAAGCGCCTGCACCAGAGCTGTTAAAAACGTAAATAAAAACGGAACACATACAACATAGAACATTGCGGATGAAACAAAATTGAATGTACCTTTGAGTTTTAAAAGGTATTTTTTTACACCCAAAATAATTATACCGATATAAGCTGTTAATAAATGAGCGAGGATTATCGAAATAATGATTTGAGCTGTCTTTTCAAAATTAAATGATGATACAGCTTTCGCAAGAATATCGACAGAAAGAAATATCCAGAGTGCGGTTAAAAATGATAACGCTGTTTTTTCTATAAAAAGCAAAAATGATTTCGCTGACAACTCGGCGTTTGGATTTAAAATAACAGCGGCTTCGTCATTTTTCTTTTTTCTTGCGTACACATAGGCTGTTTCGCCGTTACTGTCAGCGTAATCTTTTTTTGCGCCGTGCTTTACAAGACAGGAAATCAACTCAATCTTTTTCGGGCTTGACATCTGCGCCGCGATTAGAAGCGGTGTCTGTCCGTTACGCGTAATATTTACCTTTGCATTGTGTTTTACAAGCAGTTTTACAATTTCTACGGCGGAATTTTCCTTGTCAATATCATTATTTTCAGATAACGCCCAGAAGATTGGAGCGTATTCTTCTGCAAGGTTGGGATCCGCGCCGAGTTCAAGGAGGGTTTTCACAGCCGGAATATTTCTGTTATGAACGGCGTTAATAAGCGGAAGAGAATTATCGCCGCTTCTTTCGTTTACATCCGCGCCGTTTTTACACAGGAAGCGTAAAAGATCGCAGCCCGCGCCGCTGTCTGTAATATCATTAAAAAATTTTACAAGATAGTTAATTGCGGTCGGATTAGTATCAATGGAAGGGGATCGGCCTTTTAACGGCAGAGACTGGCTGACATAGCTTTGAAAAAGATCGATTCTTTCCGGATTGAACCTTATAAGAGAAATTAAATCGTCAACCGCATGTTCCTGCCAGTTTGGCGTTAACTCTTTATATGAAAGAAATGAAAACTTTCCAAGCAGAAAAAATAAATCTGATGAATCCAGTTTATTCAAGCCTTCAGCAGATTTAAAATATGAGCCGTAATGATCCGACATCCAGACATTAAAGGGCGTATCTTTTTCAAGTAACGCTTCTTTAATAAGTTCTATCTGTGATGGATCTTTCTCATCAGCGGCTTCCTGGGGATGATTGTACGTTTTGGAGCCGAGAGTGATACTCCGCCTTCCCGTCACAGTTTGGCTGGAAGCATCTTTTTCTGTCTTTTTATTTTCGTCTAACGTACCGCCGCTCATCTGCGGCCGCCTGACAAAACGCTGTCAAGATACGCGTCTTTGGAACCCGCGAAAAGCGTTGATATATCCAATACGGAAAGTATTACACCCATGATATGCTGATAAGCCGAAGGCAGCGCGAATTTTAAAATTACCATTATAACTATAATCGGNATAATAAAANATGCTAATACTTTTAGAATACCNAGCGTCTGNCGGAAAGNACCGAAACATTTCGGGCAGTACGTTAAATGCAAAAATCCTGTGTTAAACTCGAATTTACAGGAAGAGCATTTATAAATATCCATTTAAATTTTCCATAATGTTGATGACGACAACAGAGATATTATCATTTCCGCCGTATTTTTTAGCCAGCGCGTTTAACTTAGCGGCGGCATCAGGTCTTCCGAGAATTTCAGAAATCTCCTTCTGCGAGAGAAGCGAGTGCATTCCATCGGATGATAAAAGATAAACGTCATTTATGTGAAAAGGAGAATCAATTTCCTCAAATTCAATATAGTCGGAAGCTCCGCCGCCGATTGCGTTTGTCATAATATTGATTCTTGCGTAGCTCTGCCCGCCTGATTCCCTCAGTGAATGATCGATTGTAAGGCGTTCAAGCTCTCCTTCGCGTAAACGGTAAATGCGGGTATCGCCGGCGTGGCAGCGGAAAAGCCTGCCGTTATAAAAAAATAAAGCGGCAAGCGTACTGCCCATTTCATCGCTTAAAATCACATTCGCCTGGGCTGAATACGCGTTAAATAATTCGCGTAACTTTTCAACATTTAAATCATCGGGAATATTGGCGAGCATATCGCACAGAAATTTCAATACTTGTTCGCTTGCTACCTCACCGCTTGGAAGTCCGCCTACGCCGTCGGCGACAGCCAGTATCACGCGCTCATCTGCGCTGAACACTGCCTGCCGTTTCCCGTTGCGGAAAATCACATTATTAAGGAGTATCATGTCTTCGTTCTTAAGCTTAATGCAGCCTGCATCGCAGATCGCGCTTACAACGAGGCTTATATTCATAATTAAATGTCCCGAAATTTCATAATATCATATGAATAGCGTTTCGTATACGGGTGGTATTTGACTATTATCCTGCGAGGGGAGGGACTTGCCTTCCAGTCGCAAACCTCCTGTTTGCTCCTTACAGGCCGCCTGCGCCGCTAAACCGGCTTCCTGCCGGTTTACGCTTCAGACGCTTTCGCGTCCGAAGCGCCGCGGCTCCGTTTCAAGTCCCAGTTGTAGACAATCAGTAAAAAAATTTAAATTAAATCTTTTTACCATTAATTTCTGCGAGGGGAGGGACTTGAACCCTCATGCCAATGGCACCAGATCCTAAGTCTGGCGTGTCTGCCAATTCCACCACTCTCGCTATTACAGTAAAAATTTATCAGTTTTTTGAGGTATCTGTCAATTGACCATTTCTTGGGTTTTTGCCGGGATGATCTTCCTCGGTTCAAATAAACATAAATATTATAGCCAAATACGGAAGTAAAACAACGCCAATTACAGAAGTAAACTAGTGCCAAGTACGGAAGTAAATTAATGCCAAATACGGAAGTAAAACATTGACAAATCAAGAAATTCTGACTAAAATTTGACTATAATCGTATGAAACAACGCTATTTAGAACGAATATCAGATAAAATACTTGACACAGCGCTGGAAACTTCCGGAGCAGTTGTTATAGAGGGTCCAAAATGGTGCGGAAAAACAAGAACAGCAGAGGAAAAGGCCGCAAGCTGTCTATATATGCAGGATCCGGATTATACAGATTCTTATTTAAAGGCTGCTGATACAAAACCATCTCTATTGCTGAATGGAAATACACCGCGCCTTATTGACGAATGGCAGATGGCTCCCGTTCTCTGGGACGCGGTTCGTTTTGCGGTAGACAGCCGCGGAGAAACGGGTCAGTTTATCCTAACTGGTTCTGCAGTTCCTTCTGACAATGTTGTGCAGCACACGGGAACAGGGCGTTTTTCCCGTATGGTAATGCGTCCTATGTCTTTGTTTGAATCGCTGGAATCGAATGGGACAATTTCGCTCAAAGGTCTTTTTGACGGGCGTATTGACGCGGAAAGTTTCTCATCATTAACGATTGAGGCTCTGTCTTTTGCTTTATGCCGCGGCGGCTGGCCTGCGTCTATCGGTAAAAAAAAATCAATAGCTCTGAAACAGGTTTATGATTATGTTGACGCGGTGATTAATATCGATGTATCACGAGTCGATGAAATCGAAAAAAATCCCGCGAGGGTTCGCGCTTTAATGCGAGCATTGGCAAGAAATATATCAACAACAGCCGGTATTATAACAATTAAAGATGATATTGCCGCAAATGATGAAACAATTTCTGATAAAACTATTTCGGCGTATCTGAATGCGTTACGCCGGATATTTGTCGTAGAAGACCTTCCCGCGTGGAACCCGGCTATGCGTTCCAGAACCGCGATAAGAACTTCTTCCAAACGGCATTTTGTTGATCCGTCCATTGCGGCGGCTGTGTTACGCGCAACACCGGACAGCCTCCTCGGGGATTTTAACACGTTTGGGCTATTGTTTGAGTCGCTTTGTATACGCGATCTACGTGTTTACTCGCAAAGTATCGACGGAGACGTATTTCATTACCGCGATAAAAACGGGCTTGAAGCGGACGCTATTGTTCATTTAAAAGACGGACGATGGGGCGCTGTCGAAGTGAAGATGGGCGCAAAAGAGATCGAGCTGGCAGCCGAAAATTTAAAAAAACTCCGTGATAGAATCAATCTTGAAAAGATGAAAGAGCCGTCTTTCCTGATGGTACTGACAGGCACTGAATTCGGCTACAGAAGAGAAGACGAGGTATATATTATTCCAATCGGCTGCTTGAGGGATTAAAATACGCATTTATCATCTAAAATACGCCTTAAACAGCGCATCGCCGTCTACTTGACACTAAAACCTCCTGTTACTATAGTAAGGAAGGCTTTAGAGGGGTGTAGCTGACAAGTGTAAAAAGGACCGCTAGCTCAGCCGGTAGAGCAGCAGACTCTTAATCTGCGGGTCGCAAGTTCGATCCTTGCGCGGTTCAAAAGTAAAAATTATAGAAAAGAGGAAAATTGTGGCTGTAAATAAAGAAATAAAGCGTCTTGAGAAATCAAATGTAAGCCTTTGCGTCACCGTCCCCAAGGAAGATGTCCGCGCGCAATACAACAATATGCTGAAGGAATACAC
>WQRT01000151.1 GCA_009786625.1 Treponema sp.
TCTTCTGACGATTTTATACATTTTTCTGTTACCGAAGAAAAAGTGTTATGCGAAGAACTTGAGATTATAAATTTCCATTATGAAAAACTCGCCAGTTTTCTTTCTGANAANGCTGTTACGCAAAAGAAGGTACAGGAAGTTTTGAATAACGTTTCTTCNTTAAATCAAAAAATTATAAAAGCGGGAGATACGCACAAGGATTTAAAGGATAAACTCAAGCAAATGCTGGATAAGCAGGAAAGNACGCGCAAAAATATNGATGCCGCCGGAAACCAGAGCCAGCAGGGAAAAGAATACCTTCAGCGNCTTGCCAGGGAAGATTCGGAAATTGACGCTCTTGAAGAAAAGATAAACACCGCAATGAANGCGATTGAAGAAGCTAACAAAGAGTATGAAAAATATCTTTTGGGAATTAAGCTTGAGTAATATTTNAAATCCATGAGAAACATTTTAACAGTTTTCATTTTAACATTTATCATTATTATCATAACAGCGCTTTCATGTACAAGCTCGCCTTCAGAAAGCGAAGTTGTAAGACCAAGGTATTTATTCCCCGGCGATTATATGGCTGATCCGGCTGCGCATGTATTTAACGGCAGGCTGTATATTTATCCGTCGCACGACAGGGTATCTTCGGCTGGCTCAGGCGGTATGGACGGCGGCGCGTATGACATGATCGATTATCATGTGTTTTCGTTAGACGACATTTTTTACGGGGATGTTACGGATCACGGTGTGGTTTTATCTCTCCGTGATATTCCCTGGGCAAGAAGCCAGTTATGGGATAACGATGTCGCTTGCAAAGACGATATATATTATATGTACTTTCCCGCTAAGGATCATAATGGAATTTTTCGCATCGGCGCAGCCATTGCGTCTCGTCCCGAAGGTCCTTTTATTCCGCAACCAGAGCCAATTCCAGGAAGTTACAGTATTGATCCATGCGTGTTTGAAGATGACGGAAATTATTATATGTATTTCGGCGGGATATGGGGCGGACAGCTTCAGCAATATAACGGCAACACATACGCTGGGACGTCAAACCGTCCTAACAATAGCGGCAGAGCCATATCGCCGCGCGTTGCTAAATTAAGCGGTGATATGCTGCGGTTCGCGGAAGAACCGCGTGAACTTTTAATCACTGACAGAAACGGAAACCCGCTCATGAGCGCGGATAACTCAAGACGTTTTTTTGAAGCCTCATGGATGCACAAGTATAACGGCGTATATTATTTTTCCTATTCAACAGGCGACACTCATTATTTGTGTTACGCAACAGGCGATAATCCCTACGGGCCTTTTATTTATCAAGGGATTATATTAACGCCTGTTATCGGCTGGACGACCCATCACTCAATTGTAGAGTTTAAGGAGAAATGGTATTTATTTTATCATGACGCGCGGCCGTCAGGCGGAACAGATCATCTGCGCAGCATGAAAGTAACAGAGTTGACGCACCTTCCCGATGGATCGATACAGAGAATAAACGGAATGAGATAGTTTTTAACGCCTTCCCACTTTTATTTTAAAATGGTATAAATGACTCATGAAGAAAGCTGCGGTTGTTATGGGAAGCGACAGCGATTTGCCTGTCCTTGAAAAAACGTTTAAAAGATTGAAAGATTTTGATATTCCTTTTGAGGCTCATGTGATGAGCGCCCACCGCACTCCAGCAAGAGCGGCGGAATTCGCTTCAAACGCGGCAAAAAACGGCTTCGGCGTAATCATCGCGGCGGCCGGGATGGCGGCGCATCTTGCAGGAGTAATGGCGGCGCATACCACACTGCCTGTAATCGGTATTCCGATTAAATCCTCGCTTGACGGCCTTGACGCGCTGCTTGCGACTGTACAGATGCCTCCGGGAATCCCTGTGGCCGCGGTGGCAATAGACGGCGCTGATAATGCGGCGATTCTCGCGGCACAGATTCTGGCAACAGGCGACAATGCCCTTGCGGATAAACTCACCGCTTTTAAAACAGACATGGCAAACAAAGTAACGGAAAAAGATAATCAATTACAGGAAAAATTTAAATAAGACTCTAATCAGGATAAAATATGCAGGAAAATTGCGGAGTATTCGGAATATTCACTTCAAGTTATAACACGGATGTCGCTTCTCAAGCGTACCTCGCGCTTTTCGCTTTGCAGCACAGAGGACAGGAAAGCTGCGGGATTGCAGTATGCTCAGACGGGCTTATGCAGTATCACAGCGATCTCGGCCTTGTGCCTGAAGTTTTTTCAAGAGAAACGCTTGATAAACTTGGAAGGGGAAACATGGCGGTCGGTCACGTACGTTATTCGCCGATGGATCAAAAAAGCAGATCGAACGCGCAGCCTCTCGTTGTGCGCCATATCAAAGGTTCAATGGCGATTGCGCATAACGGAAGCATCACAAACGCGAACAGCCTCCGCGAAAAACTTCAGATGGAAGGCGCTGTATTTCACACATCGAATGACAGCGAGATCATTATAAGCATTATCACAAAAAAAAGAATTCAAACAAAAACAATAGAAGACGCCATAGATATGGCGATGCACGAGATCGAAGGCGCGTATTCACTTGTAATTATGTCTCCCAGTAAGCTGATAGCGGCGCGTGACCCGTACGGTTTCCGTCCGCTCTGCATGGGTTCTCTTAACGGCGGTATTGTGTTTGCATCGGAAAGCTGCGCTCTTGACAGTATAGGCGCTGATTTTATACGGGACATCGAACCCGGCGAGATCGTTGTGGCGGATAAAGACGGAACCCGCAGCATTAAAACACATTGCGGAAAAAAAAGCGGTATGTGCGTTTTTGAATATATTTACTTCGCGCGTCCCGATTCCGTTATAGAAGGATCATGTGTGCATAACGCGCGTCAGAGAGCCGGTTCTTTTCTCGCGCTGGAACATCCCGTTCAGGCGGATGTTGTTTTCGGTGTTCCCGATTCAGGTCTCGATGCCGCTCTAGGTTACTCGCGCCAGTCCGGTATTCCGTACGGAGTCGGATTTATTAAAAACCGCTATATCGGACGCACATTTATTCAGCCGACTCAGGAAGAACGTGATCGTGCGGTGCGGATAAAATTGAATACAATCGAATCAACCATAAAAAATAAAAGAGTAGTATTGATTGATGATTCAATTGTGCGCGGAACAACCATGCGCCGTATTGTAAAACTGGTGCGTGAAACAGGAGCGAAAGAAGTGCATTTACGCATATCGTCTCCGCCTTTTATAAATCCGTGTTACTTCGGCACTGATATCGATTCAAGGGAGAATCTCATTGCTTGTAAAATGAGCATAACGGAAATCCGCGAATACCTCGGCGCTGACAGTCTTGGATATTTATCAATCGATCATGTTCCCAAAATCGCCGAAAACGCCAAATGCGGTTTTTGCGACGGCTGCTTTACCGGGAAATATCCTGTCCCGGAACCTGCAATCATTCCAAAAAGTAAATATGATCAAAAAATCGGAGAATCAAATTGATGCCGCATTTGAACACGCAAATGCGAACGCATTTGTATTTCTTCGCGGCTAAAATATAAGGTTACAGTAATGAATAATAGTTACAGCGAAAGTTATAAAGCAGCCGGTGTTGACGTAACGGCAGGTTATCGTTCTGTCGCGTTAATAAAAAAACATGTTGAACGAACAAAAATCAACGGAGTGCTGGAAGGTATAGGCGGTTTCGGAGGATTGTTTGCGCTTGATAAAAATAGTTTTTCAGAACCTGTGCTTGTTTCCGGCACAGACGGGGTCGGAACAAAATTAAAAATCGCGATGCTGCTTGATAAACACGATACAATCGGGATTGACTGCGTTGCCATGTGCGTAAACGATATTATCTGCGCCGGAGCGAAACCTCTATTTTTTCTCGATTATCTTGCGATGGGAAAAAATAAACCTGAAAAAGTAGAAAAAATTGTCGCAGGAATCGCAGAAGGCTGTGTACAGGCAGGATGCGCTTTAATCGGAGGAGAAACCGCCGAGCATCCCGGCATGATGGGCGAAGATGAGTATGATGTAGCGGGTTTTTCTGTTGGTATCGCGGAAAAATCTAAAATACCGGATAAGTTAAGCGTAAAAAAAGGAGACGTTGTTATCGCCGCGGCATCATCCGGTGTACATTCAAACGCTTTTTCGCTGACGCGGAAAGTTTTTAACATTGATAATAACTCAAGCATCCTTGAACAGCGTTTTTCAGAACTAGGCAAAACACTAGGCGAAGAACTTTTAACGCCTACAAGAATATATGTTAAATCTATAATGGAACTGCTTAGTAAAATAAATATTAAATCAATATGTCACATAACAGGAGGCGGCTTTTACGAGAATCTGCCCAGGGCGTTCGGCGATGATGTCGGCGCGTTAATTTTTAAAAGTAAACTGGATATCCCGCCTGTTTTTAACCTGATTTCCAAAACAGGAAACATCCCGGAGCGCGATATGTTTAATACCTACAACATGGGCGCCGGAATGTGCGTCATCACATCACCTGAAAACGCGCAAGGAGCAGTAAATCTGTTACGCGCAAACGGAGAAAAAGCAGAAATAATAGGCGAAATAATAAAAGGAAGCGGAGTAAAAATAGAATAAAAACCCGCATCACCAACCAAAAAGTTAGTGTGGTTCGCGGCAAAAAAATTATGGTTCGTCGCAAAAATTAATAATACGTAGCAAAAAAAGGATAAAAACTTGATAAAAATAGCGGTTCTAGTAAGCGGCGGAGGAACTAACCTTCAAAACCTGATTGACGCGTGGAAAGAAGAAAAACTCTCAGGCGGAGAACTGTCCCTTGTCATTTCGTCTGCAAAGGGAGCATTTGCCCTTGAACGCGCGAAAGAAGCCGGTATCAAAACAGCCGTGATAGAAAGAAAAAAATTTGCATGTATGGAAGACGCAGACAATGAATACAGCTCGGTGTTAGCTGAAAATAATATTGATTTTATTGTCCTTGCGGGATTTCTTTCAATACTGGGACCAAAAGTTATAAAAAATTGGGAGAACAGAATTATTAATGTTCATCCGGCGCTTATTCCATCTTTTTGCGGAAAAGGTTTTTACGGGCTTAAAGTTCACAAAGCTGTACTTGAATCAGGCGTAAAAGAAACCGGCGCGACTGTTCATTTTGTAAACGAAATTGTGGACGGGGGAAAAATAATTTTACAAAAAACGGTGGATGTACTTGAGGACGACACACCCGAATCATTACAACAGCGCGTTATGCGGGAAGGCGAGTGGGTTTTACTGCCGAAAGCTGTAGCAATGTACTGTAGAGGGGAGTTGGGGGTTAGGGATTAGGAGTTAGGGAATAGGGGTTAGTTTTTTGGAAAGAGGTATGAGGTGAATGTATTAGTTATTGGTAGCGGGGGGAGGGAACACGCTATTATAAAAGCGCTTAAGAAAAATAAGCGTATTAGTAAATTGTTCGCAGCTCCGGGGAACGGCGGTATCGGCATGGATGCTCAATGCTTGCCTGTAAAGGCTGTCGATATTCCCGCGATGCTCGATCTTGTTAAAACAAAAAAGATTGATTATGTTGTTGTAGCGCCTGATGATCCGCTGGCTGCCGGAATGGTTGACGCTCTTGAAGAAAAGGGAGTGCGCTGTTTCGGGCCGTCAAAAGCGGCGGCGCGTATTGAAAGCAGCAAAGTTTTTTCAAAAAACCTGATGAAAAAATACGGTATTCCGACAGCGGCGTATGAAGTATTCTCGGATTCGGATTCCGCGTCGTGTTATGTGAAATCAATAAACATTAAATATCCTCTTGTGATAAAAGCTGACGGCCTCGCTCTTGGCAAGGGTGTTGTTATAGCTCAAAACTGCGCCGAAGCACTTGAAACAATTGTATCATTCATGATGGAAAAAAAATTCGGAGCAAGCGGATCAAATATTGTAATAGAAGAATTTTTAAAAGGTCCTGAAGTTACAGTCCTTGCGTTTACCGACGGAAAAACAATTGCTCCTATGATTTCTTCAATGGATCACAAGCAGATTTACGACGGCAACAAGGGACCCAACACAGGCGGCATGGGTGTAATCGCTCCAAATTTTCATTACACAAAAATAATAGCGCAGCTATGCATGGAAAAAATATTTTTGCCGACTATCAATGCAATGAATGAAGAAGGCTGTCCGTTTAAAGGCTGTCTTTATTTCGGATTGATGCTTACAGATAACGGTCCTGTAGTAATCGAATACAACAGCCGTTTCGGTGATCCTGAGACCCAGGCGGTTTTGCCGCTTTTAGAAACAGATCTCTTTGATATAATGCAGGCAGTGACTGACGAAAGGCTCTCAAGTCTTGATATTAAATGGTCGAATAAAAATAGTGCATGCGTGGTACTCGCAAGCGGAGGATATCCGCAGAATTACAAAACAGGATTCGCTGTAAAAGGACTGGATGGAAACGGATGCGCGGTAAATAAAGATGTAACTGTTTACCATGCCGGAACTGAATATAATGACGGCGGCTTTTTCACATCAGGGGGCAGAGTGCTTGGAATCAGCGCGGCGGGAGCATCGCTTGATGCGGCTCTTGAAAAAGCATACAGAGCGGCGGAGAATATTTGCTTTGATGGCGTGCATTACCGCAGAGATATCGGGAAATATTGATGATAGGGGATAGGGATTAGGGGTTAGGGGATAGTATTAGGAAATAGGATTTATGGGTTAGGTTTTTGTGTAGTGTTATTAAGAATTATTGTGTTTCCTTTTAATGTCTGGTGTGTTAATATATTTATAAGGAGATGCTATGCTGAGAGCGGCGGGATTTAAAAAACGGTTTTTTTTATCGGTCATTTTATTAAATATTTTTATTTTAATTCCGCAAGCTTATCCGCAGGATAATCATTACGCTCTTCAATATTTAAGGCGCAGTTTAGAATGTCTGGCTCTGGGGGATTTTACAAACGC
>WQRT01000152.1 GCA_009786625.1 Treponema sp.
ACATCGCATGAAGGGCTTGAGCTTGAAGATCCTTCGGCGGAACCTTTATACAAAAAAATGTTATCGTTGACCGTTACGCCGGAAAAAGCGCCTAACAAACCCGAATATGTGGAGATTGATTTTGAAAAAGGAATTCCTGTCGCGTTAAACGGCAAAAAAATGGAAGGCACCGCTCTTATAAATCATCTTAACAAAATCGGCGGAGCCAACGGCATCGGCGTTGTAGACCTTGTTGAAAACCGTGTTGTCGGAATGAAAGTAAGAGGCGTTTATGAAACACCCGGCGGAAGCATTCTTTATTACGCGCACAAAGAACTTGAACATATGTGCCTTGACAGGCAAGTCTATTCATTCAAGCAGAAGGTATCATTTAAAATGGGCGAGCTGATTTACGGAGGCTTCTGGTTTACGCCGTTACGTGAAGCGCTTTCGGCATTTATCGATGTTACTCAGGAGTCCGTTACGGGCAAAGTAAGGGTGAAACTTTACAAAGGTTCGATAAGCTCAGCCGGTGTAACGTCGCCTAATTCGCTTTACAATCCGAGCCTTGCCAGTTTTACAACAGGAGAACTTTACAATCACGCGGACGCGAAAGGCTTTATAAAACTTTACGGGCTTCCAGTACTTGCCCGCGCTCTCATGGANCAGGATAAAAAAGGCGGCGCGAAATCTNCGGCTTCCGATTCAGGCAAAACTAAAGCGGCGGCGGCGAAAAAAACAGNCANGGGCAAAAAAGTAATTAAGGGTAAGAAAAAGTAAATTTGTAGATGGCTAAAAGAAAAACTGTTAAAGAAAAAAAATCAAAACCGTTATGGGCGGGGAGGCTTATTGATACACCCGCTTCTGACGCTTTTGCTTTTCAAGCATCCATAAGTATAGACAAGCGTCTTGTTTTTGACGATATCGAAGGAAGCAAGGCGCATGTTTCGATGCTTGGAAAACAGAAAATAATTCCGAAAGACAGCGCAGGAAAAATCGCGAAAGAACTTGACAGAATCTCAAGCGAAATAAAAAGCGGCAAATTGTTAATTGACGATAAACAGGAAGACATTCACTCGTTTCTTGAAAATGTCCTTACAGAGCGGCTGGGCGATACCGGTAAAATGGTTCACGCGGGAAGAAGCCGCAATGATCAGGTAGCTCTTGATTTCCGCCTGTACCTTAAACGCGCNATAANGCAGCTTCAAAAAGAGCTTTCTCTTACAGCTAATACTCTTCTTGATACCGCGCTGTTGCACGTAACGAGCGTCATGCCCGGTTACACTCATCTTCAAAGGGCGCAGTGCGTNACGCTTGGATATCACCTGACAGCATGGTGCGCCGCGCTTGAACGNGATAATTCACGCTTTAAAAACGCGTTTGAAAGNCTTGATGAATGTCCTCTGGGAAGCGGCGCGCTTGCCGGGACAGGTTTACCCCTTGATCGAAACGAGACATCCCTCGCTCTCGGGTTTAAAAGACCATCCTTAAACGCGATGGATTCAGTCGCGGATCGCGATTTTGCGCTGGAACTTTCTTCGGTTATCGCGATTACGATGGTTCACCTGTCCCGTTTTTGCGAGGACATTGTCCTTTGGGCAAGCGAGGAATTTAAGTTCATCGAGCTTTCAGAGGCGTGGAGCACAGGATCTTCGATAATGCCTCAGAAAAAAAATCCTGATTTCGCGGAACTGATTCGTGGTAAAACAGGAAGAACAGCCGGTAACATGGTCGCGCTTTTTACAATATTAAAAGGGCTTCCGTATGCGTATAACAAGGATCTTCAGGAAGACAAAGAGAACCTCTTTGACAGCATAGATACGCTGAATGTGTGCCTAAAAATGTTCGCGGGGATGATAAAAAACGCGGAATTTAACCAAAAACGCATGAAATCGGCTTGTATAGGCGGTTTTCTCGAAGCGACAGATACCGCGGAGTACCTTGTTAAAAAAGGCGTCCCTTTCAGATCCGCGCACGAAATTGCGGCAGGTCTTGTCCGCGAATGTATCGAAAAAGGTTATAAGCAAATTTCCTCTCTTGAACTTAAAGAGTTAAAGAAATATTCAAAGTTATTTGAGGAAGATATTTACAAAGCGATAACTCCGTACGCCTGTGTAAAAGCGCGTGATCTTACAGGAGGCCCCGCCCCCAAAGAAGTCCGCCGCCAAATTAAATATCTTCGCAGAAAATTCTCATGATTGGTCAGTGTGGTTCGCGTGGTTAGTGTGGTTCGCGGCTAAATAAATATGAATAACACCGAAAAATTTATCGATCTAATTCAAAAGTTTATCACTCTTGCGGCAGTCAAGCTGAGTGATGATGTTATGCTGCGTCTGAATGAGCTGCGCGAAGATGAAGACTCTCCTGTCCAGAAGGCGGTCTACGACAGTTACTTTGAAAATTTACAAATGGCAGTTTCGCGTAACAAGCCCTGCTGTCAGGACACAGGTATGCTTCAGTTTTATTTAAAAGCCGGAAGTTCCTTTCCATACCTTGACATAATAAAGGATATTATTACAGAAGCTGTAAGACGCGCGACGGAAAGCGTTCCTTTAAGACCTAACGCTGTTAATTATTTTGATGATATAAACACAGGCGATAACACGGGGGAAAGAACTCCTTGGATTGACTGGGAAATTGTAAGCGGCAGTGAAATGGAAATCACGTTGTATTTTTCAGGCGCGGGATGCAGCCTCCCCGGGCAGGCGAAAGTATTTAAGCCGTCGGAGGGAATCGAAGCTGTAATTCCATTTGTGTTTAACGCTGTCTGCGGCCCCGGGGTAAACGCCTGCCCTCCCCTTCTTGCCGGTATCGGGCTTGGACANAATATCGAAAACGCCGCNGTNCTTTCAAAGAAGGCGNTGCTAAGGCCTTTTGGAACAGAACATCCGCACTCAAAAGGCGCACAGCTTGAAAAGCGCGTAACGGCAGGGTTAAACGATCTTGGAATGGGCGCTCAAGGTTTACGCGGAAAAAACGCGGTAATGGGCGTACATATCGAATCATCGGCAAGGCACACGGCAACATTCGCCTGCGCCGTAAATGTTTCATGTTATATGCTGCGCCGCGCGGTTTTACGCGTAAAAAAAGATCTTTCTTATGAGCTTCTTACTTTTAAAGGAGAATTATTATAAAGTGAAAGTTCGTGTGGTTCGTGTAGTTCGTGGTAAAATAAAAAGAATAAATTATGGAAAAAATAATAAAACTACCTTGTAATAATGATGATTTACATGGTTTAAAAATCGGCGATGTATTTTATCTATGCGGTTTACTCGTAACAGGCAGGGATGAGGTTCACCGCAGGGTCACAGATGAAAAAGAAGGAATGGCGCTTCCTATGGATCTGAACGGAATGGCGATCTATCACGCGGGGCCGATTGTAAGAGAGTTACCGCGGAATGGCTCTCCCGGTTCTGATGTCAATTACGAATTAATTTCTATAGGGCCGACTTCATCAATACGAATGGAAAAATGGGCGGCTGGTTTTATCGAAAAAACCGGGGTTAAGGTGATGATTGGAAAAGGCGGCATGGGAGAAAAAACGGCGGCGGCCTGCAAGAAATTCGGCGCGGTTCACTGCGTTTATCCCGGCGGCTGCGCTGTGTCGGGTGCTGACCAAATAGAAAAAATAGAAAGTGTTTTCTGGAAAGAACTCGGGATGGCAGAGTGTTTATGGAGCATGAAAACAAATATGTTCGGTCCATTAATCGTCAGCATCGACACAGAGGGAAACAATTTATTCGCAGATAACACAGCGTACTACGAATCCAGAAAATCAGCTGCGATAAACGCGGTACTGACGCATCTTTAGAATAGTAATTCTATAGAACTATAATTCTGTAAAACTACTATTCTTTCTTCTCTTTCGGCATCAGTATTTTTAAGAGCACCATAGTAAGCAGCATGATAAATCCGCATACGATGAAAATNCCCGCCATGCCCTTCCACATGATCTCAAGAGACGCCATTAAATCAGTATAATTAAAATTCATATTCACCCCGCTATTTTATATAACTCATTATAAGGCTTAATACTAAACCGCTCGCCGCAACGGACGATACTTGACCTGAAACATTCGCGCTAACAGCGTGCATTAAAAGATAATTTTCAGGGTCTTCTTTAAGCGCCATTTTCTGAATAACCCTTGCCGACATCGGGAAGGCGGAAATACCGGTGGCTCCGATCATCGGATTGATCTTTCTTCTTAAAAAGATATTCATAAACTTTGCGAATAATACTCCGCCGGCTGTATCAAAGATAAACGCGAAAAGGCCGAGGAGCATTACAAAGATTGTGTCAATTTTAATAAAGTTTTCCGCCTGCATTGTAAAGGCGACTGTGATTCCCAATAATAGGGTAATTAAGTTTGTAAGGTTTTTCTGCGCGGCCTCAGAAAGAGTATCAAGCACCGTACATTCGCGGATAAGGTTTCCAAACATCAAAAAGCCGATAAGAGAGACAGCCGCGGGGGAAATAAGTCCGACGATCATCGTTACTGCAATCGGAAAAATTATTTTTATGCTCTTTGGAATCTCCCTGTCTTCCGCAAGCGGCATACGGATCATCCTTTCCTTTCTTGTAGTTAAAAGCCGGATCGTAAACGGCTGAATGATAGGCACGAGCGCCATATAGGAATACGCCGCGACCATTATGGGGCCGAGGTACTTAGAGCCTAAAACCTGCGAGACAAGAATCGTGGTCGGGCCGTCGGCGGCGCCGATTATACCGATCGCCGCAGCGTCGTTCATGTCAAAGCCGAGAAGAACCGCGAGGGTGATGGTGGCGAAAATACCGAAGGTCGCCGCCGCGCCGAAAAGGAAGTAAACAGGTCTTGAAAAAAGCGGCGAAAAGTCAATCATCGCTCCGATGCCGATAAAGAGTAAAAGCGGCATAATTTCCGCCGCCTCAATGCCGGTTTCAAAAAGCCACTGGATCGGACCGTCAACAATTCCGATTCCGGGCATCACCTGATTTATTACGCCGCTTAAAGGCAGATTGACAAGAATCGCGCCGAAACCCATCGGTAAAAGCAAACTCGGCTCATAATCCTTTTTTATCGCCAGAGTTATCAATATAAAACCGATGATATACATGACAAGGTGTTTCCATGTTAAATTCGCAAAATTCTCAATAATAAATTCCATACAGTCTCCTTCCGAATAGTATCGTAATATATTATTAATAAAATGTCAAAACTCCGATAATATAAATAGCAATTTATGAATAAAAAGGCAAAATTATTTTTACCGCTATTCGCTTTTTTTTTGGTTCTGACGCAAGCTCTGCAAGCGCAGGATTTGAGCATCGCGGGTTCCGATCTGCTCCTTGAGCTCCGCCCGGACGGCGGATATCATCTGTTTATCAGGAAAAAACCCGATATTTCATCGGTTTTACTCACAGAAACAACGAGAGACCCTGCAATGCGCGCCGACAACTACGCATACCGCGCCGGTGAGTGGAACGCGGTTAATGGGGACGAAATTCGTATTTTAAACGGTGTCCCGATTCCGCCTGAGAGCCGGATTTATTCCCTTATATCATCAACTGTAGAAAACCATCCTGTGCTTGGACAGGCTTTTCATGTGTACATTCCTTACGTTCTCTATTTCGGCTACCCCGATACAAGAAACGGCGAGGTTTACCTGACCAACGGGACATATATAAATATCCGCACCTTCACTCTTCCCTACGCTGATTACAGAGGCGCGTTCAGAGATAACCCTTTCAGATTGGAAGTCAGACAGGAACCGCCTCCCGGCCCGCCTGAGGGGGTCTACATACCGGAAGCGCTCACGGCATTTACGGAAATAGCGAGATCGGGAAGCGGCGATCTAATTCTTGTTCAGAGTCCCGATGATGTTGTTGACAGAATTCACGACGTACTGTTAAGGGAAAGGGGAAAAACGCTTGACATCGTTATCTGCCTTGATACTACAAACAGCATGAGGCGTTATATTGATTCTGTCCGGCAACGGCTTATCCCAATGCTGCGCGATATGTTAGGCGGTTTTACATCGTTCAGGATCGGCATGGTTTTATTTAAAGACTATAACGACCTGTACCTTACAAGGATTGTCCCTTTCACTACAGATTTTACCCGGTTTCAAAATGATCTAAACGCCATCCGCGTAAGCGGCGGCCTTGATATCCCCGAAGCAGTATACGAAGCTCTTTATGACGGAGCGGTTAGATTCGAGTGGGAAGCAGAATCAAGAATCATGATATTGATAGGCGACGCGCCTCCGCACCCGAGGCCGAGAGGAAGAATCACAAGAGAAATGGCAGATAACGCGGTAAACGAAAGAAACATCACGGTACACGCTATGATAATGCCTCAATAAAATGTAAAATAAATTATGAATGTAATTAACGCGGTAATACTTGGTATAGTACAGGGGCTTACGGAATTCTTACCTGTCAGCAGCTCGGGGCATTTGGTATTTTTACAAAAATTATTTAATATTGACGAGCCGGGTTTATTTTTTGACACCATGCTTCATTTGGGAACTTTGATCGCCGTCTTCGCGGTCTTATGGAAGGATATTTGGGAACTGCTAAAAAAACCTTTTCAGCGTCTTACCTTTTTTTTGATACTCGCGACAATTCCCGCTGTTATCGCGGCATTAACGCTTAAAGATGCGATTGAACATATTTTTGACTCAGCGCAGTTTCTCGGCATTTGTTTTTTAATCACCACCATACTTTTAATCACAGCAGAACTTTTATCGGGACGCGCGAAAAACACGGGAAATCTAAAAAACAAGGACAGCATGACATGGCTTTACGCTCTTATAATCGGGATAATGCAGGCATGCGCGATACCCCCCGGCATCTCACGCTCGGGCGCAACAATTTCAGGAGCGCTTTTTTGCAAACTGGACAGG
>WQRT01000153.1 GCA_009786625.1 Treponema sp.
GATGCTCACAAGTAAAAGGGAATTAGCTGATATGACAATAACATCAGGCGAATCGTGGATCGCGAAAATGAGTCATGAAGAGCTTCGGGAATTGTTTGGCGTATGATAAAAATTTTATTATCTTATATGTTAAGGAGATCCAAACAATGAAATTAAGTAAAATTTTAACAGGAGTTTTTATGGCGGTTTTAATGACAGGATGCGCTTCTAACAGCGGCGGCAGCGGAGAAAGTGAACGTGCGCATATTAATTATCAGACAAGAGAAGAAATTTTAAACTTTATTGACGCTAACTGGAGAGATTACGGTTACAGCGCGAAGCCGGACAAATTCATCGCTTTGAGTTTTGATGACGGTCCATGCGGTCCTTCAGCTTACGGCGGAACGGAAGCGCTTTTGGAGACACTCGACGCGTTAGGAATAAAGGCGGCATTTTTTGTGATTGGAAGCAATGTCCGCGGTAACATTTCCGCCGCGCGGGCAATTTACGCCGCGGGGCATGAACTTGGAAACCATTCCGACAGTTACACAAGTCTTGGTTCATCTCAGCCTGATGAGATCGCGTTAAGCCTTAACGCCGCGTCTGCGGCAATCAGAGAAATAACAGGAGAGAATCCGCGATTGTTCCGCGCGCCGAATCTAAACCACGGAACCAATTTGAGCGGTACCTGCCGGAATCTCGGTATGGCTCTTATTGACGGAAGTGCGCATAACGATTGGCCCGGCGATCCGCAATCAATAAAGAACAGCGTCCTTTCAAATCCTCGGGACGGAGACATAATCATTTTGCATGAGAACAATACATCGAGGGGAAATACTATGGCGGTTCTACCTGAGATAGCTGCCGGTCTAAGAGAAAAAGGGTTTTGGTTCCTGACGGTAAGCCAGCTTTCGATAATTAAAAACAGAACACTGGAAGCGGGAGCCAGATACAGTTCTTTATAGACGCTTACACCGATACGAAGAAAAATAATAAAATAAACATAATATTGATAAATATGATCAAAATTGTTAATTATTCTCTTGATAAACGGATTATAATAATTTTAACTATTATTTAAATCAGACAGCCGGATGGCTGCCTTAATGGAGAGAATAAAATGACACTACCCTGGAAGGGCGGACGAGTAGCTTTAATTTCGGCGGCGGCGCAAGGCAGTAAATCAGGCACCCTTATTTGCTGCACGGCTACATTGATCATGACTGCCTTCGCTTTGGTTAATCCGCAGATAGTACGATATACAATAGACTCTGTTATCGGCAGCGCTCCTCTTGAAGCGCCTGCGTTTGTGTCGGGTATTGTTTCCGGCATAGGCGGGATCGATTTTTTAAAACACAATATCTGGATATGCGCCGTTATCATCATTTTTACGGCGCTTATTGCTGAACTTTTTAACCTTGTACGCACCTACACAGGACTTGTGTTAGGTGAAACTGTCGCATGGAAACTCAGAAACAAACTCTATGAGCATATCCAAAGGCTGCCGTGGGAATGGCACGTAAAATGTCAGACAGGAGACATAATTCAGCGCTGCACAACAGACGTTGACAATATCCGCAACTTTATACACAACCACTTCAGCGAGCTTCTGCGGACAATCTGCGTTTTTATAATCGCTGTTGTGATGATGTTTTCAATGGATGTGTATATGTCTCTTATCTCGCTTGTTCTGGTTCCGGCGATTCTTGTTTTTTCAATTTTTTACTTCAGACGTGTCAGCCGCAACTTCGCTCGCGCTGACAACGCGGAAGGCATAATGCAGGCGGCGGCTCAGGAAAATTACACAGGCGTGCGCGTTGTAAGAGCTTTCGGCAGAGAGGCGTGGGAAGTTGAAAAGTTTTCCGAGAAAACAAAAAGTTACGCGGACATATGGATCGATATAGGAAAGATGCTCGGTCTTTTTTGGGGAGCAGGCGATCTTTTAAGCGGCCTCCAGCTCGCGATAATTATCGCCGCGGGTGTGTGGCGTTGTGTTCACGGCGATCTCAGCCCGGGAACGTTTCTCGCTTTTTACGCTTATTGTAACTGGATGATCTGGCCTATCCGCCAGCTTGGACGCATTATTTCAGACCTTTCCAAAACAAAGGTTGCGGTAGATCGCGTCCGCGAAATTCTTTCCGCGGAACATGAAATTGATCCTGAAGACGCGCTTTGTCCACAGATCAAGGGGGAGATTTGTTTTGATCGCGTAACGTTCAATTACGGCAATAAAGACAGCGAGCCTGTGTTACACGACATTTCATTCACCTTAAAACCGGGAGAGACGCTCGCGATTCTTGGAGCGACAGGATCGGGAAAATCATCTCTCGTCCATCTTTTAAGCCGCCTTTACGACTTAAAAGATAACAACGGCAGCATAACAATAGATGGAATTGATATACGCCGTATCGCAAGATCGCACCTTCGCCGGAATATCGGGCTATGCCTGCAGGAACCGTTTTTATTTTCAAAAACAATCCGCGAGAACATCGCCGCCGCTCAGGGCAGCCTTGAAACAGAAGAAATGTACAGCGCGGCGTCGGCAGCGATGGTTCACGATACCATCTTAGGCTTCGCAGAGGGATATGACACAGTAATCGGGGAACGCGGCGTCACTCTCTCAGGCGGGCAGAAACAACGTGTGGCAATCGCGCGAATGTTAGCTGCTAATACGCCTGTGATGATCTTTGACGACAGCCTTTCGGCTGTTGACACGGAAACCGATTCGCGCATAAGAGCGGCGCTTAGGAAACGCTTTAAGGACGCTTCGCTTCAGGCGGCGAGCGTCATCATAATATCGCACAGAATATCAAGCCTTATGCAGGCGGATAAAATTCTCGTACTGAAAGGCGGGACAGTNGAGGATATCGGNTCCCACAGNGAGTTAATGCAAAGAGACGGCACNTACCGCAGAATATTTGATTTACAATCCGCCGGNTTTAACGGCGGTATTGCGCATAACGCAAGCTCCGCTGACGGCGCGAAAAAAGAGGAATAAAATGGCTGATTACGAAGATTTTGATTATAACAAACCCATGTCTTTCAGTATTTGGAAGAAAATGTTTCCGTTTATCATGACGGAAAAAAAGAGCCTCGTTTACTGCATGTTCCTGATGCTGAGCGTCGCGGTAGTTGATGTTATCTTTCCGCTGCTTTTAGGTTACGCGATAAGAAATAATATTCAACCTCAAAGCCTTGACGGAATCCAGCCGCTCATCGCGGCTATCGCGTTTCTCGTAACGGTTCAGGCGGTTAACGTATACGGATTTGTTTCGCTTGGAATAAAATCGGAAACAGGAATTTGCAGACGCATGAGAAACGCGGTTTTTCTCAATCTGCAAAAATTGAGTTTATCATATTACAACAAAACCCCTGTCGGATATCTCATGGCTCGTACAAATTCCGACACGGGACGCATCGGAGACCTTGTCGCGTGGGGGCTTATCGACTTTACATGGTCAGCCTTCTACTGCATCGGAGCTATTATCGCGATGTTCCTCGTTCACTGGAAACTTGCTTTGATAGTGTGCGCCACAATTCCGCTGCTCGCGCTTTTAACATGGTTTTTCCAGAGCCGGATTTTATCGGTGAACCGCGTTATGCGCAAACTCAATTCAAAAATGACGGGAGCGATGAACGAAGGCATTACAGGCGCGAGAACTGTAAAAGTGCTTACCGCCGAAGACATCAGCTTTAATGAGTATTCAGGCATCACGATGGAGTACCGCAAGCAGTCAACTCACATGGCGCGGCTTCGCTCTGTGTTCATTCCGGTGTCGCTTTTTATCGGCACGCTTGGAACGGCGGCGGTTCTGGGTTACGGCGGCTGGGAGATAATCTTCCTCGGCGCCGACCTCGCCGTTCTTGCCGTGTTTCTTCAATACGCAGGTGGATTTTTCTGGCCTATTCAGAACATCGCGCGCATTTTTACGGATTTTGTTTCAACACAGGCGAATGTGGAAAGGGTCGCGGATCTTTTAGAAAAAACTCCCGGTATCATTGACAGAAAAGATGTTATAGAAAAATACGGCGACACCTTTTCGCCGAAAAAAGAAAACTGGGAGCCGATTATAGGCGACGTTCAGTTCCGTGATGTGACATTCCGTTATCCCGACGGACACAGAAATGTGCTTGAACATTTTAACCTGCACGTTCCTGTCGGTACATACATCGCGATTGTAGGTGAAACAGGAGCGGGAAAATCAACATTAGTAAATCTTGTCTGCCGTTTTTTCGAGCCGACATCGGGAGAAATTTTGATCGACGGAAAAGATTACCGCGAAAGAAGCCAGCTCTGGCTTCACAGCGCGTTTGGTTATGTGTTGCAAAACCCGCATCTTTTTTCCGGCACCATCAGGGAGAATATCCGCTACGGCAGACTTGATGCGACTAACGAAGAAGTTGAAAAAGCCGCCGCGGTTGTTCACGCTGACAAGATCATTGAAAAACTTGAAAAAGGTTTTGACACGGAAGCGGGTGAAGGCGGCGACAGGCTCTCAACGGGCGAGAAGCAGTTAATCTCGTTCGCACGCGCGGTTCTCGCGAATCCGAGAATTTTTATTCTTGACGAAGCCACAAGTTCGATTGACACGGAAATGGAAATGCTTTTACAGAACGCGATTCACACGCTTCTTGAAGGCCGCACCAGCTTTGTAATCGCGCACAGGCTTTCAACCATTCGCGGCGCGGATGTAATTCTTGTTGTCGATGACGGCAAGATCATTGAACGCGGGACCCACACAGAACTGATGAATATGCGCGGTTCTTACCACAAACTATACACACAGCAGTACGAGACAGAAGAGAGGATAGAAGAAGCGTTAAGGAGTTGATGCGGATTACCGGCTGCTTTGTGTAAAATGTAATAACATTGCGCGTAAGTCCGCGCTGCGCTCTGACACTCGTTACGCGATTTTAACCGCCTGCATCTGCGCCTTGACGCATAACTCTGCCGCTTTAAAGGCGTGATCCTGCGTCATCGCGTTTTCCGTGCGGTTCAAGCAGTCAAGTATCAATTCGCCGAAATACGGGTAGCCGACTTTGCCCTCTACATTGTAATAGGTCTCTTCATTACCGTTGGCAAGATACAGATTCCCGCCATGACTGTTCTTTTCACCTAACTGCATGTACTTACGCTGTTCGATATAACCTTCCGTGCCGAGTATGAATGAACGCCCGTCACCCCACATTTGAAGCCCGTCCGGCGTGAACCAGTCGACGCGGAAATAGTGTGACGCGCCATTGTCNCCGGTTAAAACTGCCTCGCCGAAATCATCAAGACCGGGGTACTGCGGATGATTGTAATTNGCGATCCTGCTGCATGAAATCGACGCGTCTTTCGCGCCGGAGTAATAAAGAAACTGTTCTATCTGATGGCTTCCGATGTCGCAGAGAATTCCGCCGTATTTTTCTTTAATAAAAAACCATTCGGGACGCGACGGTGCGCTTAACCTGTGAGGGCCAAGACCGATAACCTGAATCACTTTTCCGATCGCTCCCTGCTCAATAAGCTGCCCCGCGAAAACCGCGCTTTCCACATGAATGCGCTCGCTGTAATAAACCATGTATTTTTTTCCGGTCTCTTTCACTTTCGCTTTCGCGGCTTCGAGTTGTTCTAGAGTTGTAAGCGGAGCTTTATCTGTAAAATAATCCTTGCCAGCCGACATGACACGTAACCCGAGTGCGCATCTTTCCGATGTTACCGCGGCTCCCGATACAAGTAAAACTTCCTTATCGTTTAAAATTTCATCTTCGCTTGCGGCGCGTTTAACGTCCGGATATGATTGGCAAAACCTGTCCACTTTTTTTGAATCAGGATCATAAACGCTTTTTAATACTCCGCCCGCTTCGATTAAACCGTTACACTGCCCGTAGATATGCCCGTGATCAAGACCGATTGCCGAAAAAACAAATTCGCCTTTTTTTACAACAGGCGCCGGTTTTCCTTTCGGTGCGTAATTCATTCCGTTTGATTTATCGCTCATAATGTCTTCCTTTATAAAAATTTATTAGGCTGTCGCCTTAACTTAAAATGTCATTTTTCCGCTTAAATCATCTGCGGAAGCGGCTTTTTGATAAAAGCGCGGCGCTTTTTCCTTCATTCCCTTAACTGTGTAAAAAGGATCGTCTTTGCCGATTGGCAGATCAACAGCGCGTTGTTCCGTGCCAGCTTTATAAATGGCGGTAACAAGCTCAATTGTACGCTTGCCGTCTTCTCCGCTTATTAAAAGCGGTTTTCCGTTTTCCATTGCAGATAACACATCGTCAATCTGACCTTCATGCAAAGAGCGTTCCAGTTTTGGAAGCGATTCGTAATAATCATTTAACTGTTTAATTAGAGCTGTGTTCTGCTCTCTTTCCGGAAAACCGTTCGGCTGCGCGGTGTTAGCTGCAACTTTCCACGGAAATGAAATCCGCGCTTTCTCTCCCTGAAAAATAAGCTGCTGCTCCTCGCCATGGGAGACAACAGAACTTGTAATCTGGGCGAGTGCACCCTTCGCGCAGAGGCCGCTGTCATATTGCAGTACAGCGACGGAAATATCTTCGACCTCTGCGTTGTCATGCGAAGCGTTGCTGATAACGGCGTTCACTTTTTTGGGAAGACCGAGCATCCACATGAGCATATCAATATGATGAACCGCGTGGTTTAACGTACAGCCGCCGCCTTCTTTCTCCCATGTTCCCCGCCACCACAAATCGTAATAGGCGTGTCCTCTCCACCATAGAGACTCAACCTGCGCGTGTACAATTTTTCCAATTAACTGCGCGTCAAGAACTTTTTTTAGATTGTATACAGGATCGCGGAAACGGTTCTGCGCGATAACGGAAAGCATCTTTCCGCTTTTTTTCGCCGCGGCGATCATCGCGTCACATTCTTCAAGTGA
>WQRT01000154.1 GCA_009786625.1 Treponema sp.
AAAAAATTTTAAAAGGAGGCTCCAATGCCTGACTACAAAACAACGTTTAATTACCTTCTTACGCACAAGGTAATTCCGCACATGTATTTCGAAAACCTAGATTTGTTTTACGATACTGTAATAACAAGCCCGCAAAATATGCAAATCTTCATGAAAAATTGCGTAACAGCCGCTGCGGATATGGCGAAAGATTATTCCGATATTGAACCTGTCTCAGTATATGAATGGGATAAGATCGAGGAATTTTCTATAGCGCCGTTTGGAGACAGTATAGAAAAAGGCGTAATCTCGGCAATTATTCCAAACAGTAAAGTACCGCCTGACAGTGTAGCGGTCGCGTTTCCTTTCGCGCGCGAAAAGGCCGGCTACTTTACAATGGAACAGTCATCTGATCCTATGACAGGAAAAACGCTTTACATTCTCGGNGAGTGGACGCCTTCTGTTGATAACTACAAACATTCTAATTACGGAGAAGTCGACATAAGNAAAAGCGTAAACTTTCCGAACAGGGTAATAGAAATTGTTTACGGCAAAGAGAAAAGTGACAGCGCATCAGGGCNGCAGGAAAGCGGTGATAATTTTGAAGATGACACTATTAGCGGCGATTATAACCGTTTTATTATTAAACTGCTTCATTTGATCGATGAATCTGATGAAGATGATTTAGTAAATGATAAAAATGCAGTTGAAATAATTAAAACGCCTCTTTTTGTGTTCGAGGAATTTTACGACATACTTCAGAACAAAGAAGGCGATATTTTATTCTGCATCAGAATCAGAGACGGAGAGCAAAGACTGCCTGAAATTTTTTATTCAGGAGGGAAGAACGCGTTATTAAGGCGCAGGCTTGATCAATATGTAGTGCTTGATGAAGTTCACGAGAATATACGAGAAGCGTTAGGTAAAATCGACGAAGTGCTTGTCGCTGAGTTTTATCCTAATGACGGGAATGATAAAATAGATAAAGACAGGGGGATAGTAAGGGAATACACAGTCCCAATCCGTCATTTAGATGCGATGCACACTCTCGAATCAATTGAAGAAATCCGCAAAGACGGTTATCCCATGTTCGCTTTTTTCACAACTCTGTTACGCGAACATATGGATATGTCCATAAAAGATGTAGTTCCGGAAATTAACCTGCCTGACTTGGCAGCGGTTCTTGTGCATGATGAAGACTATGAGCTTCTTGATAAATACACATCTGAAGGTTTATCTATAAATGAACGCGTAGGAATATGGTTTAAAGAATGGCAGCCTACGCCTGTTTTTTATACTACGGTAGCGAAAGTGTGGTCAAGCATGAAAGACCCTGTAAAGATGCTTAAATATCTGGTAAGTAAAGGCGCCGATTTAAACAAGCAAAGCGCGGAAGGAGATTCGCCTGTCGGGAATCAGTGTTATTCAAACGGAAAAGTGGAAATAATAAAAGCCCTCCTTGAATGCGGCGCNGATCCAAANGCNGCGCACATATCAGATGGATTTTTATTCTGNCCGCTGCAATTAGTGTTATTCCCGGAAGAATACGATGATGAAACTCATAAGTTTACTCCATTCTCAGATGACAGCGCGTTAAAAGCGAAACTTTTAATTAACGCGGGCGCAGATGTGAACGCCGGGCTTCACGCGGTAAAACATTCCAACATCGAAATGGAAGAGGAAAGTTATGTTGAGTCAGACGCTGTGCCTCTGGGTTTTGCGCTTACATACGGCTCAGGAAAACAAAGAATTGAGATCGTTAAGCTGATGCTGGAAAAAGGCGCAGATGTGGAAGGCGCGTTAAACGCAATGGAAAAAAAGATTGATGAAAATATGCCTGAAAACGCGTATGCTCTTTATGAAATTTACAGTGATAAATTAGGTAATGACATACCGCAGTTATCAAAATATAAAGATCCAGAGAAAGCTAAAAAATTTCTTGAGATATGCAAAGAGGAAGGGTTAACTGTTGAGTAAGAAAGCAATTTTTATAGATTAATCAACAACCCCGCCTTAAAGGGCGGGGTAAAAAACCATTAAGCAAGAACAAAGATCACAGGAGTGTATATGTACGAGAACAATCAATTTTACTCTGTCGGAAAATCACCTAACGATATTATTGGTTTTAACTGCAGACAGGACGGCAGCGTATATCAATCGTTTTTGAAACAGCATAGCTGGCTTTCAGTCAAGGAAAAAGCCGGATACAGCGGATTAAAAGGCTACTTTATTAATTTCCAGTCAATCGGCCGCTCTTATGATCACAGAGAAACTGATGTGATTATAGAAGAAATTCCTCAAATGTTTCTTGACCTGCCTCATTTACACTTCGCTTACTTTACAAGCATCAANATGAAAGAGAGCGGCCCTTTCACATTCGGNGAACTCGCGTACCGTGCGAGCAGGCGTCTTTTTAACTGGGATATGTATGTCTATCCTTTCCCCGGAAAAGATGTATGGCGNAAAGCGGGCGATCATAAGTTTACGCGGGAAATACTGGAAAAATATTTTCCGATTAAAGACGGCGATACCGGTCCCGCAGGAGGTTTTATAGTATCAACAAAAGAAAATAAATTGATAGAAGTCTCTCCCGTTGACGCGGGTTTTTGCTCATGGCATGATGCCAACGAATTATGCGAAAAGTTTTCGTATAACGGTATTTCTGAATGGCGTTTTCCCTCGCCTGAAGAACTATCGTCTTACGCGGCTATAAAGAGAAAATTCCTTCGCGACAACAAAGTATACCAAACGACAGAAAAAATAATTAACTGGAGCTGTCTGCAAAAAGGAGACAAGGCTGTCGCGGTTGTTACTCAGGAAAATGAAGATGAGTTTCTGCCGCCTTACACATATCCGATGGGAGGGACATCAGGCGGATACCACAAAAGCAAACACGGCCCGTGGCTTTGCGACAAAATAGAATTTCCCGTAACGGACTGGATAGCCGTCCGTCCTGTGCGTGATCTTAAAAGGTAAAAATATTAAAAAAAGGAGTCAAATATGGACATAATTGATGAAATTATCGACATTTTAGAAGAAGACGAAAGCGCGATGATTCCCCGGCCTGCAAGTGATGATGACATTACCCAATGCCAGAAAGACCTTGATGATATAGGTTTGGAACCTTTGCCTGAAGGCTATATTAAATTTTTAAAAAAGAACAACGGACTTTCGTGGAACGGCATTGAGTTCTACAGTACAGATCAAGTAACGTATGCCGACAACCCGGACGGCTACAAGCTTATGGATCTTGTGGCTATGAACGATGAGTTTAACGATAGGTACGAGCTTGATGAAAAAGTTCTTTTAGGCCGCTCTGATGAAGAGTTATATACATATAATATCGAAACTAAAAATTACGAGATTCTGGATTTTACAGANCGCGAAGTTGTGGACGAGTTTGATACATTTGAAAAATTATTNCAGTACACAACAGGAGGCAGGCTCGGTTTAAACGAGTAATGGAANCTGTCNGTTTTAATTTTTCCACAAAACAATTTGCCCGTTTTTTTGCGTTTGAGCGATGTCGATAATTCTCTGATTGGATGAACCTCGAAACTGAAGTTTCATCGATCTTTTTTCCTGAATATACCTTCCGTCAATCAAAAGATCGCTTGCGCATAACAGATTGTTTACTTCCTCATCTTCTTTCGCGCAGTCAATTAACTGCTCGTATGTAAACCCGGAATATGTAACAACGTCAAGACCGATATCATGCGCGGCGCGGGCAATCCGCGATAAATTTCCCGCTTGATGAAACGGCTCTCCGCCTGAAAAAGTAATGCCTTGAATGGCTTTTTTTTGCGTTTTAATGGATTTNATTACATCTTTTANTGAAAATTCCGTNCCGGCGTTTATGTCCCAGCTTTTCTGATTATGACAGCCTTCACAGCGGTGATGACAACCCTGCGCGAATATCACATAACGCAGNCCNGGCCCGTCAACAAAACTTTCCTGCGTGATGCCGGCTAAACGTATGGANCAGTTTGTCATCTGTCAATCCTGTAATGAACCTGCCTGTTATTCATCTCGTCAAGTTTGCTGTCATTAAAACGNTCTACCGTAGATAAATACCCTGTGATGCGCCGTACGCGGCTAATTTCCATACCGCCGCATTTCGGGCATTTATCTTCGTTAATGACGCCGTTGAATCCGCATTTTTTACAGATGTCAACGGGAAAGTTCACGGCGGCATATCCCATATCGGATTCCGCCATCGCTCTTATCAATGACTCGTACGCTTCAAGGTTATTTTCAGGCGCAGATTGAAGCTCGACATAGGAGATATGCCCCGCGTTGCAGTATTTGTGATAAACGCCTTCAATCTCGATCTTTTTAAGCGCGTTAATGCGGTACTCGACAGGAACGTGGAATGAATTTGTGTACCAGCTCTTGTCTGTAACGCCTTTAATAACGCCGTAGCGCTCAACGTCCAGTTTGGTAAATTTTCCGCTTAGCTGCTCGGCGGGGGTAGCAAGAAGCGAAAAATTTAAATTGTATTTATTCACAGCTTCATCGCATCTTCTTCTCATGTGGCTTACAATCGCTACGCCCAAAGCCTGCGCTTCCGCGCTTTCGCCGTGATGCTTTCCGGTAAGAGCCGTAAGGCACTCTGCAAGCCCTATAAATCCGATGCTTAACGTTCCGTGGCGGACCGCCTTTTCTATCGTATCGTTAAAGCCGAGATCCTCACTGTCAAGGTAGAGTTTTTGCCCCATTAAAAAAGGAAAATCTTTAACCTTCAAATTTTTTTGTACATTATAACGGGTTAATAACTGCTCGACGCAAATATCAAAAACGCCGTCAAGATATTTCCAGAAAAGCGATACGTCTTTTTCTCCGCAGTGCATGGCGCGGATTCCGATACGCGGGAGGTTAATAGTAGTAAAAGAAAGATTTCCCCTGTTATTTGTAATTTCTGGTCCGTTACAGTTTGAGATAACGCGCGTTCTGCATCCCATGTACGCGACTTCCTCGTCACGGTAGGGTTTATTAAAACTTGAATCCTGAAATGAATATGTGGGAAAGAGGCGTTTACACGCGACGCGCATACTGAGCCTGAAAAGATCGTAGTTCGGATCTCCTTCCTCAAAATTAACGCCTTCTTTTAATTTAAAACATAGATTAGGAAACAGTGGAGATTCTCCCTTGCCTAAACCTTTTTCGTACGCGAGAAGAAAACATTCGCAGACAAGGCGGCCGGCTTCCGATGTATCGGTTCCGAAATTAATACTAGAAAAAGGAACCTGTGCTCCGGCTCTTGAGTGCATNGTATTAAGATTGTAAATAAATCCTTCCATCGCTTGAAAAGTTTCTTCGCGTGTAAGATCGTATACNAGCTTTTTTAATTTTTTTTCATCGGCTTCCAAGCCAAGCTCTATAAGATTTTCTCTTAATANTTTTTCNTGTTTTATTTTTTCGATTTCNACATAAGCCGCCATGTCTCTGTCAAAATACGCGAAAGACTGCCCGCCGTGCATATCATTTTGATTGCTCTGAAGAATTATCGCGGCAAGCGAAGCTGCGGTCTTGATTCCTTTAGGCGGGCGGATGTAACCATGCCCGTTGTTAAAACCATCGCGCAGCAGCCTGTCAAGCGGAATCTGAAGGCATGTCATTGTTTTTCCGTACCACGAAAGGTCATGAATATAAATATCGCCGCAGATATGCGCGTTCGCTTCTTTCTCCGGGAGGACGCGCTTTAAATAGTAATTTTTAGAAGCGATCTCGGAAATTTGTAAAACTTTCGCCGAAGGCGAATTACCGACATTGGCGTTATCGCGGTTTGTCTCCTGTAAAATCAGCGAGACAGCGTTCATCAGCTCGCTGCGCGCCTCCCTCAACCTGGAGCGGTTTTCGCGGTAAAGGATATACGCCTTCGCGGCTTTTACGAGACCTTGTTCGATTAAAACTGTTTCTACTATATCCTGGACATTTTCGACCGTAAAACTGTCTTTTCCGTATTGCAGTTTGATTTTTTTAATTACTTCCAGCATCAGCTCAACTGCCCGCTGCCTGTCTTCCTCTCCTACAGCCTGCAAACACTTGACAATTGCATCCGTTATCTTGCTTTCATGGAACCCCTGGGTTCTTCCATCCCTTTTTATAATCGACGAGAACACTGCCACCCCTCCCAAGGTTCATCACCTGCGGCGATATAAGTAAACGATGAAAATAACTCTATATCTATTTTAATAATCTGTCAATGAAAAAAACGGCAGTCTTTATTTAAATATTTTAAGAAAAAATGTTTGATATTTAGTATAAGTCAGCGATAATTTTACACCGCCTTGATCACATAATAATAAAATGATATTCTAAAGCGGATTTTCATTAAAAAAGCGAGGTGAAGATATGAATGACACGCAAGTCACAATCGATATACCCGGAATTGACGAAGCCACCGCCTTATCAATTTGCGGCAGAAATATCGGTATTTATATAAGCACCCTCCGGCTTTATGTAAATAATATCACTTTAGCGCTCGAAAAAATCCGCAATGTAACGGAAGAAGACCTCGATAACTATACCGCAAGGGTTCACGGCATTAAGGGTATCAGCGAATATATCGGAGCCAGAGAAATAAGGAAGAAAGCGAAAAATCTGGAGCGGCTGGCAAAAACCGGCGATATAGGTTTAGTCCGCGAGCAAAACGGGGATTTTGTAAGGCAGGTTGAGGAGATGCTCCATGCTATCCGAAACTGGCTTGAAAAAAAAGAAACAAAAACACCATAAAAAA
>WQRT01000155.1 GCA_009786625.1 Treponema sp.
TCGCTGTTGACAATAATGATATAACACCGCCTGTGATCCTGATAAATCCATTTTACTGGAACGGCGCGAATGATAACTCCCTGTATAATTATTCAAGAGATAACGGACATATAGAACTTGAAGCGCATTTACCGTTAAGCAAATCCGGAATCGGCAGTATTGACGATATGGATCCAAAAATATCCGGAAGGGTAAGCTTCAGAGGAACGGCATCTGACAACAATGTTATCGAACTGATTAAATTCAACATAGGGAATTTTCAAAACGGCGATGTAATNACAGCAGCNNGGTTCAACGGGAAAAATTGGATAAGCGATTCAAACAGCGAGGAAGAATTTGCAAATAACGGCTGGATGTTCAGCGCTTCAGGCGTTCCGGAACAGACAGGCCACACAGTAAACTGGCGGCTGGATTTTGACAGCGGCTTTATAAACGGCGGCGCAGGAGCGGATAATGTTCTAACGGTAACCGCGGCGGATAAAGCATTAAATTCATCAAGCCCGGGAAGTTACGCGCAAACAACAATGAACGCTAGAACCGCATATTATCGTTTTGACGCGGTACCGTATATCACAGAAATTGTGACGGAGTTAAGCGGCGCGTATATTTCAATTCCATCCGCCTTTAACCGATCCGCGCTTGGCGGCTATCCTGTAAGTGAAGGTGAAACAATCAAGATAAAAGGATTTAATCTTAACGGCGCTTCTACCATTGCAAAAACCGGCGGCAAAGAGCTTAATGTTACAGGATTTATAAAAGAAAGAAATAACGTTACGCAAATTACAGCAGTCGTTGATGAACGCTCAAGGCAAGGAGCAAATAACACAATTACCTCAGGCGATCTTACAGTGATCGTAAACGGCATTTCATCCATCAATAATATAAATAATGATAACACGCAGTACAATCAGGAACCAAACGGACTTAACAATAACATTCTGAACGATAACCGCCGCCTCTATGTTTGGAACACAGGCTTTCTGTTGAATCAAAGAGTTGTGCAAAGCCCCTTTATGCGAATGTCACCTGACGCTGTTCGTTTTATGAGCTATGGTTTATATGACGGTAACGGACGTCTTTATGTCAGGAAAAATAATGATCCGGCGGCTCACAACAATACAACAGAGATTGAACATTGGGAGAACAGATACCTTAATACCGCGGTCGCGTTTGATGATAACAACGATTGGTACGCAGCATCCTCAAATATGACCGGATTGAATTATCCTAATTTTACTTTTTACGCAAGAGCGCAGGCAACCGGAACTAACGGTTCCATCGGAACCAATAAACGCATAATCATGCACATGGCGTACGGCCAGAATCAGTTTGATATTAATCGCGCGAAAATCCCCCGTATCTTCGCGCAGAATACGGAAAACAATGCAAGAGGCAGCGACGCTAAAGCAACGAGAATATTCTTAAGTTATTACGATAACGGATCAAGCGACAACCCCGTTTTATTTCATTACGGAACTGTCGGCGGCAATAATAATTTCCACGGAAATCTTCAGAATAACAACAATGATAATTTCACCAAACATCCTCAGGCTCAGGTAGTTGCGAATAACAGTACAGCGTATAAAGGCAGTATGTATACCGCGGTAGGCGCACTGTCAAACGGACTGCCGGTTATCGCGTGGTATGACAGATACAGCCAAAGTCTTATCTTCTCGCACGGCGGCGGTTCAAACAGCGCGCCTCTTAACGGCACAGCATTGGAAACCAGATTCAACTCCGCAGGCAGCATTGTTGTTACAGAAACAGGCGCTCCCGGCGTTCCGGGAACATGGCAGGGTAACGCCGTAAAAATCGCCGATTTCGCAGGTACTCATGTTGATATGGTTGTCGACGAGGGTGATAATGTTCATCTTGCGTACTACGATGTCAGAAACGGTGGACTTCATTACGCGTATATTCCGGCGTTAAACGCAAACACGATAACGGCAAGACCGGACANAAACTCTTCCCGTATTCAGAAAGCGAGAGTAGATACTTATTTATCAGCAGGAACAAAACTCATGCTTAATGTCCGCAGGGAAGGAAATCTTTTCAACGGCAGACCGAAATATGTGCCGTATATATCATATTTTCACGCGTCTTTCGCCGAAACCAAAAACTCGATCAGGGTCGCTTGGCGCAGGGATTTCTCCAGATCTGATTTTAATGGAACAGATTCAAACGACAGATATACAGGCGCGTGGGAAGTAATGACTATCCCTGTTGAAACAGTGCCGTTAGCGGATGAATTTATCTGTCATGGCGTTCCTACGGCGGCAAACTGGGTTATCCCAGGCGGAGGCAGTTCTTTACATTATAATGTGAACATAAATAAAACAATTCTGACCGGCTACATGACGACAAACTGGTACGAAGGAGCGGTCTTAAAGGACGAGCTGTGGTAGAACGTTAAACGAAATGACGCGGACTAAGGAACAACGGCGGTGCGGGTAAATCCGTTTAAACCGATATACTCGCCTGTGCGCCGAGGAATTCCTTGTTCGCGTCAAGTATTTTCCGGGCATCGCGTAAAAACTCTTCTGTCTGTTCCTGCGCTCTGCCTGTAAACCGCCCTGCGGATAACAGGTCATCAAGCTCTTTGCGCGTAACGCCGAAAGATTCATCCCGCGCGATACGTTCAATTAAGTCATTGTCCGCCCCGTCCAGTTTGATTCTCCTGCCGGCCTCTACAGAATGAACGCGTATTCTTTCGTGTAACGCCTGCCTGTCTTGGCCGCTGCCGTCTGTCATGCCTTTTTTAACGCAATACATTAATATATTTTCGGTTGCCATAAACGGAAGCTCTTCGTTTAAATGTTTCTCTATTATTTTCGGGTATACGTTCATGCCGCCAGCGATATTGATCATCAGCATGAGGATCGCGTCAACCGCGAGAAACGCTTCGGGTATCGCGATGCGCCTGTTAGCCGAGTCATCGAGAGTTCGCTCAAACCACTGTGCGCTTGCTGTCAGCGCGGGATTGAGAGCGTTCACTGTCACATAACGCGCGAGAGAGGCAATGCGTTCGCTCCTCATTGGGTTACGTTTGTACGCCATCGCACTTGACCCGACCTGTCCTGATTCAAACGGCTCATCGATCTCTTTAAGATGAGACATAAGGCGGATATCATTGGAAAATTTGTAAGCGCTCTGCGCAATCCCTGACAATACGGATAATGTATAGTAATCAACCTTGCGCGAATATGTCTGCCCGCTTACAGCGTAGGTTTTATCAAAACCCATCTTTTGGGCTATCTTTTTTTCAAGCGTTATTACTTTTTCATGATCGCCGTCAAACAACGAAAGAAAACTCGCGCAGGTGCCTGTCGTACCCTTGCAGCCAAGCAGTTTCAAATTGTTATGCGCAAACTCAAGCTGCTCCAAGTCGAAAAGCAGATCTTGCATCCACAGAGACGCGCGTTTTCCCAAAGTTGCCGGCTGAGCCGCCTGAAAATGAGTGTAAGCAAGGCACGGCAGGGACTTATACTTATCCGCGAATTGATAAAGTTTATCAACAGCGGTTACTAGAAGGCGTTTAACGCGTAACAATGCGGCGCGTTGAACGATAATATCAGTGTTATCGCCGACATAGCACGATGTAGCGCCCAGATGAATAACCGGCATCGCCGCGGGGCACTGATCCCCGTAAGCCCTGATATGCGCCATGACATCGTGTCTGATTTCTTTTTCATATTTTGCGGCCGCGTCATAATTGATGTTACTGACATTCGCCTTCATCTCGTTAAGCTGTTCATCAGTGATANTAAGCCCAAGCTCCTTCTGGCTTTCGGCGAGAGCGATCCACAATTTNCGCCACGTAGAGAATTTAAAATCATCGGAAAAAATTTGCTGCATCTCGCCGCTTGCGTATCTTTTGCATAACGGATTTTCGTAACGTGACGCCGGCGAAGGCGTCATCCCAATTTCACCTAACTTATCAAAGTCAGGCATTTACAGCCTCAGAGAGGTTGAGCCTTTTTAACACTTCCCTGTAACCTTCAAGAACATCGCCAAGATCGCGGCGGAAAACATCCTTATCAAGTTTTTTATTAGTGGCGGCATCCCAGAACCTGCATGAATCGGGCGATATCTCATCGCATAAAATAATTTTCCCTTCACATCTTCCAAACTCAAGTTTAAAATCAACAAGTTTGATTCCCATTTTTATAAACAACGCGCACAAAAGCTCGTTTACTTTTAACGCCTGCTCTCTGATAAAAGAAAGTTCATCGGCGGTAGCGATGCCNATNGCCGTAATCTGGCTGTCGTTAATCATCGGGTCGCCAAGCTCATCGCTNTTTAAGCTGAACTCGGTAGTGATATTATTCAAAGCGGTTCCTTCGGGAACGCCGTACTTTTTGGAAAAACTTCCGGCGGCGACATTTCTTACGATAACTTCCACCATGACGATCTCTGCTTTTTTCACAACCGCTGAAGTATCATCAATTACTTTGATTAAATGAGTCTCAATACCGTTTTTCGCGAGGTATTCAAAAATCAAATTTGAAATCGCGGAATTTAACTTCCCTTTGCCTGCGATGTCTTCTTTTTTTTCGCCGTTAAAAGCCGTGGCGGTATCTTTATACCGAATTACATAACTCCCGCTGTCCGGGCCTTCGCACACGATCTTTGATTTGCCTTCGTATAAAATTTTTTCTGACATTGATTTCTCCTTTAATTGTTGTTTAATACAGATATTACATTGCGGCAGCCATCTGCTCTTGCACCATATCGCTGATGATGTCCGCAGGTGTTTTATGAGCGGCAATCGCTTTAGTGACCAAATACTCAGCCGTGACAGAGTCAACCGTTATGGAACGAGCAGATTGCGCGGCAAGTTTTGCTTTACGCTGAGCGAAAAAACCTGTCCCATTTGGTCCCGGCTTGGGCGGGTTTTTTGTCCATTTTTCTTCTAGTGCGTCATATTCTTCTTCTGTCATATCCGGCATATTTTCCTAATCCTCCTGCTCGTTTTCCAGCAGATGCATGTGAATATTCCGGCACTTCATGGCGTGAAATACCCGAACCGTATCACGATCAAGTATATTGTAATATATTTCAAGTAAATTTGCATTACGATCAAAACCGATTAACAATCGTTTATTTTCTACATCAACATCGTTTTCCAGATATCCATCATACTTAACGGTATCAATAGCCTGCCTGATATCAGCCTCGTCAATTCCATGTTTTAAAGCCGATTTGCAAAACCTGATGTCAACATCCATGCACTTACAGTAACCTAAATTAAGAATAAATAAAAGCGCAAAAAATGCAGCCTGACATCGGAGTCATTTCTATTACCTTTGTAAACCCGATATAGTTCCCCGCGCCTCATTTTTCATTATCTTCCCACTGCGAATCCTGATATGAAAGATTGATCATAGCTTCGTTATTGAGCCATTCAATATTTTTGTTAATCCATTCAATTTCCTCTGCTTCTGTCATTCTTGGTTTTGTTTCAGATCGAGCCGGAGTATATGTAAGAATGGCTTGTCCTGTCGGTACTTCGCGAGGAACGGTTATACGGTGGTCAGCCGGAATTTCTACGGTTTGTGTGAAAGTCATGATTCAAATATAGCATAAAAAGAAGTGAATAACAATTACGTAAACTATCAAAAATGGCACCCGGCGCAAAAATCGGCAAGGTATTAACCGCCAAAACGGTAAAAATTCTTCAAAATTCGTTCAAAACCGTGCGTGACTACTCATGACAAAGTTCCAGAAATGATTGAGAATTTACCCAATGAACAAAAGAAACGAAAAAATACAGAATATCTCGGTATCGGGTATAGAGCCCAATTGCATCATTACGACGATAAGATTTACGTCAACTACACATCAGTATTTTTTATATTTATTAGATTAATTTCTCAATTTGGAAAAACGCGGGGTTTAGCCGTATGACTGAATACCTGCTTTTTTATAGACCGCTTGAGCGGTAAAAGAAATTTGTAAGGAGAAAGGAGTAAATTATGGCAGGTATTAACAGATGGGCGGGAAGTTATGGTGACATGTCTGGTGACGCAATGGCAGTGCCGATGTGCGGTAGTTGCAAATATTTCAAACATATAAAGGGTGATTCCAGTCCTTTTAAATGCACCGCAAATTCTAATTGTACTGCCGCGAATGATTTAATGCATGGAAAGAACACTTCTAAATGTGATAGTTTTGCGGTCGCTGACAACAGTAATAAATCATCAGCGAAAGCATCTGGCGGCGGAAGAAATAAACCGACTTGGTTAAGAATACTTTGCTGCCCATTTAATTTCCTAGTGTGTTTTGGTGGCGGTAAGCCTAACTGGTAGTAAATAACTTTAATTATTTATTAAGATAAATGCAGATATTAATTTCAAAGATTGGAAAGAAAGATTAGGTACTTAATGATTGTTTTTCGATTTTTATACATAAATATATTTGCATTTATNTTATTGTGTTTAAGTGTTATTGTTTTTTTTATCCCTATAAATATATTTATTATAATATTAAAAATATTATTNGTTCTTATACTATTAATTATTAGTATTGGTATATTTTGCCAATGGAAAGCAAAAAACAGGAAACTNANAACACTTATATTAAGAAATAAAAAAATAATTCGTATTGATACATTTAAAAATTTAAGAGAAACACCGTGCGGTTGGGTTCTTGCTGATATAGCGCTTCGTGAATTACGAAAAAATGAAATCTATAAAGC
>WQRT01000156.1 GCA_009786625.1 Treponema sp.
TTGGAACGGCTGCGCGGAGTTCAAGCGGTATTTGTTTTTAAAGATCGCAGCATAAGAACAACAAAAGACGCAAATTTTATACTAACCGACAGATCATACACAGTTTCTAACCCCTAGCCTCTATCCCCTAATCCCTAATACTGTCCCTGCAAAAAAAGGAACCCATGATACAATAATTATTACTGCCAAAATAATATACCCCGCCAATTTTGTTCTGCTTTTCTCTGAAGAGGGAATCTCTTTATATTCTTTACCTTGCAACTCCAAAAGCAAGTTGTCAATCTCCGTAAAAATGTTCTTGCCTGTTACGCGATATTTTCTGCCGATTAGTTCAGAAAAAATCCGCAGGGATTCTCCGAGCATTTTTCCAAACATACCCGGTATCATTAAATCCTGCCTGATCGCCGCTTTGGATAACATTACAAGCCCTTGCAAGGTAACAGCCCTGTGAACACCGGCTTCCAGCGCACCAATGGTAATCTTAAACATTCCAATGGAAAACAAAACACGCCCATACGGGATAAGAAGATTAAATATGATAATAAAAATAATTACCAAAACAGTAAAAACAGCATTCGTTTTTTTTCCGCAAAGATATGCCAAAAACCAAAAAAATAAAAATTGAACTATTCGATACTCAGTAACAGGATTAAAAAGTAAAGCCGGCATTATNAAAAGCCCTGNAATAAATAACGCGTTTGCGCTAAAACTATCGCGGTAGAATTTAGCCGTAAAGGCGCACTCGAACCGGACTACGGTTTTATGGTTAGATTCACCATTTTCTGGTGCGTCTTCGCGATTAGCTTCATCTCTTCTTACCGCGCCTTCGCATTTTTTATACCATTGTGATTTTTGTATAAATATCTCGCAGAAAATGCCTAAAACAATTCCTGTAACAAACCCGGTAAGCAGGAAAGGCGGAGCGATGTAGCGCACACTCTCCCTAAAAATAAACACATACGCAAGAACAAGCTGCGAAACGTTGGAAACCAGAGCGCCTGCCGTTCCAATACCGATAAACGTTATGCGATCTTTTCCAATCGAACGGCGTAAAAAAAACATCAGCAATGCCGATAAAAAAGTGCCTGTTATTGAAAATAAAAAAATATACGAAAATAATGTTCCCGTGATCAAAGCCTGTCCAAACGCTTTAATGCAAACCAGAATAAAAAAAGAAGGAAAGGGAAGAATATCAAGAGCGAGCATGAGAGGCAGATTCGCAAGTCCGATGCGGAAAAAAGGAAGCGGCTTTGGGATCATGTATTCAATAGCCGATAAGAACAGGCAAAAAGCGCCTAACATTGCGATAAGATTGCCGGAAATCTCACTGGCTGCGGTTTCATCGCGTACTATTTTATTATTACCATGAAATCGCATCAGTATCTCCTGTGCCGTCAATTAATAATAAAACATTATTAGGAAGGCATGCCGCCCACTGCCCGAACCCCGATACCTCTCCCGCCGCAACACAGGTTTGATTATCACAAGGAGAAGAATCTATCCATGCGCTCTTACCGCGAAGCCTGACTGTTGTTTCACCTAACGGTCCTGAAACTACAATGGTTTCTTCTGTTTCAATGGGGAAAATCCATTCAGCGTTTTGACCGCGTATCAATACACGCGCGGCTCCCTGCGGTTTAAAATAAACGGTATAGAAAGAAAAAAAGATAAGGGACACAGCAATAAGAACAATGAGAACATCAGGGATCTTTATGCATACCTTCATAAAAATATAATAACAAGAAAATAAAAATGGTGATAGTTATAAAGGATTATAATTAAGCACTGTACAATCCCTAAAAAAAATATTAAATTACTTTTATGAAGAAAATATCCTTAACCGGCATAAAACCGACAGGCGACCTGCATATCGGCAATTATTTCGGCGCGATAAAACCCGCGCTTGAGCTTGCCAATGAATACGATGCCCGCTATTTTATCGCCGATTATCACGGGCTTAACACAATGAAAGACCCGAATGAACTCCAATCAACAATCAGGCATGTCGCGGCCGGCTGGCTGGCTTCGGGGCTTGACCCGGATAAAGTGATTTTTTACAGGCAGAGTTCCATCCCTGAAGTCTTCGAACTAACAACAATGCTGATGGCTTTTACATCGAAGGGGCTTATGAACCGGGCGCATGCGTACAAAGACGCTGTTTCAAAGAATAATCTAAAATACGAAGATACTGATGCCGGAATCAATATGGGGCTTTTTACATATCCTGTTTTGATGGCGGCTGACATTATCATTTTTGATTCCGATGTTGTACCTGTCGGTAAAGATCAACTGCAGCACATCGAGATGGCGCAGGATATCGCGCAGTCGGTGAACGCAAACTACAAACAACAAGTGTTAAAGATCCCGCAGGCTGCGATTCAGGAGAGCGTAGCGGTGGTGCCGGGTCTTGACGGACGCAAGATGAGTAAGAGTTACGGTAATGTCATTCCGCTTTTCGCGGCAGAAAAAACTCTGCGTAAAACAATTATGCGCATAACAACAAATTCTCAGACTGTGGACGAGCCGAAAAACCCCGATGAAAGCCAGATTTTTCAATTATATAAATTATTCGCGGACGATAAAGAGCAGTCAGCTTTAGCGGATCGTTACCGGGCGGGCGGCATGGGATGGGGTGACGCGAAGGAAGAATTGTTCCGCGCCGCAAACCGCTGCATTTCTCCGATACGTGAGCGGTATAACGCAATCATGTCGGACATTCCCTCGCTTGACAAAATCCTGGCACATGGAGCGGAAAAAGCACGGCCAATCGCGGCGGCAACAGTTAAAAGATTCCGTAAAGCCGCGGGGATAGATTGATGAGCGTAATTACGTGTATCGGAAGCGGCAACATGGGTTACGCTTTGATGAGCGCCGCGGCGCGTGAGGTAAAAGCGGAAAATATTTTTTTCACGGACGCGGACGCTGATAAGGCGAAAACCGCCGCAGCTTCTCTTGGAGCAAAAGTACTGGCTTCCAACGAGGAAGCGGCGGAAAAGGGAGATTACATTTTTCTCGCAGTAAAACCGCAGGTTCTGCAGCAGGTGTTAGCTGAAACCGCTCCGGCGGTAAAAAATGCGCATAACACGGGGCGGACTCCTGTTCTGGTTTCAATGGCGGCCGGCTGGTCTATAGAAAAAATACAAATGATTATGTCGCAGAACGGCTTTAACGCGAAAGACAAAGCGCATGTTATACGCATAATGCCCAATACTCCGGCTCTTATAGGAAAGGGAATGATAGCGGTAGCGGCCTCGCCTGAAGTCCCCGCCGGGAAAACCGCGGAACTGGAAAAAATCCTAAGCGGCGCCGGTATAACAGATAAAGTTGACGAGCGTTATCTTGACGCAGTTACAGGGCTTTCAGGTTCAGGTCCCGCGTTTGTGTACATGTTTATCGAATCATTGGCGGACGGCGCGGTACGCGCGGGACTCCCGAGAGACAAAGCGCTCCGTTACGCGGCTCAAACTGTAATGGGAGCCGCGGCGATGGTTCAGGAAACAGGAAAACATCCGGGTGAGCTTAAAGACATGGTAGCGTCTCCCGGAGGCACAACAATAGCGGGCATCGCCGCGCTGGAAGAAGGCGCGTTTCGCGGCACGGTAATAAAAGCGGTCGAAGCCGCATGGAAACGTTCAATCGAACTTGGATGATATTTAATAAGCGGCAAAGGGGATTATCTCAGTTATCTGCACTCTGAACCGGGCTGATACCGCCCAGCGGCCTGCATCAATATAATAACGCGGAAAGGCGGCAAGGCTTATGTAGCCGGAAACCTCTTTTGGACGGTTTCTCTCGCTGCTGCGAAGCATCGCGCGTAAAGCGGCTCTGGCGGAATCTTCAAGTGCCAGCCTTCTTACCTCAAGCCAGCCGGGGTATTCATCAATGTTTATAGGACTGTAACCAATTGCTTGAGCGTTCCTGATTGTTCCTGTGCGCCATACTTGCATTCTGCGCTGCTGGAGGACATCAAGGTGATAATCGACCCATATGCCGAGGCGCATATCTCTTACATCGGTGTCGGTAACGCGAAGCGCGGGATCTCCGGCTTGAATCCGCCCGGCAGGCTGAAGTTCCATTGACTCCGCGATTCCCCTCGCCCTCTCTCCTACATCGTAATGAAAAGTCCAGCCGTAGATCATCGCGGAAAAAAGCATGGAAGCCTCATCAAGAGCGCGCCGCCCTGCCGCCGGAACATCAAGCGGATATTCGCTGTCCACGAAACCCGCGTAAATAGGCTCAAAATCAACATAAATTTCCCCGCGGATGCTGTAAGGATGATTCCCGCCTTCCGTCCCCTGAGGCCAAACCGGGAGAATAACAAATATTATTAAAAAAAGCGAAAAAAACGCTTTTGTGATCATATATTCTTATCGGTAAACAGGTTTTTATTAATACAATCAAAATGACCAATATTGAAAAAATTACAAGTAAAATATATATTATAAATATGAAACAAACATTAATTAGAACGATAGTTTTACTGTCTGTGACTATTTTCTGCGGCACTATTATATGCGGCTGCTCAAAATCAATCCGTTATGATTTTAATAAAAATCAGGCTTCCGTAAATTTAAGATATCCTGACGCGTCTTTCGCGGTTATCAGCGATATTCATATTTATTCACCGGAACTAGGTTCCTCAGGCTCCGCTTTTGAAAAGGTTTTACACTCAGACAGGAAACTGCTTTTGAGCAGCATCGAACTGCTGGAATTCGCGATTAATGAAATTATCGCGTCAGGAGTGAATTTTGTTTTAATTCCGGGAGATCTTACAAAGGACGGAGAACTTGTCAACCACAGAATCGCGGCGGAAAAATTAAACGCGCTTACAGCCGCCGGAATCGCAGTTTATGTAATTCCGGGAAATCACGATGTTAACAATCCTGACGCATTCAGGTTTACCGGTGACGGCGTGGAGCCTGTTGCGACAATCACCGCGGATGACTTCGCGCAGATTTACGGTAATTTTGGATACAACGCGGCAATTATGAGGGACTCAAACTCGCTGAGTTATGCCGCAGAACCGGTACCGGGTTTATGGCTCCTTGCGATTGACGCCAACCGCTACAGGGAAAATGTTCCGGAAAAGCATCCTCATGTTTCAGGCAGAATAAATCAGAAAACGGCGGACTGGATTGCGGAAGTAGGACGCGAAGCCGCGAGGCAGAATAAAGCTGTAATGGCAATGATGCATCATGGTTTTGTTGAAAGCTGGAAAGGNAAAGCNAAACTTCATCCTGAATACNTGATANATGATTTTGCCAATTTTACAAGGTTCCTTTCTTCATGGAACATTAGATTCGGTTTTTCCGGCCATTATCACGCGCATGATGTAACAGGCGTTGAATTTAATGACACATATTTTTATGATATCGCGACAGGCTCGCTCGTTACATCTCCTTGTCCGCTTCGTTATATACAAATAAAGAATAACGCCCTTGATATACGCTCCGATTTTATAGTTGAGCGGCTTCATCCCGGGACTGATTTTGCGCGTAACGCAGACGCATTTGTAAAAGCGACTGTCAAGCTCGAAGCCGCGAGCGTTTTAAGAAAATTCAGAGTTCGTGAATATGACATTGAATTAATTACCGATGCCGTAGGAGACGCATTTGCCGAGCATTACAGAGGAAACGAAGATCCGCTTTTAAGCCCTCTTATTGTAAGATCATGGCTCAGTCCGTGGGGACGCTTTGTTTTAAAGCAGCAGCAGTATGTTATAGACGGACTTTGGCAGGATCTCGAACCTCTGGATCATAATATAACAATATATTTATTTTAAGACGATGCTTTTATCTGATACTGCGAAATATCTCTTCCGCGTACAATAGCGCAGTTGCGGCCGTTTCCTTTGGCGCAGTAGAGCGCCTTGTCCGCAAGGTTGTAAAGTTCATGCGCGTCATTTGATGTTCCGCACTTTTCGATAAATACCCCGATACTCATTGTTAAATATTCGCTGACATTGGATTTTTCGTGAATGATTTTTAAAGTTTTTATCAATTTATTAACTCTTGATATGACAGCGTCAACATGAGAAGGATCTTTTTCAAACCAAAGCAAGGCAAACTCTTCGCCTCCTACTCTGGCGCAGTAAACGCCCATGGTATCTTTTAATCTGTTAAACGCGTTTCCGATTGCTCTTAAAGCGTCATCGCCTTTCGGGTGCCCGTAATGGTCGTTGTAGTTCTTAAAAAAATCAATGTCCGAAACCGCCACACATAAAAAGTCGTCCGAGGATCTGTAATTAGACAGATACCTTTGAAAGGTTTGCATAAAATCACGGCGGTTCCTGAGCTGCGTCAGTTCGTCAATCGTGCTTTGATCCATATACAAATTGCGCTCATCTTCAAGCTTATATGTATTTAATTCCGAGACGACTCTTAACATATTCATGCGCCAGCAGATAAACAAGCTGATAAGCGCGGCAAATACGGAATTGTAAATATCAGTGATGTAAATTTCAGGCGGTTTTACCAAAACAGCGCAGACAATGAAGACGGTCATTGCGCCTAACGTAAGACAAAGAATAAAGACAGGCGATTTTGAAAACAGAAAAAGAGAACAGACAAGAAGTATCATAAAAGTTACCGCATAATTTTCCGGGTTCAGCCAAACGCCGAGGTAAATGCCGAAAAACATAATGTTCGCGTAATAAATAACAGTTAATATATAAAT
>WQRT01000157.1 GCA_009786625.1 Treponema sp.
TTTATGGCGTACACAAAATTAAATACAGGCGGCTGCACCGTAATAACCAACATCGAATATGATAAAGTTTTTGAAGGAATAGAAGCGACAACAAGACGCAACATTTATCTGACATTCGCGGTTTTGGGTTTATCAATAATGCTTATCTGGTTTTTCGCAAAAAGCATTTCAATACCTCTTAAGGTGCTCGCCGTTGCGGCGCGAAGAATAGAAGGCGGCGAGTTTGATATTTCTTTGAATCAAAAGGGATTCAAGGGTACGCGGCGGGATGAAATCGGCGTATTGAGCGCGAGTTTTCAAAAGATGACATCCGCCCTGCACATTTTCGGAAGATTCACAAATAAAGAAATAGCGATCAAAGCCATGCGTAACCAGATAAAACCGGGCGGGCTTCCCAAACACGCGACGATTTTCTTTTCCGACATCCGTGGGTTTACCGCAAAATCTGAAACCTTTACCAATATATTCGGTGAGGATTCTTCAAACCGCATCATTCATTGGCTGAACGAATATTTTACGCAGATGATCGACTGCGTGGAAAAAACAAACGGCACAATAGACAAGTTTATCGGNGATGCGGTAATGGCGCATTGGGGAACAGCCTACACAAGCGGAAGCCCNGCCAAAGACGCAATCGCCTGTGTTAAAGCGGCTCTTATGATGCGTAAAGCGTTATACGACATGAACAAAAACCGCAGAAAAGGCGANTTAAGCGATCCGCCAATCAATATCGGATGCGGAATNAACACAGGAATNGTAACCGCGGGGCAGTTAGGAAGCGATCAAAGAATGGAATACACGGTTATCGGCGATCCTGTCAATCTCGCTTCGCGGATAGAATCTCTTACAAAACCNCTGGGGGCTGATATTTTAATTTCCGAGTATACATGGAAAATGGTTAACAAATATTTTATTACGGAAGAAATGCCGTCAGTAACCGTAAAAGGAAAAGAAAAGCCGCTGCGTATATTCGCCGTTGTCGGAGCCGCCAACGCGGAAAAGGGNCCGAAAACGCTCGAAGCTGTACGCAAACTGCTNGGAATAGAAACCCCGGACCTTGGAAAAACCGACCTTAACGCGGATGAAAAGAAATATAAAATAGGCGGCGAAACGAAAAAATAATGACGGCNGCCGCACGAACAAAACCGAGATATGTAGANCCAGTTAAAACCGGTTTCCGCTTCCGGGATTTTCTGGTGATTTTATTATGCCTTTTTATAATCGGTTACTTTTTAAATCTTTTCAGGCTCGATTTATTTCANACAATAAATTTACAAAATGTGGAGCCTGTCGGCACAATCACAATAAAAAANAACACAGTACAGCGGCGGATCGCGGACAGGGTTCTTTGGGACAGGCTCGTAATCGAATCGCCTGTATATTTGGGCGATTTAATCCGCGTGGCGGAAATGTCATCCGCTGTTNTAAATATCGACGGGCAGCAATTGGATATAGGCGAAAACACGCTTATNCGTATTCAACTTGCGCCTAACGGCGAAGGCTTGCAAATAGANTTAAGCGANGGAAGCATAGGAATAACAGTTACCGAGGACAGCGTTAACCACGGATATACACCGCTTCAGTTAAACATGAACGGACGCGTAGTCGAAACAACAGCGGGAACTTCCATTACCGCTTCCGCTTCAGACAAAGGAACTCAGGTTCAGGTAAACGAGGGAGCTGTAACCTTTATAGAAGGAACCACAAGCAGGGAAATTACATCAGGTGAACAGCTTGCCCTGGATAACACGGGAACAGAAGTTCTTCTGCCGTCCGTAGTAGTAACCCACCCCCTTCCCAACGCGCGTTATGTGAAAACAACACAGCAAAGCGTTCCTATCGCTTTTTCATGGAATAGAATTAATTTGCAGCCGCAGGAGTTAATCCGCCTTGAAATTGCCGCCGACAGGTACTTCAGCCGGAATGTTATTGCGTTTAACGATCTTAATACATCATTGGAGACAACGCTTGAAGCGGGGAACTGGAACTGGCGGTTTNTATTACAGGACACNGTTCTATCAACAGGCAGGCTTACTGTAATAGAAGCGTCTGTGNTGGATCTGCAAAGTCCCGCGAGAGGAAGTTTATTCCGTTATGANACNGAGCCGCCTGCCGTACGNTTCCAGTGGTCGGAAGTCGAAGAAGTTTCGCATTACATCATAGAAATATCATCAACATCAAATTTTGANAATCATACAACAAGACAGACATCCGCTCCATTCTATGTGGACGCAAGTCTTGGAAGCGGCACATGGTATTGGAGAGTAAAACCTGTTTTCGCGTCTTCATATACAGGCAGCACGGAATTTTCAAGGATTTCATTTTTCATAACAGAACAAAGCGAAGCAATAAAACAGGCGAACGAAGTAACTCTGCTTGCGAGCGTGCAGACAGCGGAAATAGAACAAGAAATAAGTCAGGCATCCGTTCCTGAAATTGTTCCCGAACCGCAGATAATTGTCGTTGAGCCTGAACCGCCGTTCGCCGTACCCGCTAACCGCACTCCTGTCAACGGACAAGTGTACGGCATTGAACAATTAAGAACACAGCGCAGCATTGTATTCAATTGGACGCCGGTACAGGGAGCAAACGCGTATATCGTTACACTACTTCAGCAAACCGCATCAGGACGGCGCGTAATTAACAACGTAACGGTAACAAGCGCAAGGTGGGTGCTTGATGACATCAGCGTATTATCAGGCGGCGGCGGAACCAGACGCGGCACATATATTTGGCAAGTTGAAGCAATTACAAGAAACGCGGACGGAACAATAAATCGGCGCGGAGGAATCGGAGAAAATTCTTTTACAATGGATATACCTTCGCCAAACCCTGTCCGGGCAGACAGCCCGGGGGTGCTATATGGCTACTGATTTTTTAAATCAAATTGGAAGTTCATGTAAGAACCGATGGTTCTGTTTGTGCGGTTCGCGGTTATTAAAAAAATTTATATTATTAAGTTTACTTATATTTTTCTCATTTCCTCTTATGGCGCAGAATGGATCGGCAAGTTTCCGTATTGAACTCCGTTTCATCCAACGTCTTACATGGACAGGAGACGACTACGCTCTGCGCTACGAAGTAATAATCGAAAAAGAAGAATTGTTAAACCAAACCGGACGAGGACGTTACAGCCGTTATTTTCAGGGTTTTACAGAGGATATTTTTATCGAGGTGTCGCTGCCTCCCGGAAATTACCGCTTTCAGGTAATCCCATATGATTTTTTTAACTCGCCGGTTCCAGGAGCGCAATGGGTAAATTTTGAAGTATTAAGCGGCGGCGATAAACTGGCGGAAGGAGATCATGAAGTAATTTTAATTAATCCTGGTAATGAAACAAGCAGAACAGAAATGATCATATCCATACCCGGACAGCCGGATATAGACGTGGATAACCGGCAGGAATTGCCGCGGGATGAAATCCCCGAACCGCAGATTCAAGGGCAAACAGCCGCTCAACCTGAAACAGAACCGGAAATAATTACAATAACCGTTACCGAGGCTTTTAATCGATTTGACATATATCTGGGAGCGGCATATATACCGCTTCTGCCGCTTTACAATGATAATAAATTTTTCTTCGGCGAAAATATTTCTTATATCAGCGCAGGATTGCGCGCAGGCGTAGTTTCCGCGAGGCGGAGTTTTGTAAGCCCCGGACTGGAATTGTCGGTTTCGTGGCGCATTTATGAATCATTACAAGCAATAACTGTTGATTTTTACTATATTTCGCAAATGCGAATTTTTAACAGCTCCCGAAGTGAAGCCTCAAGCGGCGCCTCGAATTCCGTCTGCGCCTTTAATTTCCGTCTCGGCGCGGGCGTTTCCCTGTTATCTGACATTCCGCCGGTATCTACAACGGGGCAATATTCACTTCACGCGAATATAGGATTGTCTTTTCTGTTCCTTGTAACACCGAGACTATACATCGAAGCCGGAGCGGATTATTCGCAATTTTTCACGCTGGATCATTTTGGTTTCTTTCGTCCGTGGATAGGCATTGGAGCGAGGCTTTGATGAAAATTATAAGCCGCGTATCATCACGAACTTATTATTTGGCGTTAGTGTGGTTCATGGTAAATTTTATTTTTATAAATATCTCTTTGTCCGCGCAGGTGAATGAAAGATTTTTAACGCCGCCGCCCGAAAGAGGCGAATTTTGGTTTTGCCCGAGCGTGGAAACTGCTCTTTACAGTGAACGCAGTTTTTCTTANGGAGCGGGATTCGCGGCGGCGTATGGNAAAAAAGCGTCTATCGGTATAAAAGGAGTTTTCTTTATTGATGACGCTGACATTCTNGATGTATTGGAATTACGCGTCATTTTCCGTTTATATTTNTTCACAGGAGCCGCAAACAGCGGCCCNTATTTTCAACTGGAAGGAGGACCTGCGGTATTTTTTCACAGAGAACACGGCATCGAACTCCCCGCGGCATTCGGAATGTTCACCGCGGGACTTACATTCGGCTGGCGTTTTCCTCTTGGAAATTATTTTTTCATTGAGCCGTCTGTCAGAGGAGGCTATCCATTTTTAGCCGGAGCTTCTTTATCCATCGGGTTAAAGNTGTAACCTGTTATTCGTCCTNTTTCNATAGCTTTATATCCTGTATGAATAAAATTCACTTTTCATNACTATCTTCCATAATATAATAAAAAAATANAGAACCTCTGAAATAAAACCATGTCTTCCCGGACCACCGTGCGTTGCGCGGCTGCGGTTTACTTCAGAGGCTTTCTAATTATACCAACTGTATGGGAGGTATGCAAATGAAAAAGAAAATATTAAAAAACGGTTTAACCTGCATTGTAACGCTGCTTGTTTTATCAGTGTTTTTAACTGCTTGTCCTGAACCCGAAGGTCCCCCGGGCGGTGAATCAGGCGGCGCCGTAGTTTTAGGCGGCATCCCCCTTTTCAGCGGCAGCTTTGAAGGATTCGGCGGGGGCGTTATCCAGGTTTTTAATGAAAACCAAGTGCAGGGTTCACTCTCATTACGCTCCGCGCGCAATCTTGGAGCCTCCGGCACGACGCTTGTCGCCGCCATCGAAGTCGAAGAAAGCGGCGATGTGATTCTGCTTGAAGGACCCTATGATCCTGTCAGCGGGATGTTCAATCTTTCCGCCAGAACCAATGACTACGTATATATGCTCACAGGCGCTATGGATGACAGTAAAGAATTCTTTTCGCCTGTCGTAACTATTCTAAAACCGGATGGAGACAACTGGGTCGGGGGACGCGCGATTATTGAACCGGATCTGACAGCTGAATTCACCAAGATGGAAGCTACAAGCATGACAGCACCCAATATGCCGGCTATAGTTATGGGAAGGCATGAGCAATACAACGAGTGGGATGATCCGGCGGATGGACCCGCCTTTGTAACACTCATTTCACCTGCCGGGCTTGTTCTTCTTGAGCGGGGCGACGGCGGAGTATATAAAGAACGCGATGATGGATGTATACCTTTTGTCGAGGTTGATCAAATCAGCAGCAGGGAGATTCATGCTATTATTTCGAATAACCATTTTGACGGGTTAGATTGGGAAACTCATGGTTTTCCAGCCTATGTGTATGATGTTACCGGTTTCGATATCGAAACTAATAAGGTTTCCATGACCCAGGAAGATTGGGCGAAAGTAAGTTGGACGAAGTATGAGTTGTGGCTAATAGAAGAAAAAGAACTTACACCTGTCCGAATGTACAATAAAAGGAGCATCACAATCTCTCAGGGAATGTTAGAAGGGGAACTGCTGTGGGGTTTCTCCGGCGATCAACCTGGCGGGGTACCAGACGTAGCAACCGTCGCAGAAGCGCGCGCTTTGTCTATGAAGACAGGATCGCGTTTGTGGTGGCCGCAAAATTTTGTTGTAAACAATTTAATACTTTCATGGGGTGCTGTGGAGTATGCCGTCTCCTACAAAGTTAAAGTTGGATTTGATGGTGAATGGGTTACTGTTACTACACCTGAGTTTGACCTGTCAAATGACTTTCCTATGCAAGGCGGCGGAGAATGGGAATCTTACAAGATTTTTGTGAAGTCGATTGCTGCGCCATCAATTCAACAAGTGGATTGGTGCGACAGTTGGGAAGCGATGGTTAATCTTCGCTATGACGGCAGCATTTATGAGGAAGGCACCGGTCCTTTGGAAACGCCTTGGGGTCTGACTGTAAACGGTATGAAAGTTTCATGGACTTCTCCCTATCCTGATGAAACCTATACGTTTCAACTCCGTATCTCTGAAATAGAAGGCGGTATCGAAGAAAGTGAAATTATCACCGGTACAACTTATACTCTTCCACAGGAGTATGCCGGCAAGACAGGCTTAGTGCAAGTTAAGACAGTTGCCGGTCTGCTCTACCCAGACAATGTCGATTCAGTGTATTCCGATTGGGTTTCGTTTGGTACAGAAGTGAAAATCCCCATACTGGAAGTATTGAAAGCGCTGCCTCCCCAGGACAGTGAAAACCCGTTTAATTTTGATAATGCCGATCTTAGTTCAATAACATGGGGCGATCTTGCTGAACTTATGGGCTATTCCAATTTTATGTTTCTGCCATTTGACTTAATTAGTTATGCAAATGTATATGATGGGCAGGCGCCGAATGGCTTTGAAACAGGCTCAGGTAAAGATGGCTTTTTAGAGCTGGTGAATGGTGACGTGTTATTTGCA
>WQRT01000158.1 GCA_009786625.1 Treponema sp.
ATCAAGGAGGAATTGATTCATGACGCAGCCGGATCTTGCGGCAAAACCGGGAAAGAAAAGAAAAATAATTTATATAGATGATGTGAATTATAATCTTATTACTTTTAATAAAGGACTTGGAAAAAAATATGACATATATCTGGGAGAATCCGCATCTCAAATGTACAGGATTTTAGAGAAGGTTACTCCGGATGTAATTATTTTAGATGTTAATATGCCGAATATAAACGGATATGAAATAATCAAAGAGTTAAAAAATGATGACCGCTACTTACATATTCCGGTTATTTTTTTAACAAGCAATATCGAAAGAAAGGATATCGCGAAAGGATTAAATCTGGGCGCCGCCGATTATGTGCTAAAACCAATTAATACAGAAAAGATAATAAAAAGCATCGAAAATCAATTTAATACAGAAAAAATTAAAGAGAAAAAGACCGCAGATAAAAAAAATATAAACGTAGAAGGGGAGCGTAACAGCATTTTAATTATTGATGATATCCCAAGTATGTTAAGAACTATTCACCATGCTTTGCATAATGTATATGATGTTTATTTACTGTCTAACCCTGAAGTTGTCGTTGATTTTCTAAGCAACAATAAACCGGATTTAATCATTTTGGATTATTTAATGCCGAAAGTGAGCGGCTTTGATCTTATTCCAATTATAAAAGGAATTGAAGGTTACGAAACAACTCCTATCATTATTATTACTACAGAAGGAACCATTGAAAATGTAAGAGACGCAATGCTGCTTGGAGCTTCTGATTTTATCGCAAAACCTTTTGGAGAAGAAGAGCTGAATTTTAAAGTAGAAAAACATTTAAGATTATCAAAGGAATTAAAGGAAAAAAATGACTAGATGAAAGCGACAGCAAAATTATACGAAACACAAGACCACCCCAAAAAAGCGTTCCTTGTAACAATCCTTGAACCGCGCGGCGGACTGACGCTAAACGAACAGGGCAGAGAACTTCAGGGATTATGCGAAACACTCGGTCTTGAAATTACCGCAAATGAAGTAATCCGTGTCAGGGAGAAAAACCCGCGCTTCGGTATGGGAAGCGGCAAAGCGGAAGAATTATCACAAAAAGCCAATGAGTTAAAAGCAGACTTAATGGTGTTTAACTGGAATCCAAGTCCTTCCCAGCAGAGAAATTGGGAAGAATTATGCGGGCTTCCCGTCGTGGACAGACAGGAGATCATCATCCGTATTTTCGCAGACAGAGCAAGCACAAGAGAAGCCGAGTTACAGGTAAAACTAGCTGAGTTAACCTACTTTTTACCGAGGTTAACGCATAAATATATAGATTTATCGCGCCAGCGGGGAGGACGTTACGGCACTAAAGGAACAGGCGAGACAAAACTGGAAACAGACCGCAGAAAAATAGAAAAGCGAATCCATCAGCTTGAAAAAGAAATCGAAAAAATCGCTAAACAGCGCGAAATGCAGCGCCGCCTTCGTGAACGCAACAATATCCCCGTCTGCGCGATTGTCGGCTATACAAACGCAGGTAAATCAAGCCTATTAAACGCGCTGACAGGCTCTGACGTTCCCGCGCAGGACAGACTCTTTGAAACTCTTGACGCTGTCACCCGCCGTTACCAGCCGTCGCCAGGCGTTTCTGTCCTTCTTACTGATACTGTAGGTTTTATAAAGCAGCTTCCTCATTCGCTTGTTAAGGCGTTCCGCTCAACCCTTGAAGAAGCTGCGTTAGCTGATATAATCATTCACATTCTGGACGCTTCACAGCCGGATATCGAAAGTAATTACGAAACAACAATTACTGTTTTAAAAGAACTGGGCGCTCATGAGATTCCTTCGATTATTCTCTTAAATAAAATTGATCTGCTTCAGGATAACAGCGTTCTTGATGAACTAAAAACTCGTTTTACTGGAAGCATCGCGGTCTCCGTTAAAGAAAGGATCGGGCTTAATGAGGCAGGGGAGAGGATTGCTCAGATGACGGCTGGAATTTAATAATTTTTGCCGCGAACCACGCTAACCACACGAACTTTTATTACTTCTGGTATATTTTTCCAATTTAAGTTATAATCAGATATCAATTTTAAAGAGGTTTTTTATGAAGAATTTTTTTTTATCATTTGTAAAGCAGAATCAGGAAGCAAACAAAACTATTGCCGGGATTTTTGAAAAGTTATCAAATGATGATCGGGAAAAAGACAGGAAGAGTTTTTACAAAAGCCTGTCAGGGCTTTTCTGCCATAATACCGGAGCGGCCGTTTATTTTCTCAATCTGATGAAGGACGCGGTTCCCGGTAATGCCGCGGCGCAAAATGCCGTAAAGCCGCTTGAGAAGATTCAAGACTTTAAAGGAAAACTTTCAGAAGAGCAATGGAAACAAGCTGTGTCATTTACAAAAACCGCCGACAAAGCCCTTGTAGATTTTGTCACCGCTTTAGAAGACAACGATTTTCAAGCTCCCGTAAAAATCGACTGGTACAAAGGTAAACCCCCGACGGTTCCTCTTTGGTTCATGTTAGAGCAGCATATCTCCCATAATATACACCACAGAGGTCAAATCTCCCAGATACTTGATTCGTTAAAAATTGATAACGATTATTCGGGGATAAATGTAAAATTTTTGTAAGTATGGCTGACACTATTCTTTATGTCAAATCGGCATTCAAACATGGATATAAACAAGAAGATATAGAACGCGCAATTGAAACAAAAATATATGAAGATTCTCTGGAAGACGAGGATGAAATATATGTTATCATTGGTTTTGATACTGTTGCGAATCCCATGGAAATATTTTATAATATAGTTGACGATGGTACTATCAGGATATTTCATGCGATGGAATTACGTGATAAAATAGCTGAGCAGATGAACTAATAGGAGAATTATATGCGTGATATGACTGAAGAAGAATACGACGCTCTTGATGAACGCCTGACGAATACCATTCCAAAACTCGCACATACCGGTACAGGTTTCTTTTCCCGTAAGGGTTCACAAATCATTTGTCTTGACGAAAACACTGCGAAAATCCTTAATGCCAAAGCAATGGCTTCACGGAAAACCCCTTCCGAAATTATTACGTCAATGCTTCGGCAAGAGCTGATCATTGCCGCTAATGGATGATTATATTAAAAAGAATCTACTTCTCTTTATCGGACTCGCTGTTTTGTTTGCCCGAAAAGGAAAAAATTCTTTCTTTCTTCCTAAACACACTTATATGTACTGGAAGCTTCGCTTTTTCAAGGCTCGCTGTATTACGCTGCAGGCGGCGTACCATTGCACCTAACGACGCTAAGCAGTTATGGTGACAGGCACTATGCGCCACCACCACAGAGGTCAAATCTCCCAGATACTTGATTCGTTAAAAATTGATAACGATTATTCGGGGATAAATGTAAAATTTTTGTAAATGTGGAAGACATTATTAAATTCTCTGTGATATCACAGCTTATATATTACTATGTAACTACAGTAAACCAAGAAGATTCGGGTCCGAAAAATATTTGCAAGAACCCGCTTCCGAGCCCTGACTACTAAAATTAATTTAATAATCATTTATTAATACTATTTTAAAGATTTTAACGGTCAGGTCTCTACAGCGGAGAATTGCAAAGATTATTTTCCGAACCCGAATCCCCTTGGTTTACCGTGGTTATATTGTTATCAAAAAGGTTTACCGATCTCACAAGGAAGTTTAGGTGACAGGCACTGCTTGCTCTCTGTTATATTCGGCGATTTGCCTTGATAGTGCTTCTTTTTCTTCTTCAGTCCATTTTCTGCTGACGACCTGTAATTCATTGTTTCTCAGAATTTCCATAAACCAGTCAAGGTCTACTTCTTCTTTAGTATTAAGCCATATCATTATTATGCCTCCGTTTCAGGAAAATATTTATCTAATAAGATTTGAGCGTCTTTTTCAAAAATAGCCATTCTCCGCTCGCTTAACAACACTGCTCCAAGCGTTTTTTGATAATGGGTGATAAGGGAGGTTTTCGGCTCGAAAGCGATAACCCCGTTAAAACCTGATTCTTGCGATAATTTACAGCCGTAAGCAGTCAAGTTTCCGCAAACTCCCAGATATTTCTTTTATTTACCGATGTTACATGGCGCGCTTTCTATCAGGTGCATAAGCACATGATCCTTTAGTTTTTCAAGCGATACCATGCCGTGTATGGTTTGCGGTTCCTGAACGGTAACCAGTTTATATATTTTTCTATCAGGTTCGGAAAATTCCTGTTTCCAGTCAAAAATCCAGCCGTTCTTTTTTGAAACTTTTTCCAAATCTTCTTTTGCTGCTGGTAAGACAAGGGTATTCAACGTTTCGCCTGTCTCGGCGTTTTCAATTGATTCGGTGATTTTGTCTATTACAAAATCAAGTTCCATGTTGAGAGTATACCACGCTTTTCAATTTAACACAATAAGAAAAAAGTGACACTATTTGCGCCCATGCACCCGCGATCACACTATATGTGGTGGTGTTAGGTGCAATGGTACACTAAGCAGTTTAAGTACCTGACACTATGCGTCAAAAACTTATAGCAACACGAGAGCTCATTTTTTAAGAAGCCTTATTAGGTCTTCTTCTTCTGCTTTATGGCGTTTTAAGGCTGCCGCAGACGGCTTGCAACGTATCTCTGCAATTACTTGGCGGATAATTTTTTTATCTTTAATCTCTGTCGGTTGAACGGGTTTTACTTTACAGGCTGCCATTGGCTTTCTCCTACACACCAATATAGCATTTTAAGACATTATTGGCAATAGGAAGAACGAGTTTTTTGTAATATGAAATATAACGTTCAAGTCAAAATTTTCCTAATTTACATTTATTAACCTCTTAAAGGCGTGTATATTTTCAATATAATAAGCGCTGACAACAGAGAAAATAATACCGGTCAATTTTGCCTTGTAACGGCTTCTATAAATGCTGTACTACGCTGCGGGCGGCGTACCATTGCACCTAACGACACTAAGCAGTTTGGATAACAGGCACTATGCGACACCAACATTAAACCACAAGCAGACACTGTTATTATTTGATTTTGTATCCAAAATGAAAACCGGCGCAACGAAAAATCTTCTAACGCAAAGATTGAAAGAATTATAATCCCATATTGTTTGTTGCCTGAATGTTTGCGGTAGCCGCTGGGATGACTGTAGACACTCCAGCGGCACGTAAATCGTCTGCATATCCGCCGAATTGGGAGTAGTCTTCAAATTGTTGCAGCAACCCATTGCGGTACGGACCGGCGGCGGCGGGCAGCATGGCGGTTAACCAGCCTCGCAATATTTGTGCGCGTTCGCCGTATGTGCCGGCCTGTTGTAAGAGAGTGGTGTGTTCTACCTCCAGTTGATTACATTTGTGGTTGAAATTGGTCATAGCGGTGATTTTGTCATTACCGTTGTAGCGCTCACGTTGGTCAAGTTGGATTGCCATTCGGTATGCCTCTATTTGTAGAGTAAACAAATCTCTTTCGTTTTGGTTACTAAGTAGTCCACCTATTTGGTTAAGTAAATTGGAGATAGGTGTGGCGGCGGAATTTTGTAGCCCCACCACATTGTCGCGTTGATAGGCGGTTTGCAGACCTTCCTGGATGCCTTGAATTTGTTGTGCGAAGTTAATTTGTGCGGCTGTGCCGTTGTTTGCGCGTAATTCGGTTTCCCAGTTTGCGTAAAGATCGCTCAAATCTTGGCTTTGGCTATCTAGTTGCGTTACGGCGGATCTAGTTTCGGTCCTAATCCTTTCACCATTCCACCCTGTGTTGTATCTAGGCACATCTACATCTAACACGGGGTTCGCGATGGCATCACGGGTGTAGAATAGAAATCTGTTTGCGCTTACATTGCCTGAGTTGCCCGAGCGTGTTACAATAACGGTAATCATAAAACCTACATCATCATTTTGGAGAATATAAGTGCCGCTGTCAGTGCCTATATCAATAGTTTCGTTGCGTTTCCACTGGAACGATATATCTCCGCTTCCGCCGAGTTCATCTGTGTCCGCTGTTAGGATTTGCCCTGTTTCAAAAACTCCGTTTATTACAACTTTTCCTGTTAAAAGAGGAAGCAGGATAATATCCGTCGGATCGCTCATAACGCTTCCCGTATAACCTGTACGTGATACAGTTACTGTAATGGTACTGCCGGCATCGGATGTTTGCAGAGTATAAGTATTGCTGTTATCTCCGATGATTGTGTTTCCGCGTTTCCACTGGTAAGTAATCCCGCCGTCTCCGGCAAGGCTGTTTGTATTTGCGGTCAACTCCTGTCCGACATAGATTGATCCGGATATGCTCACTGTTCCTGTAAGTTCCAGCGTATCACCGGCAGATTCGGAACAGCTTGTCATTAAACCGATGCTTCCCGCCGCCAGTGCGCCTGTAAAGAAAATTTTTCCTGCAATAACCGCCGCGGCTAACGGTACAGAAAGACTCTTTTTAATAACGTTGATAATTCTGCTTGTTAAACACGGAGGAGACACACCGGAAAACCCGCTTAATTTCTCTCTTGAACCGCCGCGCCTGCTATCCGCAGGACCTGCGTACCCGCCGAATTTACACCCTGCCGTAAAGGTATTACGAATTTTTGTCATGATAAATTCCCTCCTGTGTTATTACGAATGAGAAAATTAAATATTAGATTGTATTTTATTACGTTATTTTGTATTATTTTCGGGGGGG
>WQRT01000159.1 GCA_009786625.1 Treponema sp.
TGTAACGGCAATTAATGAAATAAAAAGATAGAATATAAATGAAAATAGAATAAATGTTTTTTTATTTATTATCATACTTGAACGCCGTTATATGAATAATATCACTATATGACGGATGTTACAAGTGAAGGAATGTCATTTTTGCAGGTATTTAGTGCAAAATAGTTCAAAATGCGGAAGAACCCATACAGCTCCCTGCGCGAATTCATTATGCAGTTCAAAATCGTCAAGCATTCCGTTTCCTGTCTGCTCTTCATTGTCAACGGTAATATCATACCATATTGACATCATGCAATTAATATTTCCTTTTTTGTATTCTTTCTTTATACTTTTCATTTCATTATCAGTAAGGATTCTTTCTATAAAAATGTCGTACTTGTTCATAACATTTCCTGATTCATCCGCTGTTTCACTCATATACTCGATTATATTTAATTCATTGCGGTTTAATTGTATTTCTATATCGCCGATAGTAACAGAGCCGTTATTAAATTTAAAACCGCTTATATTATATTCGCCTATATACTGAACAGGCATACATAGAAAATAATTATTTCCGTTATTTAAAAGGAATATAGATAAAGAATTTCCAATAAAAATATCGGGAGTGTGTGTATTCCCGCAGCCTGGAAATACCATAACTGTTAATAAAATTAAAATTGATAATAAAACGTTAATCATTTTTCTCATATATAAATTCCTTTTAGCAGTTTTATTTACATGATGCTTTAATACCGCGCCGCTTTTTCCTCTCCGCGCAAAACGCGTAGAACGCCGCTTGCAAGAGCGAGCATTTCATCTTCGCCGGGAAAAACATAAACAGGCGCGAGTTTATCAACGCGTTGTTTTATCGCGCCTGTGAAACGGTTGGAATAGGCGAGTCCTCCTGTAAGGATTATCGCGTCTACAAGTCCTTCAAGGACAGCCGTCATGGCGCCGATTTCTTTAGACACCTGATACGCCATGGAATCCGAGACAAGAGCCGCGAACTCATCGCCGTCATTTATCATTTTTTCTACTTCGGTTTCGTCATTGGTGCCAAGATACGCTTTCATGCCGCCGCATTTTGTAACTTTTTCTATCATTTCTTTTTGCGTATATTCGCCTGAATAACACATATTAATAACAGGGATCAAAGGCACAGCGCCTGTGCGTTCCGGCGTAAACGGACCTTCGCCCGCAAGCGCGTCGTTTACGTCAATTACCCTGCCGTAACGGTGTGCGCCGATTGTAATGCCTCCTCCGAGATGCGCTACGATGAATCTCGCGTTTTCGTAGGGCTTTCCCANCTGCTTCGCGAGNCGTTTCGCGATTGCCTTTTGGTTTAACGCGTGAAACACGCTTGANCGCTCGATTCCCGGCATTCCCGTCAATTTCGCGTTACGATCCATTTCGTCAACGACAATCGGGTCAACGACATATGCGTTTATTTTCCTGTCAGCNGTTTCAAGACCGGCCGCGATTTCCGACGCGATAATTGCACCTAACGCNGAAGCGTGAATCGCGGCTGTGGCGCTTTGAAGATCGTCAAGCATTTTTTTATTTATAATATAAACGCCGCTTTCAATCGGTTTTAAAAGCCCGCCTCTTCCGGCTATCGCGTCTATGGAAAAAATATCAACATCGCAGGATTTGAGAACCTGCATTATGCAGTTTTTTCGAAAATCTCTCTGATTCAATACCGTGCCGTACTGCGTCAATTGCGCCGCGTCATGGCTGATATTTTTTGTAATGACGCATAACTCATCATCGTACAGGCTGAATTTGGTGGAAGTAGAGCCGGGATTAATCGCCAGTATCCTGAATGTATTTTCTTTTTTAGGAGAAACTTTTACATTTTTTTCCTGAGGCGTCTCTTCAATGCTGAGATCAAAAGATCGTCTGCGTGTAATTTTTTCACCGTTTTGAATCATCGCGATACTAATCACGCAATCAAGATTTAGAATACGATCAATGACCTGCGCGAGTTTTGTATGAGTTCCTTCGATGTCTATTTCCATGAAGGATGTCCCGGCCTCTTCTGAGCCGTCAGATTTTTCATCGACCGTTAACCGCTTTATATTCCAACCCTCATGGCGTATATGCCCCGCAACCCGGCCGAGGACTCCAGGCTTATTCAAAACGGTTAATTCCACTCTTTCGGTTTTTTGATTTGCCATGGGTTTATTGTAACACGGTTTTTTTAATCAATATAGACAAGGCAATCCGAGGAACTGCGGGATCCCAAAACCTTTGCTAAGATTCCGTCAAAGATTCGTTTATGTTTACCAGTTTTTTTATATATTGATATATCTCTATTTTTAACGTATATTGAAGTATAGGTAGAAGTCTGAAAAAACCAAGAAAACTGACAACAATTAAAGAAGATGCTGGAAAATTACTGATTGATATAGGGAAACTGGTTTTTGGCAGCATTTTTCTCGGTGGTGTTTTACGAGGTGAAATACCACAAGGTGTATTAGTTATAGGCGGATTTGCGGCTGCGACAATATTTTGTATTATTGGTCTTCTATGGGTGTCAAAAGAAAAGAAAAACGGAAATCCTCCGGTTAAACAGGAGTAATTATATGGGAATGGAAATATTATTGTTAGGCGCATTAATGGTTGGGCTTCCTGTTATTATTATAGGTTGCGTAGCGTCATGGCGTGAGCGTCAATTTAATAAACAGGAATAGAATGTAACTCTCCTTTTCTCCTTCTTCGTCTTCGTGGTAAAATTCTAATTTTTCCCGCTTGTTAAAGCCTTTTCCGCCTCTAAACCCCGCTTTTTAAATGCCGATAATTGAACAGGGAGTTATTCCCGTTTTGGGAGGTTCGATTGATCAGAGGTATTTATACAGGCGCGAGCGGCATGAGAGCGCAGCAGTGGCGGCTTGACGCTGTGGCGAACAATTTGGCGAATGTTGATACAAACGGCTACAAGCGGGATGTCGCATCTTTCCGGGCTTTTCCCGAAATGCTCCTGCGCCGCCAGAATGATGACGGCCTTTGGATTCACCCGTTGGGCAGCGGGGATAACGCGCCGATTATCGGCAGGCTGGGAACGGGCGTTGAATTAAACGAACTGTTCACAAATCATCAGCAGGGTGCTCCCAAAGAAACATCCAACGATTTCGATCTGATGCTTGAAGGCAACGGTTTTTTCGCGGTTGCCACTCCCTACGGCGAAAGATACACAAGAAACGGCTCATTTATCCTCGGAATGGAAGGATTTTTGCTTACCAAGGAAGGCTTTCCTGTGTTAGGCGAAAACGGCCCCATCAATATAAAGGCTAATAATTTCAGGGTCGATAACGAGGGCAGGATTTGGGTAAATAACGCTTATCAGGACGGCGATCCCGAGAACATGGTCGGAAGGGAAACCAATGAATGGGATGAGACCGTTCTTCTTGACACTTTAAAAATCGTTGAGTTTGAACTTGACCGCTATCTTGAAAAGCAAGGGTCAAGCCTTTACCGCGATACGCCGATATCCGGTGCGGCGATGCTGATGGATGTTGAAAGAAGNCCGAGAGTGCTTCAGGGNTTTCTTGAAGCGTCCAATGTCGATCCTGTAGTGGAAATGGTTCAGATGATCGAAGTGAACCGCGCGTATGAAGCGAATCAAAAAGTGATCCAGACGGAAGAAACAATGCTGGGCACATTAATAAATCAAGTGGCTAAATTCGGCCCGTAAAAATAAAAGAGGTAAACAATGGTCAGGAGTTTGTGGACAGGCGCAGCCGGCATGATCGGGCAGCAGGCAAATATTGATGTAATTTCGAATAATCTCGCGAACGTTAATACACATGGATATAAAAAACAACGCGCCGATTTTGAAGATCTTATCTATCAAACGGTGAAGACGGCGGGAACTCCGGCGACCGAAGATACCGTGACGCCTGTCGGGATTCAACTTGGACACGGCGTTAAGCTTGCCGACACCCAGAGAATTTTTGAGCAGGGCGCTTTGCAGCAGACGGCGGTCCCGACGGATCTCGCGATCACGGGCGAAGGTTTTTTCAGAATACAGATGTACGACGGCACTCTCGCCTATACGCGTAACGGTAACTTTAAAGTTGACTCCGACGGGCGCATGGTGACGAGTAACGGTTACTGGCTTATCCCCGATATAATTATGCCTGAACTTTTTTTGCCCGATACCATCAATATAACGCAGGATGGAAGGGTCAGCGTAAAGGTGCCGAGGAACGGCGAAGAGGTCGAGGTCGATGTCGGAAGGATCGAGCTGTACCGTTTTCCGAATCCTGTCGGTCTTACCGCGATTGGCGATAATCTTTTTAAAGTAAGCCAGGCGTCAGGCGAAGCGATTGTCGGCACTCCGGGTTATGAAGGCATGGGGCAGCTCCGCCACAGGTTCCTCGAAATGTCAAATGTCGCGGTTGTTCAGGAAATGGTCAACCTGATTGTCGCGCAGCGCGCGTATGAGTTTAACTCGCGCACCATTCAGACAAGCGACAATATGCTTGGAACGGCAACCACATTAAAAAGGTAGGGTAGGATAAATGGAAATTAGCGGCTTTGGGTTAATGAATCTTGAAGATTACCGTCTTTCGTCATCACCGGATCTCCGCGCTCCTATGAGTTTCTCGCAGCTTCTTGATAGAGCGCGTTCGGTAGACGACAAAGGTTCCCGCCCGGCCGCTCCAAAAACTCCCGGCCTTGAGCCGACTATCGATAAAAGTGAAAAACTTTATCAGCTTTGTCTTGAGCTTGAAACATTTTTAGTTAAAAATCTTTTAACCAGCATGAGGGGTACGGTACAGAAATCCGGCCTTGTTGACGACAGCTTTGCCGGGAAAATGTACGAAGATATGCTGTATGACGAGTACGCCAAAGATTTTACCAAAAACGCGGATTTCGGCCTTGCCGAGCAGGCTTACAGGCAGCTTCTGCGGTACAGTTAATTCTGTTTGAACGGCGTTTTACCGTGATTTTCATCCATAAAACTGCTATTTTTTACCATAAATCCTTCGATAATATAATATGAGTTCAAAAAGTACCGGACATTCCGCGGGTGAAATACGGTTTTCGATCAGCGCAAAACTGATAGCGATTATTTCGATTATCGTTGTCGTCTCACTTGGTTCGATAACAATTCTTGTTTCATGGCTCGTCCACAACGATTTAAGGAAATCCGCCGAAGATAACAACTTTGAGATAAACCGCCGTTCAGCGATGGAGGCTGAGTCCGTGCTGGAAAATATCCGCTCCGATTCACGCGTGTTGATTCAGACAGTAACAGCCTCTCCTTCAGGTTCCGATGATGCCGTCAATTTTTTCTTTACGCAATATCCGCAGACAGCTTCTGTTTTTTTTATCGCCGCCGGAAGGGAAGAACGTCTCTTTGTAAACAAACAATTCTTCGCTTCGAATCAGATTAATGAAGTTCTTGCTTCTTCATGGTTTACCAATAACAGGGATACAATGGCGCGCGCGTTACGCGGCGAGACTGTTATTCAAAACGCGGCACCTCATTTCGCGTATCCTGTTTTAGCGCTTTACTTTCATCTGCCTGACGGCGGATTGGGAGCTGTTGTCTTTTCTTCGCGGAACCTTAGTAATAATTTAGGCTATGGGACGAACCAGTCTTATATGTTAAACGCCGACGGCGATTTGCTCTGTTTCGCGGATGATACTCTTGTAAGAGATGGTATAAATATCGCGAATCATGAATTTATCAGATCAATTTTGTTAAATTCTCAGCGCAGTATGCAGCAGCTTATGGAAACTGATTTCGGCGTTTCAGGAAAATCTTCAGATAACACGGGGACAAACTATCTGCTGGCGTTTTGGAAAAAGACGCTTGTCTTTGTTCAGAATATTTTTAACAGGCTCGGCATAGATAAAAATATTTCCGGCGTATTTGAAAATAATGAATCGCGCAATAAACCGAGGCAGTTTATCGCGTACACGAAATTAAANACGGCNGGAGCNGTTGTAATTACCAGTATTGATTACAATAANGTGTTTGAGGGTATTAACGCGACAACGAGGCGTAATATCTATCTTACAATCGCCGTNCTCAGCATCTCGATCATTTTCATCTGGTTTTTCTCCAAGTCAATTTCCGTTCCGNTAAAATCGCTTGCCGCGGCGGCTAATGAAATCGAAGGCGGCAAATTTGATCAGAAGCTTGATATTGTCAGCAATGATGAGATCGGCGTTTTATCATCCAGTTTTGAAAAGATGTGTTCGGCTCTTCACATTTTTGGAAAATTTACAAACAGGGAAATCGCTGTTAAGGCTATGCGCGGCGAGATTAAACCGGGCGGTCTTTCCAAACACGCGACAATTTTCTTTTCTGATATCCGCGAGTTTACCGCGAAGTCGGAAGGTTTTACAAAATTTTTCGGGATTGACGCTTCCGATAAGATCGTCCATTGGCTTAATCAATATTTTACAAAGATGGTTGATTGCGTTGAAAAAACAAACGGCGTTGTGGATAAATTTATCGGTGACGCTGTCATGGCTCATTGGGGCACTGCGTACACAAGCGGGAATCC
>WQRT01000160.1 GCA_009786625.1 Treponema sp.
TCGCGTGACGGCGATCAGGTTTGGCAGTGTTCAAATTGCGGACATATCGCTGTCGGTAAAAAAGCGCCGGAACTTTGTCCTGTATGCAAACATCCAAAAGCATATTTCCAAATTAAAGCGGATAACTATTGATTATGAACGCGGGATTTGACAGGCAGCGGGCGTGGGAGCTTCTTAATAGATATAACAAAGACCCTTTTCACATTCAGCACGCGCTGACTGTGGAAGGGGTTATGAAGTGGTTCGTGGACGATCAAGGCTGCAGCGAAACGAAAGAATTTTGGGCAATCGCGGGTTTGTTACACGACATTGATTTTGAACAGTTCCCCGAAGAGCACTGCGTCAAGGCGCCCGAATTGCTAAAGGAAGCCGGAGCCGGTGATGAGCTGATCCATGCTGTCTGCTGTCATGGTTACGGCATGACAAAGGCGGACGCGAAACCAGAGCATTTGATGGAAAAAATTCTTTTTGCATCCGATGAGTTAACGGGTCTTGTGTGGGCTGCCGCTATAATCAGGCCGTCAAAAAGCGTTATGGATATGGAGTTAAAATCAGTTAAAAAGAAATTTAAAACTCCGGCTTTCGCCTCCGGCTGTTCGCGCAAGGTGATCGAAGACGGCGCCGCGCTTCTCGGCTGGGAACTTGATACATTGATAGAGAAAACTATCCTTGCCATGAGAAGCTGCGAAGCGGAAGTTAACGCCGCTGTCGCGGCAATTAAAAACTCTTAATCAATTTTTAGTTATGTCCAATGAAGCTGTAATCATCCGCGCTTTATGCGCGATGTCGGGTGGCGTTGACAGTTCTGTCGCCGCCGCCATCATGGTTGAGCAGGGTTTACACTGTGTCGGTGTAACACTCAAACTATTCAAGGGAGAAAGCCGCTGTTGTTCTCTCGCGGATGTGAATGACGCGAGGAACGTGGCTTTCGGACTTGGCATTGATCATTATGTTTTAAATTTTACTGAAGAGTTTGACGCCCGTGTTGTACGCCATTTTGTGGAAACTTACGAACAGGGTTTAACGCCTAATCCCTGCATTGAATGTAACCGCAGTATTAAGTTTAATTTACTTCTCCTTCGTGCCCGCCAGCTTGATTTTGATCTTCTTGTTACGGGACATTACGCGCGCGTAACGCATGATCCTTCAAGCGGCAGGTATCTTCTTTTAAAAGCGCTGGATGAGAAAAAAGATCAGAGTTATGTGCTATACTGCCTGACTCAGGCGCAGCTTGAAAGAGCGCGTTTTCCGCTCGGCGGGCTTTCAAAGAACGATGTCCGAAAAATCGCCGAAGATAAAAAATTTGTCAACGCAGCGAAAGGAGAGAGTCAGGACATCTGCTTTGTGCCGCACGGTGATTATGGAAATTTTATTGAGGAATATACAGGCAAAACATACCCGCACGGCGACATCATCGATACAGATGGAAATGTTATCGGGAAGCACAAAGGTCTTATCCGTTATACAATCGGACAGCGCCGCGGCCTTGGAGTTGCGGCTAACGTACCTGTCTATGTGGCGGCAAAATCAACAGGCGCGAACACTGTCACCCTGGGTCCTGACAGCGCACTTTACAGTAAATCGCTTGAAGCCAAAGACATCAATCTTATCGCCTGCGAGGACATTAAAAAACCGATGCGTGTAATGGTAAGAACGCGTTATCAGCAAACAGCGCAAAGCGCGACCGCCGAGCAGACCGGAGAAGACAGGCTGCGTATTGAATTTGATTCGCCTCAGAGGGCGATCACCGGGGGGCAGGCGGCTGTAATGTACGATGGAGACGTTGTCGTAGGCGGCGGAACGATTCTATAAAAATCTTTTAGGATCCGTCAAGCATTTCCGTCAAAGCCGGAAATGAAATCCAAAGAGTAACAGGATCACTGCGGCGGGTATTCACCTTCAGGTGGACATAACCATTGGGCAGATTCCAACAGGTTTCATATACGCGCATTTCACGCAGAAGTTCTTCGTATCGTCCGGCCGGAGGAGGAGGCGTTCTTCCGAATTGCGCGACAAGTTCGGTCTGCACGGCAGTGTAGCATCTCATCATTTCTTCAGTATCGTTAGTATTAAAATAGTATGCNCCGCCTTCAAGCCCGTTTTGGGAAAAGTAGGCGACCATGAATGTGCGGTAACCTGCCATCGGCACATTNGTGTAAAGAAGCGATCGAAANCCGTTAATTTCCTCTGTGTGAACAGGCGTCCCCATTCTNGCGGTAAAGTCTCTCATGCTGGTTCCCCATGCGAAATTGTGGAAAACAACATTCACCGGATTCTGAGCGCAAAGCGAAGCCGGAATTACGGCCGCAATCAACAGCGTTATTATTAATATTGGTAACTTATTCATGGTTAACCCCCGATTTGATTATCGGTATGAAGTAAGGCGTTTTTAACCGGCAATTTGGGGACAGAGCTGGTACATGGGGGACAGAGCTGGTACATTGGGACAGAGCTTGTACTTGGGGACAGAGCTGCTCCAAAGCCCATGAACCACAGGTTCAAACCGGCTTTGGAGCAGTGTCAATTATCAGGCGTTTTGAGGAATATTCGGAATCGAGGCGAAACCGCGCTGGAGATCAGCGTCTGTGGGTATGTTATCGCTCATTGTTTTGTTGTTGTAGGCTGTGTAAGCTGTCATATCGAAGAAACCTGTTCCGCTCAGTCCAAAGAGGATCACTTTTTTCTGGCCGGTTTTCTTACATTCAAGAGCCTCGTCAATCGCCGCTTTTATCGCGTGTGATGATTCAGGGGCGGGAAGTATGCCTTCGACCTTCATGAAGCGGATTGCCGCGTCAAACACATTTATCTGTGCTTCGGCGCGCGCTTCCAGATAGCCGTCTTTGTAAAGTTTCGACAGCGTGGAGTTCATGCCGTGGTAGCGGAGTCCGCCCGCGTGATTTGCCGAGGGGATAAAACCGTTTCCTAAAGTCTGCATTTTGATAAGCGGAGTTGTCTTGGCGGTGTCGCCGAAATCGTATGCGAAGCGGCCGCGCGTAAATGACGGGCAGGAGGCAGGTTCAACCGCGATAAAACGCGTGTTTGATTTACCCGCGATTTTTTCTCCTATAAACGGGGAGATAAGCCCGCCGAGGTTTGATCCGCCTCCGGCGCAGCCGATGATAATGTCCGGCTTTATTCCGTATCTGTCAAGCGCAGCTTTTGCTTCAAGTCCGATTATCGACTGGTGCAGAAGAACGTGGTTTAAAACGCTGCCTAGCACATAACGGCATTTATCGGTCTTTACCGCGGTTTCGATCGCTTCTGAAATCGCGCAGCCAAGCGAGCCGCCTGTGTTCGGATCGGCTTCAAGAATTTTCTTTCCCGATTCTGTAGTGTTGGAAGGGGAAGGAATCAAGTTTGCGCCGTATGCTTCCATCAGCGCTTTTCTGTATGGCTTCTGCTCGGAGCTTACCTTTACCATGTAGACAGTCAGGCTTAGATTGTAGAAACCGCAAGCCATCGCCATCGCCGTTCCCCATTGCCCCGCGCCCGTTTCCGTGGTGAGGGATGTAAGGCCGTCCTTTTTTGCGTAATACGCCTGCGGCCCCGCGGAATTCAATTTATGCGAGCCTGAGGTATTTGTTCCTTCAAACTTATAGTAAATTTCCGCTGGAGTTCCAAGCTCTTTCTCAAGGTAATAGGCGCGTACAAGCGGAGACGGTCTGTACGCGTGGTAAAAATCCTGAATGTCATCGGGGATGGGAATGAGCCGGGTTGTATCATCCATCTCCTGTTCGATAACACCCTTGCAAAACACAGGATCGAGATCCGCGGCAGTTACCGGTTTTAATGTTCCCGGATGCAGCAGCGGCTCGGGCTTGTCTTTCATGTCCGCTCTCAGGTTGTACCAGAATTTGGGCATTTCNTCTTCGGTNAGGTAGATTCTTGTCGGGATTTTTTCTTTCATCTGATTGCTCCTTCCATTATTTGAATTCATCCAGATTTTATCTGTTGATTTAATGGGCTATTTAAAATGTCCTTTTTCTGCCGGCGATGAGACTCGAACTCATACCCCATTGCTAGGAGGGGATTTTAAGTCAATACAATACCGGCTCACTGCGTATTATTAAGACTTATTATGTACCAAATTATGGTTATTTTCAAGAGATAATGAAGTATATAAGCCTAGTATAGATTATTGAAACATATTTAAAACCGTTATTTTAGTGCCATATTATGTGTCGTTGCCCCGTACATTTTCTTCAGGCGGTTTCTTCGATTTATAAATAAAACTTTCGATAAATTTTCGTAAGTGATATATCTGATCTTCAATTCTGTTTAAAATCTGTTTTTATCCTGCGGTTTTAAGAGATCACCGCGAATAGTTTTACTTTGTGTCATTTAAATTTTTCCGGCATTAAGAAGCAGTGATCTCCTGCTGGTAAATTGACGTTAACGAATCTTGTAATACTTTGGAAAAATTAATATGTTTTGATTCAGCGTATGTGTTAAGCCATGCCGGAATGGTCAGGTTTTTCCGCACCGCTTTGTTGCCGTACTTTTCGGCGTATGCGTCCATGTCAAGAACAAGCATACTGACAAAGCCGCCAGCCTCCGGCTTTATTTTTTTTATAGGGCTTGCTGCCGGCGCGGGCTTGCCGTCCTCCAATTCAGTGAGAACCCAACCCGATGCCGCATCTGTTCCCATAATAATAGCTTCCGCGAGCGTATCGCCTCCGCTTACACAGCCGGGAAGATCGGGAACTTCGACAGCAAAACCTCCTTCACCTTCATAAAAAATAGCCGGATATGTTAACTGCATAATACCTCCTAATTTAATCCTGCTTGTTTCAAGATCGACTTAATAATCACTGGTGCAATATCTCCGGTATGATAAGGAATTGTCACCTTGCCGCTTTTTGAAGTATGAACATATTGATAATGTGAACCTTTGACTGCTTTTAATTTCCAGCCGTCTTTTTTGACTACCTTTTCAATTTCCAAAAACTTCATATTTTATTATACGCATAATACGCACTATAGTCAAGAGGGATTTATTAAAATATTTCTATACTTTAAAAAGACTAAGAAAGCCAGCAAACAATTTCTCCCCCGGGACACATTATTAAGAGGTACGGGGAGTTCTGTTAATTAAAAGGTTAATACACCAGCGGGTTCATTTTTGATTTCTTCATTTGCTTGTACAGCTCTGTTGAACCATGTATCAAGCGTTAATTCTTTGTCATCTTCTTTTATTTTTAGATAAGTGTTATAAAGACCTTCAATATCGCTTTTATTGAGACCATGTTTTTTAAGTTCCTCAAAGAATTTTTGCTTGTTCATAATTTATCCCAAGTTTAAGCAATGTCCGGGGCTTCATTATCTTTTCCCCTTCTTTGATTTTGGGGTTTCCTTTACATACTCCATAATGTCTCCTGGCTGACATTCAAAGAATTCGCACAATCGAGCTATCACTTTTCCGTCCACTGTTTCCCCTTTTGAAAATTTGGCAACTGTGCCAAGAGATAACCCAACATTTTCGCATAAGTCTGTTTTTTTCATTCCCCTATCAATTAAGAGTTTGAAAAGCGGATTATATGTTATTCCCATTAAATTCTCCCTATATTAATATCTATAATAACGGATTATTTATAGTAAAGTAAAGAGAAAATATATAAAATCTTGCATTTTTCTCTTGATAAATATCTACAATTATGGATATAATATAGATATACTTGAATATAAGGAGATTATGAAAATGACAAGCGAAACTAGAAGCAAGGTAATGAGCTTAGGTAATAGGCTTACACCTAAAATGCACGGCGATAAATCGGCAGCATTCTGCAAAGCCTGGGCAATCGTGAAAGCGTATGGGCTTGAAATCGCGGTAAAGGGCGTATCTTTCGGGAACAAGCAGGAAGCGTTGAAAAGGCTTGCCGCTTACAGCCCCGGCCAGATCAGGGCGGTACTTGTACCGGAACCTACAAACCCAAAAGACTCCACGGCAATCGCCGTGCGTGTCGGTGTTCAAAATGGTAAAGGCTTATTTACTGTCGGTTACGTTCCAAAAGAAATGACTGCAGTAATAAACGCCATCGGCGGGAAGCTTCCGGCGTTCCGTGTTGTCTCTGGCACATGGGGTTACGCTTCCCGAACCACATACGGCGCAAGAATTCAACTGGCGGTGTAAAGGAATCAAGGGAAGCGGGGCGCAAACCCTGCATACCCGCAACGGCGGCCGTATGGCTTGCTATATACAATCAAAGAGAGAGGATAGACAAATGTTAAATTTTGAAAAACTGGAATATGACAAGGAAAGAAACAAGGCGTACAAACAGCGGGATATTTTCACAAAAGAAAATGATTATGAGTTATACAAGTATCAAACTTGTTACGACTGTATGAATTTCATTGTTGACTTGAACGATGTAGCGCATGGCGGGAATTGTAAACTTATGGACGAGGCAGGGGCATATCCGGCTGTTAATGCCTGCGCCGTCTGTAATAAGTTTCTATCCTGCCAGGGAAAAGACATAAACGGAAATATAATTGACCCGTCTGAAT
>WQRT01000161.1 GCA_009786625.1 Treponema sp.
TCAAGGTTCATCCCAAGTTTTTCCATCGTCCACGCCGGAGCGCCGTCGCCGCCTGTCCACCGGCTCCATACATCCTGATGAGGATCGATAAAAACAGAGATGCCTTCTTTCTCCGCGGCCGTTAAAATTTTCCGTAAATAGGCGAGATACGACTCGTCATAAATACCGGGACCTTCATGTTCTACCGCTTCCCATGTAACAATCAGCCGTAAAAAGGTCATGCCGGCCTTTTTCAACCGTTTAAAATGGCTCTCTGCTTCCTCTAAGGGGAAAGGTCTTCCTATGAACGAAACATTTTTCTTTATATCAAGGAAAGCAGGATCAAGTTCACTTCCTGCCGGAGCGTATGGAATCTTGGAATCACCGCCGAGATTTACCCCTCTTAGGATGAGGGTTCTTCCATCATCATCAAGAATTAAACCATTAACAATCCGCATCAGCTTTCCTTGTCCAATTAAAATTTGAAAAATTTACACTGACGCCGGGTTTTACTCGGTAAGTATTTCCAGAACTTCCTCAGGTGTTTTCGCGTTCAGGATTTCGTCCCGTTTTTCCGAACTTTTAAACAAAAGGCTTACTTCCGCCAAAAATTGCAAATGAGGTCCGGTTTTTTCGACCGGGGAAAGAGTCATAATAAAGATTCTGCACGGCTGATGATCAAGCGAATCAAAATCAACCGGATTTTCGGAAATGCCGATACAGGCAACCAAATCGGTAATTGCGGCGCATTTACCGTGCGGGATTGCAATCCCGTGTTTCATACCTGTGGAAATTTTTTCTTCTCTGTCCAAAACTGCCGCTAAAGCCGCTCCTTTATCCTGTATTTTTCCCGTCCTGACAAGAATATCAAGCAATTCATTGATAATTTCTTTTTTGGTGGAACCTTTCAGGTTAAGGTCGACAGTACCCGCAGTAATCACTGTTTTGAGGTTCATAATTATAAATTTTAGCCCCAAAAATGTGAAAAGTCAATTAAATTCATCTTTTGAGCCGTGCCGAACCTTCGGCTATTATTAATAAAAAAACTCTGCTTTAAAACGGAGTTCTAACTTTTAAAATATGAGCCGTGCAGGATTCGAACCTCCGACCACCGCCTTAAAAGGGCGATGCTCTGCCAACTGAGCTAACGGCCCAAGCTCTTGATGAGCTTTGATTGCTATATATTCATATATGAAATTTGGAAAATGATCAAGTGTGTTTAAAGCTAGGGGATAGGATATAGGGCATAGGGGATAATTTTTTTATTAAAAAATTGATCGTTTTTTTAATTGGATAAATTTTTTAACAATGATGAAAATTTCTAACCCTTAACCCCTAACCCCTAATCCCTAATTCCTAACCTTTAAGCTTCAACTCGGCTTCTTTTCTTTCTACTTGATCTCTGATGACCGAAAGCTCTTCCAGAATAGTTCTTATTTCTATTGCTTCTTTGTCAACTGCCGGCTGTCCGCGGTCGGTGAATGCGATGTAGACTTCGCTTCCAAGGCGGCTTAAGAGTTTTTGGGCCTGATTTTCCAGTTGTTTGATATCCCACATCAATAAGCCTTTCTCTCCGAGATCCTGCGCTTTCGCGCCCGCTTTCATGGCAAGGTCTTTTGAAGCAGCCCAGCCTTGTTCAAGCATTTCTTTCATTCTTTCGCTGAATGTCATTTTTTTTCTCCTTTTCGGTTTATACCCAGAATTGTAAGATCATCGTACTGCTCATCTTCTTTAATATGAGTATAATACATATACGCGGGATTTTCAGGATATTCGCGCGTATGCGAACAATATCTCCTGTACTGGATAAAATGGTTTTTAAGGAATTCATCCACCTTTTTATCGACCAGTACGCGGGAATCTTCTCCGGCATCAGCGGGTTTGTAACAGCGGAACATTTTTTCCACAGATACCATTGCCATTATAACATCCTCGACCCGTCCCTCGCAGCCGGAGAAATCAAACTGTAAGTCCCCTCCGCCGTCAGCTTGATTTTCCGGGTTATGAAATTTATGCAGAGTATAAATTTCCTTTGCCATTACGGCGTTAATTATCGCTTCTACGCGCTCAGGGGTTAATTCTTCGTCAGCCTGGCCGCAAAGATGATTTTCGTGCGGCGTGTCCGCAGGACCTTCCGCGCAGATAATTTCTTTAAAACGCTTATCACGGAATCTTCTTTTTGCTTCTTCAATACCGTCAGTGTAAAGGAGCAGTATATCGCCCTTATCGATCTGGACTGTTTGAACAGTGTAGCCTGTCGTTGATTCGATCATAAAGTTGGGAAGCACGCCTGTCGCCGGTGTCTGCGGAAGAGTGATAGTTTTTAGGCGGCCTTCCGAAGCGTCATAGTAACGTACAATGTTGTCGCCCGCGTTGCAGAAACGGACGATTCCTGTTTGTGAATCAAAAAGACAGAGGGTGAACGCGGCAAAGCGTCCTTTAAAACCGAGCGCTTCAATAAAGTCATTAATTTGATAAACAACTTCTTCAATATGCATTCCCTTCGCGTTTGGTTTCCACTGTTTAAAATAATTTAAAAACATTGTCGCGACCTGGATCATAATAAGCGCGGCGGGAATTCCTTTACCGGCGACGTCGCATTTAATTATCGCGAAGTATCTGCCGTCAAGATCCTTAAAATCAAAATAATCCCCGGATACGCCTTTAGCGCCTTCGTAGTAACCGAAGAAATTTAAATTGGGAGTGTTTTTAAAACCGCTGCTTTGTTTGTTGCCATGGCTGTCCATTTCCAGCGGAATAAATTTCTTTTGAATTTCTTTACCGATGGAAAGATCGGATGCGGCAAGAGCGGCTTTTACAAGACCGTGCGTCATATCATTAATTGTGTTGCCTAACACCGCGATCTCATCTCTTGATTTTATATTGATGTCCACTCCGGCGAGTTTTGATTTATCTTCCGTATCGCGGATTATTTCGATGTGCCGCACAAGTTTGCGGACAGGTCTTATGATCAATGCCGCCAGCGTAAGCGCACCGATTATTCCGATAAGGAGCGCGGCCAGCGCGACGATTCCGATTGTTTGAAGCAGCATTATCTGCCCCTGAGTGATCTGATCGATGATCAAATCCAGTGATACTTCCAAACTGATAATACCGCGGAAGAAATTATTATCCGCGCTATGACGGTACACGATCGGTTTATAGAAAATATAATTTTGATCTCTGCTGTATTGAATTTGAGTTTTTGAGAAATATGGGTATGAACCGATTTCGCCTGAAATTTTTGTAAGCAGTTCCGTGAGTTTTACTACCTGTGAATTAATCGAAACCTGAATATCCATAATGCGCTGCATATCATCAAGCTGGATTGTCTGCGCGCGACGCGTCATCTCATTTATGCTGTTGATAAGCTCGGTTACATCGGGGTNTTCCCGCGCCTTTGAATCAATCTCTTTTCCCAGTTCGTCAAACAGGTACATAAGATCGTCGTTTATTCTCGACACGCCCGGACGCATCAGCTCTGTATCAATTTTTGAATTTATATCAGGATCATTGGAAGCCCAGACATGGTTTGAATGAATCGATCCAATTCCGTAACCTGTGATTGTGATATAGTTTGCTTCTTTAATTGCCGTGGACTGCGACGGAAGACNCATCATTTCAAGTACGCCGCGTTCTCCCAAGGACTGGATCGCCATAGGCATATTAGTTCTCGTGCTGGAAATGATCCCTTCAAGAAGAACGCTCGAGCGATCCCAAAGACTTTCCAGCAATGTGCCGCGCTGCGTGTTGGTCATGTTAATATACATTGGTATAGAAATCATTATAACTATAATGAGGACAAGGGCGATTGTAAAAGACGCGAGTTTGAACGCCAGACCTCTTCCCCTTTTTTCTATTTTCGCGATTCTTTGTTTTTTCTCCATTGGCATAAAATCTCCTGTAATAATTGCGTACGCTTCTTGCTTTATCGCTATGCTTTCCCTGACGGCGCCGCCGATTCCTCGGAATATCACTATCAAACCAAGCGCGCTGAAAATTATTAAAAGCGCGGTTAACGCGAATACCGGGTTTATCGTAAATATTCCGTAAGGATTGATGATCCACGAAGGCTTCCATTCGCGCGTGTAATCGCCTGTCTTAATAGTTCTTGTTCTTTCCGTTGTAATCGCCGCGTTAGCTGAATACCATCCCCTTGATGAATGTTCAAGGCGTATTTGGTACTGTCCTTCTACCATGTTATCAAGCGATATTCCTCCGATTTCACGGTCGGATCGAATTGTAAATTCACTTACCGAGTATTGTTTGTCGTCTTTCTCAAGAATGATGGTTGTTATCACTCCGTTAGTTGAAAAACCTCTTCCGAGTATCCGCATCGAAAGAATTCCCTGTTCATCCTGCCATGCATCGATCAAACTGACGCTCGTGTATGGAATAAATTTATTAGTTCTAAATGTTATATTTGACGGAAGCCCTATGTTACCGGCTTGATCAATCGCCGCGACGGAAAATGCCCATATGCCGTCATCCTGATTTGTATAACCGGTTGAAGTGACGGATCCCATTATATTGGGAGGAGGCGCGGTGATAATCGCGTTTTCATTTACGCCGAGATACTGAAGGTTCCATGTATATCCCGCGATGTACGGATCAACTGATGTTTCCCATGACATATTGAATGTATTGGAACGCAGAAAACCATACGCGTCCAGTTCCGGATTTATTATCACTACTTCAGGAGGAGGAGTGTTTTTTCTGTAGTACATTACGCGCTCAGGTTCCGACCAGTTGCCGGCAAAGTCCCTCGCGGTGACCGCGAAATACCATGCGCCGTCTTCAGCCGCGATAAATTCATGATTTAAATTCTGAGTGCTGCCTGTGTTATACTGCATCACATTTTCCGCCGGTCTTGCATTTGGATCCTGTCCCCATGTCCACGAGAATCCTAGAATACCCGATGTGTCCGATGGAATGTTCCATGCGACGCGGGCTCTTTCCGATCTGTTGGCTCTTGACGGCGTAAAATTTAAAGCGCTTATTCTCGGCGGTGGAACTGAATGATCAGGCGCCAGAATATAAATGCGCCCAGTGTTCTGCGCGGCGGACTGCCAGAAAACATAAGGGCCGTCGTGACAAATTGCAGGTCTGGCGAATGACGCGTTCATTGATACTGTAGAAAGCGGATAGTTAGACCATGAAAGATCTCCGCGTTGACCCAGAATGATCCTGTTGTTGCCGCTTCTGTTGTCGAACCAGACAATTTTTGGATCTCCCTGATAAACAAACGCGATTGGGTTGTTGCAGTAAGCGTCAACGCTGTTTACGCGCTCAACGGTACCGGCAACAAGTCCTGACGCGTTAATTGACGCGCAGTATATACTTGGAAGCTGGTTGGAATAACGCCTTTCCCAAACAAGTAATAGGTTGTTCCCGTATTTTGTAAGATGAGGCCTTTGATTATCAAAACCGTCCGGGGAAGCCGTTGTGTACAGTGCAGGGTCATTGAATGTGGTGAAACGCCTCGCTTCTGTCCATGTTCTGCCGCCGTCTTCGCTTGTTTTGTAATAGAGCTGGAACGTTGACAGCGAATCTATACCCATTGTCAGCGATTGAAAAAAAACAATATCCGTATTTCTTATACTCGAGTGAGCGGGAAGGAAGTTAAGCGAAAGGCTGTGTTCCGGCGTAAACGCCTCGAACGGCGACCATCTGACTCCGTCATCGGAGCGGGAATAGTAGATCGTAAGTGATTGCCCCGATCCTCTTGAAACAAAAAGCAGATACCCGCCGTCGGCGCGGACAAAGATGCGCGGAGCGACCGCGTTTTCTGTTTCCAAATTGAGAGACCGGCGCGTGAATGAAACGCCTTTGTTATCTGAAATTAATATTTCCGTTTGGGTGCCGCCCGCTGACACTGCCATTATAATTCTGCCGCGGTTGTCAATGACAAGGCTTGTTACGGATGGCTCCGTACCGGAAAACGGATAAGGTCCGGCGACGATTCCTCTCCGCTGCCAGCCGCCGTTCGTTTCTTTTATTGCCAGATTGACGTTAATAAAACCGCTCGCGGTAAGACCTGAATCTCTGTTAGGTGCAACTTCCTGCCACGCGATAACGGAAATTTCGTCCGAATACGCGCTGACGGGAAACCTACCCTGACTTGAAAAAATTTCCGCTTCCTCCCAGTAAAGATCAACCGCGAAAACCGGCTGAGCCGCGAGTAACAGAAAAAATATGATAAATGAAAAAATATTTTTCATAATACTGTCTGTATCCTTCTTTGCAGATCCAGCACTTTTGCTATATTGCGGTTCCTTGGATTCTGAAGCAGCCTGTCAACAAGCGCGCGCGCCACAAGGTAGTTCGTAGCTTGAAATTCCCGCATTGCCCGCTGGAAAATTTCTTCATCATCGCTTGTTAATACTATTGCGCCCGGAACGCTCATTCTGCTTAAAAGCCTGTCTCTTATCCTTGTCGCTTCCAGGTTCTCGGGATTTAACCCGATGGCTTCGTCAAGGTTTCCAAGAGCTGTTTCAAATAA
>WQRT01000162.1 GCA_009786625.1 Treponema sp.
GGCAATCCGCGATAAATTTCCCGCTTGATGAAACGGCTCTCCGCCTGAAAAAGTAATGCCTTGAATGGCTTTTTTTTGCGTTTTAATGGATTTAATTACATCTTTTACTGAAAATTCCGTTCCGGCGTTTATGTCCCAGCTTTTCTGATTATGACAGCCTTCACAGCGGTGATGACAACCCTGCGCGAATATCACATAACGCAGCCCAGGCCCGTCAACAAAACTTTCCTGCGTGATGCCGGCTAAACGTATGGAACAGTTTGTCATCTGTCAATCCTGTAATGAACCTGCCTGTTATTCATCTCGTCAAGTTTGCTGTCATTAAAACGGTCTACCGTAGATAAATACCCTGTGATGCGCCGTACGCGGCTAATTTCCATACCGCCGCATTTCGGGCATTTATCTTCGTTAATGACGCCGTTGAATCCGCATTTTTTACAGATGTCAACGGGAAAGTTCACGGCGGCATATCCCATATCGGATTCCGCCATCGCTCTTATCAATGACTCGTACGCTTCAAGGTTATTTTCAGGCGCAGATTGAAGCTCGACATAGGAGATATGCCCCGCGTTGCAGTATTTGTGATAAACGCCTTCAATCTCGATCTTTTTAAGCGCGTTAATGCGGTACTCGACAGGAACGTGGAATGAATTTGTGTACCAGCTCTTGTCTGTAACGCCTTTAATAACGCCGTAGCGCTCAACGTCCAGTTTGGTAAATTTTCCGCTTAGCTGCTCGGCGGGGGTAGCAAGAAGCGAAAAATTTAAATTGTATTTATTCACAGCTTCATCGCATCTTCTTCTCATGTGGCTTACAATCGCTACGCCCAAAGCCTGCGCTTCCGCGCTTTCGCCGTGATGCTTTCCGGTAAGAGCCGTAAGGCACTCTGCAAGCCCTATAAATCCGATGCTTAACGTTCCGTGGCGGACCGCCTTTTCTATCGTATCGTTAAAGCCGAGATCCTCACTGTCAAGGTAGAGTTTTTGCCCCATTAAAAAAGGAAAATCTTTAACCTTCAAATTTTTTTGTACATTATAACGGGTTAATAACTGCTCGACGCAAATATCAAAAACGCCGTCAAGATATTTCCAGAAAAGCGATACGTCTTTTTCTCCGCAGTGCATGGCGCGGATTCCGATACGCGGGAGGTTAATAGTAGTAAAAGAAAGATTTCCCCTGTTATTTGTAATTTCTGGTCCGTTACAGTTTGAGATAACGCGCGTTCTGCATCCCATGTACGCGACTTCCTCGTCACGGTAGGGTTTATTAAAACTTGAATCCTGAAATGAATATGTGGGAAAGAGGCGTTTACACGCGACGCGCATACTGAGCCTGAAAAGATCGTAGTTCGGATCTCCTTCCTCAAAATTAACGCCTTCTTTTAATTTAAAACATAGATTAGGAAACAGTGGAGATTCTCCCTTGCCTAAACCTTTTTCGTACGCGAGAAGAAAACATTCGCAGACAAGGCGGCCGGCTTCCGATGTATCGGTTCCGAAATTAATACTAGAAAAAGGAACCTGTGCTCCGGCTCTTGAGTGCATTGTATTAAGATTGTAAATAAATCCTTCCATCGCTTGAAAAGTTTCTTCGCGTGTAAGATCGTATACTAGCTTTTTTAATTTTTTTTCATCGGCTTCCAAGCCAAGCTCTATAAGATTTTCTCTTAATAATTTTTCCTGTTTTATTTTTTCGATTTCAACATAAGCCGCCATGTCTCTGTCAAAATACGCGAAAGACTGCCCGCCGTGCATATCATTTTGATTGCTCTGAAGAATTATCGCGGCAAGCGAAGCTGCGGTCTTGATTCCTTTAGGCGGGCGGATGTAACCATGCCCGTTGTTAAAACCATCGCGCAGCAGCCTGTCAAGCGGAATCTGAAGGCATGTCATTGTTTTTCCGTACCACGAAAGGTCATGAATATAAATATCGCCGCAGATATGCGCGTTCGCTTCTTTCTCCGGGAGGACGCGCTTTAAATAGTAATTTTTAGAAGCGATCTCGGAAATTTGTAAAACTTTCGCCGAAGGCGAATTACCGACATTGGCGTTATCGCGGTTTGTCTCCTGTAAAATCAGCGAGACAGCGTTCATCAGCTCGCTGCGCGCCTCCCTCAACCTGGAGCGGTTTTCGCGGTAAAGGATATACGCCTTCGCGGCTTTTACGAGACCTTGTTCGATTAAAACTGTTTCTACTATATCCTGGACATTTTCGACCGTAAAACTGTCTTTTCCGTATTGCAGTTTGATTTTTTTAATTACTTCCAGCATCAGCTCAACTGCCCGCTGCCTGTCTTCCTCTCCTACAGCCTGCAAACACTTGACAATTGCATCCGTTATCTTGCTTTCATGGAACCCCTGGGTTCTTCCATCCCTTTTTATAATCGACGAGAACACTGCCACCCCTCCCAAGGTTCATCACCTGCGGCGATATAAGTAAACGATGAAAATAACTCTATATCTATTTTAATAATCTGTCAATGAAAAAAACGGCAGTCTTTATTTAAATATTTTAAGAAAAAATGTTTGATATTTAGTATAAGTCAGCGATAATTTTACACCGCCTTGATCACATAATAATAAAATGATATTCTAAAGCGGATTTTCATTAAAAAAGCGAGGTGAAGATATGAATGACACGCAAGTCACAATCGATATACCCGGAATTGACGAAGCCACCGCCTTATCAATTTGCGGCAGAAATATCGGTATTTATATAAGCACCCTCCGGCTTTATGTAAATAATATCACTTTAGCGCTCGAAAAAATCCGCAATGTAACGGAAGAAGACCTCGATAACTATACCGCAAGGGTTCACGGCATTAAGGGTATCAGCGAATATATCGGAGCCAGAGAAATAAGGAAGAAAGCGAAAAATCTGGAGCGGCTGGCAAAAACCGGCGATATAGGTTTAGTCCGCGAGCAAAACGGGGATTTTGTAAGGCAGGTTGAGGAGATGCTCCATGCTATCCGAAACTGGCTTGAAAAAAAAGAAACAAAAACACCATAAAAAANTTTTNACTTGACAAGCGCAGTCCCGTAATGTATTATTATCATAGTTGAACAATTGCTCAACTATGATACTGATGCCGGAGGGCTGTATGAATAACGAAAAATTAAACCTTATAAGGCTGCTTACAGGAGCCGCCATTTTTATTACCGGTTTTATACTCGAAATAATCACAAAGTACGATTTTTTTCCGCTTTTTTTAACGGCTTACATAATTCTTGGCGGCGATATTGTTTACCGGGCGCTTAAAAATATATTTAAGGGGCAGTTTTTTGATGAAAATTTCCTGATGAGCATTGCGACAATCGGCGCTTTCATTCTTGGGGAATTTTCCGAAGCCGCCGCCGTTATGCTTTTTTATCAGGCAGGCGAATATTTTCAGGATATGGCAGTAAGAAGATCGAAAAAGTCCATTACCGATTTAATGGATATAAGGCCTGATTACGCAAATTTAAAAGAAGGCGGCAATATTGTAAAAGTCTCTCCCGCCGCTGTGCGTCCGGGTGATATAATTGTTATAAAGCCGGGCGAAAAAATTCCGCTTGACGGGATTGTAATCGAAGGCTCTTCCATGCTTGACACTTCCGCGCTTACAGGCGAGTCTGTTCCGCGAAAAGCAGAAATAAAAAGCGCGGTTCTTTCAGGCTGCGTAAACTTAAACGGCTTACTTACAGTTGAAGTGACAAAAACATTCGGCGAATCCACAGTTTCTAAAATAATTGATCTTGTTGAAAACGCCTCCGGCAAAAAAGCGAAAACGGAAAATTTCATAACGCGTTTCGCCCGTTATTATACGCCTGTTGTCGTGATTCTCGCGTTTTTGTTAGCTGTCATTCCTTCACTGCTGCTTGACGGCGAATGGAGAACATGGACACACCGCGCACTTGTGTTTCTTGTAATTTCATGCCCGTGCGCTCTTGTACTTTCCATACCGATGGGATTTTTCGCAGGACTTGGAAGAGCCGCCAAAAACGGCATATTAATAAAAGGCGGAAATTTTCTTGAAGCGTTTAATCAGCTTGACACAGTCGTGTTTGATAAAACAGGTACGCTGACACGCGGAGTATTTAAGGTAACGTCGATGCAAAACGCGAACGGTTTCAATGAGAAGGAACTTTTGGAATTTGCGGCTTTAGCGGAATCATTTTCCAATCATCCGATCGCGGTATCAATTATTAATGAGTATGGTAAGGATGAATTAAAAGCAAAAAGCGCGTCTGTATCAATTGATGATTATAAAGAGATATCAGGATGCGGAATTAGCGTGAACATGAACGGAAAAATAATTCTAGCCGGAAATGACAAACTGATGGAAAAAAATAATATTACTTTTACGAAATCGCAGAGTACAGGAACAAAAATTTATATTTCATATAACGGCCTATACGCGGGATGTGTTGTAATAAGCGATGAAATAAAAAAAGACAGCCGGGAAGCGGTATCGGCTTTAAAAGAAAGGGGAGTACGCAGGACAGTGATGCTTTCCGGGGATAATCCCGGTATAGCGCGTGTTATAGCTGCCGAAATTGGTTTGGACGAAGCGTACGGCGGACTACTACCGCATGAAAAAGTAGAGATGATGGAAAAAATCAACGCGAAAAAAAACGTAAACGGCAAACTCGCTTTTGTCGGAGACGGCATAAACGATGCACCCGTACTCGCGATGGCTGATATCGGCATTGCAATGGGAGCGCTCGGCTCCGATGCGGCAATCGAAGCCTCCGACGCTGTTCTTATGACAGATGAACCTTCCAAACTTGCCGAAGCAATTGATATAGCAAGATTCACAAAGAAGATTGTGCGGCAGAACATTATTTTTGTGTTAACTGTAAAAACCGCGTTCCTTGTTCTCGGCGCGTTCGGCGCCGCGACAATGTGGGAAGCTGTGTTCGCCGATGTCGGCGTTTCGCTCTTAGCCGTTCTAAACTCAATGAGGATATTGAATAAAAAAATATAATCCTTATGTGCGCCTTCCAACTATTGGTTCGAGTAAGCCATTGCTGTTAAGAGATAATTTGTTTTCATTGTAAAATCAATTATTTTACTTTATAATCGTTCTATGGAACAGGAATCTCCGGCTCAGGACAGAGCGCGTATTATAAAAACCGCATCCATTACGGCGCTTTTTGGTAACGCTGTTCTCGCCGCTGTGAAAATCGGGATTGGCATTTACTCGGGAAGTCTCGCTGTAGTCGGAGACGGCATTGATTCATCGGTTGATGTNATGATCGCGTTAATCTCCCTGTTTGTNGCCGGTGTAATCGCGCTTCCAGCCGATAAGGACCATCCGTGGGGACACGGCAGAGCGGAAACTGTCGCAACGGCTCTTCTTTCATTTATGCTTTTTTTCGCGGGAGCGCAGTTGATCATGGGTTCCATACAGCACATTATTTCAGGCGAACAGCGTGAAGTGCCGTCATTACCGGCTGTTTTAGTAACAATTATTTCAATTGCGGGAAAGCTGCTGCTTGCCTGGTCGCAGTACCTGTTCGGGAAAAAAGCAGGTTCATCAATGTTAAAAGCGAACGCGAAAAATATGTCGGCAGATGTTCTTCTTTCCGCAGGTGTTCTTGCGGGTCTCGGCCTTTCCATGTTTTTCAATTACGGTCTTCTCGATTCATGGGTCGCGTTGGTTGTCGGGTTGTGGGTAATAAAATCCGCTTTTGGAATTTTTATGGAAGCGAATACAGAGTTAATGGACGGAGGATCGAATAAATCTGATTACATGGAAGTATTTAACGCGGTAAAATCCGTCGAGGAAGCGGGGCACCCCCACCGTGTAAGAATGCGCCGCATCGCCGGTTTTTGGGATATAGACATTGATATTGAAGTTGCACCTAACAAAACTGTAATAGAATCGCACTGGATCGCGCACAAAGTAGAAAAGGCTATAAAAGAAAGAATAGAAAACGTATACGATATAGTGGTTCATGTTGAACCTTCTGGCAACATGGAAAATGAAGGATATGGATTATCCGAAGAGATTATTAAAGAGGAATTTAAAGAATAAATTATACTGGGTAAAATTTATTAAAATACAATCCGCGTAACAATCTGATCAAATATAACAAAGATTCCAAGCACCGCGGTGTATACCGCAAAACCGTAAAGCGATCTTTCTTTTATAATTTTTAACATAAACTTGACCGCGAAAAATCCGACTGCGGCGGCGGCGAGTGTTCCCGCGATTACAGAAGGAATGTTTATTACCGCCGCGCTTTCTCCAGCAAGGTCTTTTGCCTGTAGAACGACAGCTCCAAGAATCGCCGGGATTGAAAGTAAAAAAGAAAAACGCGCGGCAAAGTCCCTGTCCAGTTTGCAAAAAAGCGCTCCTGAAATTGTTGCGCCCGAGCGTGAGATGCCGGGGGGTATCGCGCATGCCTGCATTATCCCGATTATAAGAGCGT
>WQRT01000163.1 GCA_009786625.1 Treponema sp.
CTAACCTCACGAACAAAACCGAACTTACCGGAAGACATCGGACAACAGGTTCGTATTGGTTAGTGTTGTTCGTGGCAAGTCTCTTTCTCTTAACTTCATGCCCTGAACCTTTTGTTCCTGAGAATCTCAATCTTCCCGAAGGTAAAGGTTCTTTCTCCCTTTCACTTTCTACTGAACGCACAATTTTACCGGCAGCTCCCGCGTTGAGCGATTTTATTAGTTACACGCTTGTTTTTACAGCGGTAGCAGGCGGCGAAGACGAAACTATTAACAGAACAAACGCGACGCTCGTAAGCGAATCTGTCATTCTTACTGATGGGACTTACAATCTGACTGTAACAGCTTACAAGGCAGGTAATGTGATTGCCGCGCGCGGAACGACAAACGGTATTGTGATTATCGCGGGGCAGAACAATACGGCAAGCGTAACGCTTCATGCTCTGCTAAACGAGCCGGGCGCGGAAGGAACGTTCAAGTGGGATATCACTCTTGATACAACACCTGTTGTTGTGTCTTCCGCAACAATGACAATTTTCAATTCAAGCGGCGCACAGCAGGGAACCGCTGTAAATCTTGCATCATCAGGAACAACTTCCGGAGAACGCACGCTTGCGGCGGGAATATATACTGTTTCATTCGATCTTGAAGGATTGGAAGAAAGCGAAATTAAAACAGTAAAGTGGGATGAACTTCTTTATGTTTACGCAGCTCTTGATAGCAGTTTTGCTCACACTTTTACAGATGAACACTTTAAAAAAATAAACTGGAAAATTACTTTTAATGAAAATTACGAAGGCGGCGGCAGCGCCGTGCAGTCGATATTACACGGCGGCGTAATTTCGCGTCCATCGGATCCTGTAAGAGCTAAATATGATTTTATTGACTGGTATACCACCAATGCCGCTTTTACAACTCCCTATAATTTCGACTCACCCGTTCTGAATGATTTTACTCTGTTTGCAAGATGGGAACTTTCACCTGTAGTTATGGTAACTACAGGCAGCGGAACCACAGGCTACAACGATCTGACAACCGCGCTTAACACGATCACGACTGCGGGAAATTACCTTGTTACATTGAAGGAAAACCAGACGCTTGGAGCGCGGACGCTGAATACAACAGGCGTTAATATTACATTGATCGGAGAAGAGTCAGAGAAGACGATAACATATACAGGCGCAGCCGGGTCTGCGATGTTCGCGTTAAACGCGGCTAACGTAAATCTTACGCTGGATAACAATATCACTATAAACGGAATTGACAACGGGACAGGCAGCCTCATCACTGTAACAAACGGAACTCTAACTATGCGAGGTAGTTCCAAAATCACAGGATATAATACAAGCAGCGCAAACGGTGTTGTAAATATAAACGGAGCAAACGCGCATCTTATAATGGAAGGCGGAACAATTACAGGTAANAATACTACCGCAGCCGCAACCGGCACATCAGCCAATGGCGGCGCGGCTTTAAATCAAGGCAGANTTACAATGACTGCGGGCGCTATTACNGGTAATTTCCAGCAAAGAGGAACNGCNGACGAAACCTCAGCGGATGTTTATGTAACGCTGTCTTCGGCAGATGCAAGTATTATCACACTGTCAGGCAGCGCGTTAATCGGAAGCCTTAAATTAAATCCTGCTTCCNCGACAGTGCTTCCAAGTATTAATATNTCAGGAGCATGGATAGGAAATATNAGTATATTAAATCTAAGAAGAAACGTAACCGCGATGAACGATATCATTACTGCATGGGTAGGAAAGCCGATAGTGCAAGCGGTTTCTCCGTATATTCTTTCGGACTCTGATATAAACAGAATTACCGCGCTTGGTAACTTTATGTCATCCGCGACCAGCAATAACACACAGCCAATAAGCCCTACATACATGATCGCTGATTCCGGCGCGGATATCGGCAGATTGATCAAAGCTCCTGTGTATACCATTCCGGGAACAATCGTTGTTAATATGTTTGATTCCTATGGCGATGGATGGGACGGAAATGGTTCAATAAGAATTGATATTAATGGAACGCAGGGAGTTCATACAGCAAGACTTGTAAACGGTTTAACCAGCACTTTCTCATTCGATGTTGAAGCAGGAGATATTGTTGATTTCACNTGGGTTTCAGGGAGTAATCTAGTAGAAAATTCATTTATTGTTTATCACATTGAAAGTCCGCCTAATCCTGCGTTTATTGCAAGCAATAATAATTCGTGGAGCGGACAAAACGCGCTGCTTTTCAGGCTTCTTGGTCAGGTAACTGCCGGAGCATTGGGGTCTTTTGAAGTTAAAAGCGGAAACGACGCCAGTCCGCCTAGAATCAATACACAGCCTTCAAGTATTTTCTATCACCTTGGCGGAAGCGCACCGCAGCCTACATTATCTGTAACCGCAGCAAGTTTAGACGGCGGAATTTTATCGTATCAGTGGTACAGCAATACAATTAATTCTACCACAGGCGGAACTGCGGTCGGCACAAACAGCAGTACCTATTCACCTAATGTAAGCGCTCTTGGAGCTGTGTTCTACTACTGTGTTGTGACAAATACNAATCCNGCGGCTCCCGGCAATACAACAGCTGTAAGAACCACAAATATAGTGCGCGTAAGANTTTCCGATTCCGCGGTTCCTGTAACCGTAAACGGCGATNCCTTTGATGACCTTACATCGGCGTTTGCCTCCATCGGCACCACACCGGGAACATACGAAATCCTGATAGATGAAAATCAAACTCTCGCGGCAAGAACGCTTGGCAATGGAATGATTATTTCGATTTCTTCGATGACTCCGACATTCCAGATTGAAGTGCAGCTGACAGGAACAGGCAGCATATTTACTGTAAACAGCGGAGCCTCCCTTACTCTTGAAGATGTTGTACTAAAAGGAGTCAGCGGCAATTCAAGCGCATTAGTAGCAGTTTCAGGAGGCTCAGTAACTATGCAGACAGGATCGGAAATCACTGGAAATACAAATACCAGTTCCAGTACTTCTACTTATACCGGCGGCGCTGTTACAATGACAAGCGGCATATTCAATTTGAACGGCGGAAAAATCCATTCCAACACGCGGACAAGCTCATATGGCGACGGCGGCGGTGTTGCTATAACGNGCGGTACGTTCAACCTTAACAGCGGAGAGATTTCNAATAATCAGGCGCAAATGCACGGAGGCGGCGTATATATAAGAGGCACAGGCGTAACTTTTAATATGTCAGGCGGAAGCATCTCCAACAATAGAGGATTAAGCTCTTCTGAAGGCGGCGGCGCCGTTTGGATGATGAGCGGTATTTTCAATATGACAGGCGGCGTAATGAGCAGAAACACTACAGCAGGACGCGGCGGCGCAGTACATGTATACAGCGGTACTTTCGCAAAAACCGGCAGCAGTATCATTTACGGCAACAACGAAGGAACAAACTCGAATATGGCAAGCATTTCAACTTACACAGGACATGCAGTATTTGTGAGTACTATCAGATTTAGAAACACTACCGCAGGCGCAGATGTGAATTTGGACAGCAGCACTATGGCGAACTGGGAGCAATAACGTTTTCTGTCAAGAAACAGTCAGCAGGGATTGATTGGCGTATTTGCAGTAGACGGGAGCATGGAAGATCATGCTCTGTTAATTGCTAGTTCCTAACTGCTGGTTGTTTGGCTTGCAGGCTTCCGTTTACTTTTTGGTTTTGCGGCTGTATAATATCAATATGACCCTTGTATTCAACCCGTCAGCTTTTAGACATGATGTTACAGAAAACGACATTGAAGCTGCAATGGCAACACCCTTGTTTGACGAGTTGATTGAGGGGTATGATAATAAATACCTGCTTATAGGTTTTAATATGAGCGGCAACTTGATAGAGGTAATGTATAATTTGGTAGATGAAGATATTGCAAATATCTTTCATGCTATGGATTGCAGAAATGATGTACTACAAAAAATAAAGGAAAGGGGGTTTTATGCCGATTTTAACTGACGAAGAAGCTGATGCTCTTGATGAATTGTTGACAAAAACTACGCCGCTCACGAATCCAAATGTACAAGGACCATTTATAAAAAACAGAGATACTATGATAATTCTTGATCGATTCTCCGCCGAATATTTAAAGGCAAAAATGTTAGCCACAAAACAAACCCCGGCTGAACAAATTCATCGCATGATTCGCCGTGAAATGGCGCATACAGATGCTGCGGTATAACGAAGACTATTACGGTGGAGATTGCGGTGAGACCGTAGGGGGAGAGGGAAGATGAATTTTACCACGAATCACTCAAACACCACGAACTTACTGTCCGCCTATTTTTAAGAGTATGTCCAAGAGAACATCTGTATACTGGATTATTTATAAGTTTAAGGGGATTTCCGGTAGACTGTTAGGCTAGTGACTCATCCCGTGCTTTGTAAAAAGACGCGGGATAAGTTTGCCACTACCCTCACTTCCTTTTTAAATAGGTTATCATGTCATATAGCGGCGAATCAGACCGCATGGTTCATATTAACATTTTTTGTAGGGAATGTAAATATCTGCGGTGTAAATTAAACAGTTTTTAACATATTTTTATATAATTGCCTGAGAAAAGTTTTATATATCAAAATACCGTACAATAGACCTTGCCGGGGAAAAAATGGTATCAGCGGCTGTTTACAGCCGGGTTCGTTAACGCCTTCGCGACAACAGAACCAGGCGGATCAAGCTCGCAATCGCGGTAAGCGCCGAGGCGATATATGTCATGGCGGCCGCGGTTAAAACTTTTTTAACGCCTTTAAGCTCTTCCTCGTTTAACACATTGTTCGCGCGTAAAATCTTAATGGCGCGGTTGGAAGCGTTAAATTCAACAGGGAGAGTTATTAAATAAAAAGCCACAGCCCCGGTAAAAAGCAGAATCCCGAGATTGATCAAAAGCGGAAATGAAAGGCCAAGCCCGGCGATTGCCATTACAGGGCCGAACTGCGAACCAATATTCGCCACAGGAACAAGGATGCTCCTCAAAGCAAGCGGCCCCCACTTTGTCGCGTGTTGAATGGCGTGTCCTGCTTCATGAGCCGCGACACCCACCGCGGCGATTGTCGACACGCCGTACACAGGCTCGGAAAGACGCAGTTTTTTATCACCAGGCGAATAATGATCGGTAAGGGAACCCTGAACCGGTTCCACCTGCACATCGTTGATACTATTCGATCTGAGTAAAAGCGAAGCCGCGTCAACTCCGGTAACCTGCTTTGAACAGACCACTTTTGAATATTTGGCAAATGTCGATTTTACCAAAAACGACGCTCCCATGGAAAGCAGCATGGTCGGTACAACCAGAATTAAATAATAAATGTCCATAACTTTTTACTCCTCTTTATTAGGGTTTAGGGATTAGGGGATAGGGGTTAGTTTACTATCCATCTTTATTCTTCAATTTCACAATCATTGATGATATCATTTTCCCTATTTCTTCCGTTAGATTGATTATATCAAAAATATCAACATCTGATAAATATCCAATTTTCTGACAAATTAAAATTTGAGTTTCCAGTTCGGCTCTTGACCCTTGCGCTATTCTCAGGAACTGTATATATTCCTTGGTTGAATTTCGCACCTGTCCCTCCGCGATGTTTGATGGTATAGATACTGCTGATCTTCTCATTTGATTAGTTAATGAATATATTTCTTCTTTTGGCAGCTTTATAGTAATTTTATAAATTAATACCGTTAAATCCATAGCCTTCTGCCATACAATCAAATCCTGATACCTTTGAATTTTCACTATTACTAACCCATAACTCCTGTCATCTATCCCCTATCCCCTAACTCCTATTCCTTAACTCCTAACAACTAGCCGCCAACCGGGCTTCTCCTGACAGTATACTCCGGTTTTGCCGGTCCGGGAATATCACTTGCGATGGCTGCGCGGGAAAGCATCTGCCTCTGGACGCGGAACGGTTTTTCGCCTTCGGGGGGAAAAAGCCGCGTCCATCTGCCTTCGCTGTCAAGGACGGAAGCCTGACAGTTGTCGCGGAAGTAATCGNCGAGAATGTCAACCAGTTCCGCNCGCAGTTTTTCGTCTTGNACCGGAAACAAAATTTCCACCCGGTGCTCAAGGTTACGNGTCATCCAGTCAGCGCTCGCGAGGTACANTTCTTCAGCGCCGCCGTTGGAAAAATAAAAAATGCGCGAGTGTTCAAGATAATGATCGACAACGCTTATTACNCGGATGTTATCTGAAACTCCCTTTATACCGGGGATTAAAGTGCAGATGCCGCGGATGCAGAGCGAAATTTTTACTCCCGCTTCCGACGCTTTNTACAGNGCTTTAATAATATCGATGTCGGTAAGCGCGTTCATTTTCGCGATGATCTTCGCGGGATATTTATGACGCGCCCTGTTCGCTTCCCTGTCGATAAGATCGAG
>WQRT01000164.1 GCA_009786625.1 Treponema sp.
TACACGCGATTATTTTGATGAAGAAGAAGCGCTTGTATCTTTATACTTAAAAAATAATGCTTCCTTTCTTCTTCACGAGAATCAGATAAAAGGATTTATTAGTTGGAGTGAACGGCGAAAAAGGCAGATTCAATCCAGCGGTAAAAAAAGCGGCGCTTCATTCACTGCCGCGGAAGAGATTAAAAAAATAATCAATGCACATTTTTTAAAGGATGATAAATACCGCGTATCGGCTTCTTCGCTTCATACTTTTTACACATGTTCATTAAAATGGCTTTTCGAGCGGGTTTTCTCTCTTCAAAATATTTATATAGAAACAAGTCTTATGGCGGAAAATATTTCAGGGCTTGTCTTCCACGCTGTCCTTAACACGTTTTTTATTAAAATAAATAATAATAAAATGAAACTGCCTGAACCATTACGCGGAGAACATGGAATAGCGCTTCCAAGCTCTTGTAAAGAAATTCTAAAGGAAAGCATTGAAGAGATATTCAGCGCTTTTCCTGTACTAAAATCAGAAAGAGAGATGAAAATAAGCGCTCTTACAGCGCGTCTATTACTCGCGGAAAAAGAAGATTTTTTATTTCATCTGGAAACATGCCTTTCACATTTTCTGTTATTTTTCTCAGGATGCATTGTCGCGGGAAGCGAAAGCCATTATACGCTTAATAAAAATAACGGTTTATTAAACGGAGATGTTGATTGCATTTTAAAAAATGAGTCAAAAGATAAAACGCGGTATATCATTGTTGATTTTAAAAGAAAAAATCTTCCAAACCGCGCTGACTGTACAGCAGAAGATGACAATCCTCTCTCTGATTTCCAGCTTCCGATGTACATAACGCTTACAGAAGAAAATGAAAAGATCGAAATATCAGCCGCTTTATTTTACAGTGTTTTGAATTTAAAACCTGAAGTTATAATCGGATCGATCAGCGAAACTGATGGAGAAAAAACAATTCCCGCTAAAACCGAAAAAATAATTGAACGCGGCGGCGAAAAATATGAAAATATAAAAAATGAGTTTAACAGTAAAACAGAGCAATTCATAAACGAAATATCTTCAGGGAGCTTCACTGTTTTTCCGCAGAATTACAATGATTGCTTTAATTGCGAATATCACAGGATCTGCAGAACGGTTTATGTCATTGACCGTGAAAATTTCCTCGCGGAGAATGAATGATGGAAGCAAAATCAAATTCCCGCGAACTTAACGAAGAGCAAAAAAAAGCAGCATTCTGCACGCAAAACGCGGTGGTAACAGCCGGAGCCGGTTCAGGGAAAACAAGAGTGCTCGCCAACCGTTTCGCGCAGCTTTTAACTGAAAATGGATTTAAAGCGGATGAAATACTAACCCTTACCTTTACAAAAAAAGCCGCTGTTGAAATGAATAAAAGAATTTATTCTCTTTTGTGCGTAATTGCAGATAACGAAACCGGAATAAAAGCGAAAAGAGCAAAAGACGCGCTTGACGATTTTTTACACGCGAGAATACAAACTCTTGATTCATACAGCGCTTCCATTGTCAAACAATGCGCTCCGCGTTACGGCATAAACCCAGATTTTAAAATCGATGAAGATCGCTGCCGTGAACTTGCAATGGAAATATCGTATCCGTTTCTTGTCGCGAACCGCAATCATCCGGCAGTCAAAAAATTATACTCAAATAATCATCCCGACGCGATTGTCAGCGGCATTTTCGCTGATATCCTGTTTAAATATACGCGCATGGACATACGCCTCGATTTTTTATCTGATGTTAAAACGCAATTTGACTTACTGTGTTTAGAATGGGAAAATCATTGCGGTAATATAAAAAAATTATTTGATGAGATTGTAATATTTACCGCTCAAGACAGTAAATATTTTCCCGCGGTTATTCCGGTTATTGAAAAATATTCAAACAGTGAAATGAAAATTCCAAAAACCGCAGAAATAAGAAAATACCTTAACATTTTATTAGATACACCCGCAGATACCGCGATTGAAAAAGCCGAATCATCTCCTGTTCAGGAAGACATTATCGATTTTATTTACTATTTAAAATCAATAAGAAAACTGGATTTAAGAAGCGGCAAGAGATCTGATAATCCCGTAAAAGAAAATATAAAAATTATAAATAANCTTTACGAAGGNCCTGTTTTTTCTCTTGCNATTTCCTGNATGCAGGCCGGTTTTAATATTTCCATCATGAATCTTTTAATGAAACTTAAGGATGCCTACCTTGCGGGAAAGCGTTCTGAAGGAATTCTTACATTTACTGATACAGCGAATCTTTCACGTACAATTTTAATTGAGCAAAAAGACATAAGGCAGAACGAAAAAGAGACTTTTAAAGCGGTTATGATCGATGAGTTTCAGGATAACAATGAGCTGCAAAAAGATATTCTTTTTTTGTTATCAGAAAAAAAAGAAATACAGAATGACGGTGTTCCGCCAGCTTGTGATTTATGCCCCGATAAATTATTTTTTGTCGGCGATGAGAAACAGTCGATTTACTTCTTCAGAGGAGCCGATGTTTCTGTATTCCGCAGATTAAAAAATGAAATTAAAAGTGAAGACCTTCCGTTAAAAATAAATTACCGTTCATCGCCTGATTTAATCGGCGCGTTTAATTCAATATTCGGCGGCAGTGCCTTTGATCCATACGGCAAAAATCCATTGCATGAGTTTCCTTCAGTTTTCGCGCCCCCTGATTCCCTGCCGCCCTACGAAGCCGGTTATAACGCTTTGGAATCAGGCTGCGGCAATCAAGGTGTTTTAACAATAAATATACTAAATAAAAAATCAGAATCATCGGAAGGTGAAAACACGGAAGAAAATGATAATGATTTTCGTTTATCCGCTTATGAAAACGAAGCCCGCTTTACCGCGGAAAAAATTAATGAACTTCTTTCAAGCAAATACAAACCTGATGATATCGCGATCCTTCTTCGTGACACCGCCGCGCAGCACTTATTTGAAAAGCATCTCAGGTCTCTTAATATTCCGTATGCTTGCGAAAAAATTAATAATTTATTTTTCGCAGGTCCTGTAAACGACATTATCTCCGTACTGCGTCTTGTTTCTCATCCAATGGACAAAGCCGCGTACGCGGAAATGCTGCGATCTCCGTTCGCTAGACTCTCACTATCGGGAACAGCTCTTTGCCTTTCCGCCGGGAATGATACAGAGCCTTTTAACGATAATCCTCTTGCGTTACTCGACACTGAAGATGCGGAAAAATATCTTTTCGGACGGGATATCTATTTATCAATTGTTAAAAGCAGCAGTAAAAAAAACACAAGCGGTCTTATAAGCGAATTGTGGCATGAAAGAGGTTACCGTTACGAGACAGAATGGAATCATCACACAAGCGCATACCGTGAGATGTTCGATTATCTTTTCCATCTGGCCGCAAAAGCCGATTCNGAAAATCANGGGCTTGCTTCATTTACAGATTCAATGATCGCGTTACGTGACGCAGGNGGACAGCTTTCATCGGACACGGCGATCCCGCTTGAACGTCAGGGNGCTGTTCAATTGATGACTATACATAAAGCGAAAGGTCTTGAGTTCCCTGTNGTCTTTATGTGCTGCTGCGGTAAAAAAAGCCGGTCTGATAGCTGCGGAATTGTATATAAAAGCGATAACGCGGGGCTGGTTTTCAGTCCTCCTGTTCCTTTAAAGTTACGCCAAATCTCGTCTAAACGTAATAATTTCTTCTGGGAAGCGGCAAGCAGGGAAATAAAACAAAAAAGAACCGCGGAACTGCGCCGCCTTCTTTATGTCGGAATGACAAGAGCAAGAAATGAATTGCACATAACAGGCTCGCTTGAAATAAAAAGTAATGAAGAAATCAATGACTTTTCCCTGCTTTTAAAAAACTACATTAATGAAAAACAGGAAAAATCTGAAAAATACATTGACGGAGACTCAATCTGGAATAACGATACATTATTCGGCATCCTTCTCCCGCCGATAGTTTCTCATATACCAGATACGGGTTTCAAAAAAGGCTGTTCATTTTTCAATCTTGAGGAAATACCTGTATACACAGAGGAATATCTTAAGAGACAAGCGTTGAATAATACAGGACCTGCAAACGATCAAAAAAATCTAAATGATTATATCGACAAAAACATTTCAATATATAAAAACGCATGTCCTATAAATACGCCCATCATTTGGGATAATCACATAACGCCTGTATCGATAAAAGAGACACACGGAGAAACATCACATTCAAAACATGATCAAAGTAATAAAAATTATAATATCAGCGGTCAATTTTCAGGTGAAAACTCCGATGATATTTTTAAGGCTGTAGATTCAATGCTGGAAAAATTTATACAAAAAGATGATAAAGATACGCAAAAATTCCATTGGGGAAATTTTGGTACTATCGCGCACAGTTGTGTAGAAGCGCTTCTGAACGGAACGGAAGCCGTCATTCCATCAAATATCTCAGGTCTTTTAAGTCCGTCTGAATTAACGTCCTTAACTGAAGCCGGAAATGAACTTGCAAAACGTTTTATCGCTTCTCCTCTCGGTAAAATTACTCAAAGTTCGCGTTTAAGAGAAAGCGAATTTCAATTCAGAACGATAATTAAAAAAAGCGGCGAAAAAGAAATTTTTATAAACGGAACCATTGATCTTTTCATTGAAGAAGAAAATACCATCCATATTGTAGATTTCAAAACCGACTCAAGGGAAATACCCAATGAGCATACAGCGCAGTTGTCATGTTATCTTAACGCTCTTCGCGGCTTGTTCAAAGAAAAGAAATGCCGCGCATGGCTTTACTACCTTCGCACAGGTCATGCCGTGGAAATGACGCAAGAAGCGGAAGAATTTGATCTTGAGAAGACCGCTCTATCCAATTTTAATTGTTAAAAAATTTTAATCATGTTATAATAACTAAGGAGAAAACGATGAATAAATTCAACGCCGGAGAATTATCGGATTTTGCGAGATATTACGGGTTTCATTATGATGGTATTAACCCTGCCGCTCTTGTAAAAGATATTCTTATAGAAATGGAACGAGGTTTAAACGGAGCTCCTTCAAGCCTTCAGATGATTCCCTCCTACATAACGCCGGTCACATCTCTTCCGCCCGAGAAAACAGTTCTTGCGCTTGATGCCGGAGGCACCAATCTTCGCGCCAGTCTTGTTTACTTTAACGAGAACGGCGAAGCTGTCGCGCAGGGGACAAGCAAAACGCCGATGCCGGGAACGAGCGGCAATGTAAGCGCTCAGCAGTTTTTTGATTCAATCGCCGATGCCGCCATTCCGCTTTTAAAGGACGCGAAAATAGAAGGGATCGGTTTTACATTTTCTTATCCGATGGAAATTACTTCCGACGCGGACGGCGTTCTTCTCGCGTTCAGCAAGGAAGTAGACGCTCCCGATGTTATAGGAAAAGCCATCGGTAAAGGGCTTCGCGATTCGCTTTCAGCTAAAGGGGTAAAATACACAGGTCCGATTGTAATGTTAAACGACACGGTCGCCACCCTGCTCTCAGGCGTAGCTTCAATTTCACCTGACGGAGAAAATACCCGTACGCGTAACGATTTTGGACAAGAGGTAAAAGCAGGTCCTGTAATAGGTTTTATTTTAGGAACCGGTTTTAATACAGCGTACCCTGAAACAATAATACCAAAAATCAAGTTTAATTCTTCTTCATCTCCGCAGATTATAGTATGCGAAACGGGTAACTTCGCAGTCCCTTACCGGGGACAGCTTGATATGGAATATGACAGCACTACAAAAAACCCTGGCAGCTATCTTCTGGAAAAAGCATCCGCCGGCGCGTANCTCGGACCTTTAACNCTTCACATTTTGAAACAAGCGGTAAAGGACAAGGTAATTCAATTTAAAAAATCGGATGAACTTTTAGCGATTANCCATTTTGAAACNAGGTTTTTAAACGAGTTTACCCACGCGCCGCTTTCCGCGCAGGGGCCCTTGGGTTCTCTCTTTGCGCGTAACGAAAGCGACGCGCTTGCCGCGGTACAGTACATTACATCGATCGTCACGGAACGCGGCGCGTTGTTTTCCGCCGCTGTTTTAGCTGCAACAGTAGAACGAATGAACCCGCCGTACGAGCCTTACTCTCCTGTGCGTATCGCCGTTGAAGGCACGACTTACATGATATACAAAGGAATGCGGCGTTCGCTTGAATCGTATCTTCATCAATTATTATACAGTGATAAACCGCGTCCATATGTCATTTCCCCGGTTGAACAGGCAAGCCTTTTCGGCGCAGCGGTTGCAGCTTTAAGTAAAAAATAGCGTTAAGGAAAGGAGACAGATATGTCAGACGAACAAAAAATACCGTTGAGAAGCGAAGTCGCCGTTTCAGATACATGGGATTTATCAACGTTATTCGCAAATGACGCCGAATGGAATAAC
>WQRT01000165.1 GCA_009786625.1 Treponema sp.
TAATTTTACAGATGTCCGCTTTACTTTTCCGCACTACAAGCCCGGTTGAAATAAGAGATGCTGTCAGGCTTGAAATTATCTCTCTTTTCCTTTTATTTATACCGGAGATTTTTAATACATGGGCGCAAATTGATCTGGCGTGGAAAGCAAGGGGAGGAAAAAATGGATTATCTAAAATATATAAATTAGTTTTAATAATAATTTCTGCCAGTTTTGAAAAAGCAGCGATTAAAGCAAAAGCTGTTGAAGCAAGAAAGGGGATATATGAAAAATAATACAAATCAATTATCAAGTAAAGCGCAGTTACTAAACATTTTAAGAGAAAAACAAGGAGAAAATATTAGCGGCACAAAACTCGCGAATGAACTTGGCGTCTCACGGGTCGCGGTCTGGAAAATTGTACAGTCCCTTACGCAGGCCGGTTATTCAATTGATACGGGAGAAGCGGGTTATAGTATAAATCCAAAACATGAAAAAGATTTTCTTTATCCCTGGGAGTTTAGCGGCATGGAAAAATATTTTAATCATTATAATAATACAACAAGCACAATGGACAGAGCAAGAGAAGCGGCTTTTCGCGGAGTTGAAAGCGGCAGTGTTTTTACGGCGGAGAAGCAGAGCGCGGGCAGGGGAAGAAACGGAAGAACTTGGGTTTCCCGTCAAGGCGGACTTTTTTTTACAATTCTTGAAAAACCAAATCTGGCTGTCGCGGACTATACGCTTTTTTCACTCATTATTCAAATTGCCGCCGCTAAGAGTTTAACATCAATCTGCGGCAAAAAGGCGGCGCTGCGATGGCCGAATGATGTATATATGGATAACCGCAAAATTGCCGGTATTACAACGGAGATTTCTGCGGAAGGTGATTTAATAAAATGGCTCAGCGCGGGGATTGGCATTAATGTGAATAATCCGGCTCCCTCGGCAAAAGCGGCATGCTGCTGTGAAATTTTACACCGAAAAATATCACGTCACGATGTTTTAATAAAAATACTTGAAGAAATAGAAACTATGAAAAATAAATTTACATCAACTGCCGCGTACTCGCAGGGAAACCGCACTCTTGCCGCTGAATGGAATTCTCTTGCCGGCTGTATCGGCGCGAGAGCCGTTGTTTTTGAACCTGAACAAAAAGATGAAAACTCGCTCGATAAACCGTGTAAAATTTACAGCCGCGGAATTTTTGAAGGTATTGATCCAAAGGGTAGGTGTATCTTAAAAACCGATGATACTACGCTTTATTTTGATCAGGGGGTTGTTTCTCTGGCGTTTTTGGGTTCATTTTGACATATTGACTGCCGCACAAAACTAAATATCGGACAATTTTTTAATTACGCGCCTCTTAATCTTCTCGCGGCGTACATCTCGTCAATCTCGATGCTTTCTTTTTTTTCCATTTCCTTGTAATATTCATTTTCTTTTTTTTCTTTTAATTTTTCCATCGCTTTTAACTCTTTAAAGGCTTCCATGTACAGCGCTTTTTTTTCATCGACTACAATCTGCGCCCGCGCGGCCTGTTCCATTAATGTTTCCGCTTCGCTTTCGAGCCTTAAAATGTAATTATCCCAAACTTGAATTTGAAACGGGTCTTTGTATCTTTCCGCGGCGGCGTGATGATGTTTCCTTGCGTTATTCTCTATTTTATTTTGAATTTCATTTAACACGCTTACTGCGATACCGAGATTAATTTTACATTCTTCCTCATTAAATTTTTTTAGTTTGAATATATTTTCAAGGTTATTCTTAAATTTTTTCATTGTTATGCGTCATTCGCGGTTCCAAACCCGGGAAACGATGAAAATAATGACGCGACACTGTTAAGCGCCGCCGCTGTGTCCTGAACGGGATAGCTTTTTATATCGTCCTTGGCTTTATTTTCCTTCACAGGTTTTTTAACGAAATATTTCTGCGCCTTTAAGTTTGTTTCCAGCATCTCTTCTTCGGGGATATGAACTCCTGACAATTCCGATAAAGCGCGGAGCGTTTCTTCCATCGAAGAAGGTTCGTCCACTGCCTGTATAAGAAATTCTTCTATAGCGTCATGTTTGGAAATAGCTGTGTCCACAGCCGGGTTTGCTCCCGGACTGTACACTCCGGCATTGATAAAATCTTCCATTCTGTCGTAATCCGCCATGTATTTGCGGATAACGCTTACCGCTTCCATTGTGCATGATCCCGATACAGAAGGCGCAAGACGCGAGATACTTTGCAATATGTCAATCGGGGGATAATGGTTCGCCTGCGCGAGTTTCCGCGAAAGTACAATATGCCCGTCAAGGATGCCGCGCACAGTGTCGGTAACAGGTTCGTCCATGTCATCGCCGTCCACAAGAACCGTGTAAAAGCCTGTTATACTTCCCTTATCAGATGTGCCGGACCTTTCAAGGAGCTTCGGCATCGAGTCAAACATACTTGGCGGGAATCCTTTTTGCGCGGCAGGTTCTCCCGAAGCAAGACCTATTTCTCTCATCGCGCGCGCGTAGCGCGTAACGGAGTCGAACAAAAGCATTACATCAAGACCTTGATCGCGGAAATACTCGGCAACGGCGGTCGCAACATAAGCGCCGCGAAGACGCGCGAGCGGCGGAGAACTGGAAGGCGTTACTACTACTACGCTTCTTGCAAGCCCTTCTTCCACAAGATCTTTTTCAATAAAGTCATTTACCTCACGCCCGCGCTCTCCGATAAGGGCGATCACATTAACGTCGGCGTTAGTGTTACGCGCAATCATCCCCAGAAGCGTGGATTTTCCCACTCCGGAACCCGCGAAAATCCCCAGTCTCTGCCCTTTTCCGGCGGTTAAAAGCCCGTCAATCGCGCGGATACCTGTTGTTATGCGCTCATGTATTCTTTTTCGTTTTATCGGATCGGGCGCGGGAGCGAGAGCCGGGTACATGCATCTTGATGTTATAGCGCCTTTTCCGTCTATCGGGTTTCCAAGCGGATCAATAACACGCCCTAAAAGATTTTCTGATACAGGCACTTCAAGACGCGTTCCAAACGCCACCACTTTGTCGCCGATTTCTATTCCTTCAGTCTCGTCATACGCCATTAATTGTACAACTTCATTGCTAAGCCCGACCACTTCCGCTCTGATTTCTCCTCTTCCTTTGGGAGCGATTATTCTGCATACTTCGCCGATTATCGCCTGCGGGCCGCGGCTTTCTATGAGTAAACCCTGTACTTTAATTACTTTTCCCGTGCATTTAATCGGATCCGTTCTTTCCGCGGATTCAAGGTATTTTTCAAAAATTGAGAATACGCTTTCGCTTTCTTTTATAACTGTTTTTTCTAAAACATTTGCCTGCACTTAAGCCCCCCTCTTCATGCCAGCAGCCCGGCCTTTTAACCGGCAGGATTATTAGTTGAATCTGTTCTTCTTAACTGCGGATGTTCTATTTTTTCAAGTATCTTTTTATCAGCTTCTCTTTTGCCTTTGGCCGCCATAGTAGCAATTGCAGCTAACGCGGCGGAAGCTGTAAGAGCGGCGTTCGCGGCGGCGGAAAGTTCGCTTTCTTCTTCCGACTGTGAATCAGACGATTCTCCCGCTTGGGATTTCGCCGAATCGCCGAACATTTCCGAGTTGGAAAGATTGACAGCCGAATCAAACTGGGATGAAAAGTCCGGTTTCCCAAGCAGCGCGTTGGTTGCCGCTAAATCGGCATTTAAATTAGCTGTTCGTATAACAGGAGGCGGAAGCGCTCTGTCTATCGAAGATTTTAGCGGAGATATTTCCAGTATTTTACTTTCAAGTTCAGCAAGCTGGCTCGCGATACGCGCATCAATTTCGCCGAAATCGGTCTCTATAATGCAGCCGCCCTGATCCACAGAGGTGTCTTCCACAACTTGAATATCTTTAACGCCTTCCATCATCCTGATAAAATCTTGTTTGTGTTCTGTCGCAAGCTGCAGATCGGCGAGATTTACCCTGATTAAAATATTTCCTTTTGCTTTTACCTTGCGTAGCGCCTGAATCACATTAGTTATAATAATATCTTTTTGCGTTTCCGATAAAACTTTTATAACTTTTCTTGTTATAAGTAAAACAAGGTCAATAATTTCTTTTTCGCTGTCAGCGAGAATTTCCGCTCTCTTATCCTGAGCGCGTTCAAGCACTACCTGAGTCCTTTCAATTAAACGGTCAACTTCCGCTTTACCGTTCGCGAAACCGGTTTTATAACCTTCTTCAGTTCCTTGAGTTAACGCTTCTTTGCGCTGAGTTTCCAGATCATGCCGCATCTGCGATTCAAGCTCTTCGGTTTTTAATTTTGCGTCACTAATAATGCGCCCGGCTTCGTCTTCCGCTTCCTGCTTTATCAACTGCGCTTCGTCTGTCTTTCGTTTAACTTCCGTAAACGCCGCGCTCTGCGCGTCCTGAACGATTTTTTCCGCCTGTTGTCTTGCGGAAGCCATCATTCTATCTTTTTCTTCTTCCCATTGAGATTTAAACAACTCAGCTTCACGGCGGAGATCATCAGCCGTAGGCCCCTTATACTCCTCAACATCGTCAAGCACATCCTCGATTTCTTCCGCGGGCGCATAATGAGCAAGCTCAGAAAATGAAGTGGGAGAATCAATAATAATCTTGTTCTCAAGCGTTACAAGTTCATTGGGTCTAAAAACAGCCTTTGGCATACGCTACAACCTCTTTTTCTGAGTTTGGGATCGGGGACTAGGGTGTTAGGTACTGGGGATCGTTATCCACAACCATATCGTATAACTCACGAACAGTTTACAAACAACAACCCTAGTCCCTGATCCCTATCCCCTATATCCTATCCCCTAAATTATACTACAAGCTCGTCTTCGCCGGCACGGGCTACTACAATTTCGCCGGTGTCTTCAAGGTGCCTGATGATTGATACAATTTTCTGCTGCGCTTCTTCAACATCCTTCAAGCGTACCGGGCCCATGTATTCCATGTCTTCCTTAAGCATGCTCGCGGCGCGTTTAGACATATTCTTGAAGATCTTGTCCTGAACTTCCGAGTCAACGGACTTAAGCGCTTTTGCGAGTTCCTGCGAATCGACTTCGCGCATAACTTTCTGAATGGCGCGGTCGTCGAGCATAACAATGTCTTCGAATACGAACATTCTTTTTTTGATTTCTTCGGCAAGCTCCGGGTCTTCGTCTTCCAGAGCTTCGATGATCTGCTTCTCCGAAGCGCGGTCAACAAGGTTGAGAATTTCAACGATGCTTTCTACGCCGCCCGCCGCCGTGTAGTCTTCGCTTGACAGCGATGAGAGTTTCTTTTCAAGTACGCGTTCAACTTCGCGTAATACTTCCGGGCTTGTTCTGTCCATTGTCGCAATACGCCGCGCGACATCGCTCTGAACTTCCTGCGGAAGATTCTGCAATATCATAGAAGCCTTGTTTGGTTCAAGGTAAGCGAGGATAAGCGCGATTGTCTGCGGATGTTCCTGCTGGATAAAGTTTAAAAGGTGCGCGGGGTCTGTCCGCCTGATGAAGTCAAAGGGACGCACTTGAAGGCTCGATGTTAATCTGTTAATTATATCGATCGCCTTCTGGCTTCCCAATGATTTTTCCAGAAGTTCCCTTGCGTAATCAATACCGCCTGTGGAGATGAACTGGTTCGCCATCATCAGTTCTTGGAATTCCTGCAAGATGGCGTCCTTCTGTTCGGCGTCTATTGTTTCAAGACGCGCGATTTCAAATGTGAGAGTTTCAATTTCATCCTCACGCAGATATTTGAATATCTCTGCGGAGATTTCCGATCCTATTGTTACAAGAAAGATTGCGGCTTTCTGCCGTCCTGTATATTCTTTCGCGCCTTTCTTTTTGGAGGCTCCCGCGGGAGCGGCTGGTAAACCTGCTTTTGCCATGTTCTATTCCTCCAACAACCATGTTCTGATAAGCTGCGCGGCATCTTCCGGATGTTCCTTCGCCATGTTGACGGCGTTTTCCATAAGTTCCATCCTCGAGCGCTCTTCCAACGAAATTGATACTTCCGTTCCGTCTCCGCTTTCCGCTTCCGCCATAGCGCTTTCCCGCAGCATCTGCTCTCTTCTTGCCCGTTCTTCTTCGGCAAGCCTTCTGCGTCTCTCCATCTCGCGGGAGATCATCCTAAACAGCATAAATCCAAATAAAAGTAATGTCAAACCTGATATAAAAACAATTACTGTTAACTGTATTTGTTTCTGCCTGAAAAATGCCGCGTCTTCATCTTTGAACTGCTGAGTGCGATCGACCTGAATGTTATGCACTGTAACGGAGTCGCCTCTTGCCGAATTGTAACCGACAGCGTCGCGAATTAATCCTTCCACTCTGCGGATGTCGTCCGCGGGAATCGGTGTGTACTCTCTTTCTATTGATCCGTCTGGAAGAACGACAGGGTTTCCCTTAGCGTCAAATTTTAATTTCCA
>WQRT01000166.1 GCA_009786625.1 Treponema sp.
ATTGAAGACGCCGGATCGGCAACATGCACATAAAGGATGTATTGCCCGGGCGTTTGTGATACATCTATCGAGACAGCGTCATCGGGATCATTGCTCCACGGGCTGTCAATAGCGAAAGAAGCAAGTGATGTAAGATCGCGCCTTTGTTCATCGGAAAGCGGCGCGTCAAAACCGGCAGCCGCGCCGGATAACGAAATGGAAAAACGCGAAGGATGAGGATTAATAAAAGGCGTCCAGATATTTGTTTTTAATAAAAGCGCGTGCGCGTCTTCGGGAGTTTCACCTAACCCAAGTTCTTTCATTGTCCGGCTTTTTACCGATTTTCCGCAGGCTAGAGCTTCAACATCCTGCATATACCGCGCGTCGGACGGCGGTAAACATTCTGCCGGTTTTTTTAGCGTCTTTTTAATCCGTTCCAAAAATTCCGCGCGGTCTGTCAGTTCACGCATGGACGCGGCTCTCTTCGATTCTTCCGCCGCTACATTTTCTTTTTTACACGGCGTAACGGCGGAAATTGTCCCGGAAAAATAAAGCCCGTCCTGCAGCAGGCAAAAAACAAGATACGCGGAAGAAGGTGTATACTCGCCGCAGACAAGAGACGCAAGCTCTTTAAGCGGCACGGCTTCGCTTCCATCATCAAGCAAAAGCTCCCACACCTCGCGCGCCGCCTTCTCAAAATTTCCCTGATTTAAAACCACGCTGAAATTCTTTACAGGCCCCGGATGAAGCAGCTCAATATCCTTGTCGCGCACCTTTACTTCAGTGCCGTCCTGAAGCGCAATGAGGAATTTTCCGTCCGCTCTGTCTTTTACAATAGAAGGTTTATTTTTATAAACAACAAGAGCGCCGTCTGTGATCATGGACTGTATTGTAAATTATTTTTAAAAATTATGTGACTAGGGATCAGCACAACCCTAACCCCTAATCTATCCCCTATCCCCTAAATCCTATCCCCTAACTAAATAGCTTCAACATACACATAATCGCGTAATTCTTCGGCGTGGCAGCGGATCTTCCTAAGCGCTCTCATCTCGATCTGGCGGACGGTTTCGGGCGAGAGATCAAGTTTATCGCCAATTTCCCGCAGTGTATAACGTTTATTTCCGTTTAACTGGTAGCGGTAACTGATTATTCGTTTTTCCTGATCTTTCAATTTATTTAAAATGCGCATTGTGCCGTCGCGGGACGCCTGTTTCATCAGGTTGCGTTCCGGGCTGTAAGTGTAGTCTTCATGAACATCCATTGCGCTGACTGTATCATCCTCAAAACAAATCTGATCAAAAGGCACAATATCCGCCGCCATGTTGATGTATGAATCAACATCTTTAGCCGAAAGACCGAGTTCCTTCGCGATGTCGGCGTTGCCGGGCTGATGCATCAATGTCTGGCAGAGGACGTGGTACGCGCGCTGGATCTTTTTCAAGGTCTCTTCCTTGCGCTGCGGCAGGCGGACAAGACGGCGTTTATTGGATATAAACCGGCTGATAAACTGCCTGATCCACCAGCTTGCGTAAGTGCAAAAGCGCACATTTTTACGGTAATCGTACTTCTGCGCGGCGTGGATTAGCCCGATATTCCCCTCCTGAATAATATCCATAAGGGGGATATCCGGCACATTGAACATACCGGCAATCTTGATTACAAGCCTTAAATTGGAGTTCACCATTTTATGAAGCGCATCGGTATCACCATTTTGAATTTTCCTGGATAATTCCAATTCATCCTCAAAAGACAAGAGCGGAAAGACTTTTATCTGTTTATAGTAGGTATCAAGTAATTCTTCCCTGGGTTTTGATGTTTTTTTCTGCATGGCTGCCTCCGGCATTGTATATAGCAAAAATTATGCCAAGTTTTGAAAAAGGCGGTAATTATTACCTAAGTCTATACTACATAAGGAATTAACTCTTATCAAACAGAAAGGAATACTATCAAAAAGACGCCGACTGTATTATTTTTTATACATTTATTATCAAATAGTGTATAGAAAATGTATTCTCATTATGATAAAGTGGGGTATGGAATACGGCGTAATATCAGCGGAAAAAAAAGGCGATATTTACTACACTGTGAACTGGTCTCCGCTTTCAAAAGCCGATAAATACGAAATAATCAATAAAGTGCCGTCTGTCGCGGGTTTTTTTGAAATATATTGGATGGANGAAAATAATCATTTAAGAATGATGGTCGTCGGAAAGGCGAATTANTCGGGGCTGCGCGCGGAAATAAGGCGCATCACAGATCCNGAACTGTGCAAGAACAATGATAAGATGAAAAAAATCCTCGATGAAAAAGAAATTTGGTACAGATATTGCTGCAGCGATTCAGCGAAAATAATTGACGATGTGACATGGTTTTTTATGAAGACTTATTTCCCGGAAAGAACTGACATAGAAAATTCAGGACGATACGAAAATATATTTTTAAAAGAGTCAGCGCCCGACAAGCTGCTGTGGGTTCCCTGAGGCATAAAAATGATCGAATATCTGGTACCCACAAATATTGATGACAGAATAATAAGACGAGCGGCTGCGATGCTGGAAGACGGCGCTCTTGTCGCGCTTCCTACCGATACAAGCTGGAGCATCGTTTGTTCTATAAAATCGCCTTCCGCGATAAAAAATTTAAGAAAACTTTCCGGCGAAAGGGATGAGAGGCACTTCACCCTGCTCTGCTCCAGCATCTCGCAGTTTGTGGAAGTGTGTAAGATTGATAATACGCGCTTCAGATTGATAAACCGGCTCTCCCCCGGACCGTATGTTTTCATTTTAAATACATTGACAGGTACATGCAAAACCCTTGATATACGCCGCAAGGAAGCGGGCGTGCGCATCCCGGGTCATCAAGTACCTAAACGACTTATCGAAACTCTTAAGCATCCTCTTTATTCGATAACCGCGAAAAGAAGCATGGCGGGTAACAACGATTGGAAAACAGGTACGCCGGATGATTCCGGCGCCGAGCTGCCGCCGATCCCCGAAGACGAACTTTTTGAAAGCGGCTGGGAACTTGAGGACATTGACGGCGTGGATTTGATTCTGGATCCGGGCGAAGAGCGCGAGAGGATCTTTTCCACGATACTTGATTTATGCACCGACGAGATTAAAGTGCTGCGTCAGGGCGCGGGCCCCTGGCCTATATAATGAATAATAATCAAAACCTGTAAACAAAAAAATTCCTTGAGAATTGATATTTTCCGGTATATCATTTTCAGTAAATGATTAAGAAGAAATGGCTTAAGCTCATCTTCAGAAGAAGGGTCTTTGTAATACTTTCCCTTCTCGCGCAGATTACCCTGTTCCTGCTGCTCATTGGCGGCACNGGAATTTACATACANTACTCNTACTGGGTAATGATGTTCTTAAGCGTTATTGTCAGTATTTATATTATCAATAAACCGGAAAAAGCCGGTTTTAAAATTACATGGATTTTTCTGATACTCGTGTTTCCATTATTCGGCGGAATTCTATATATCATGCTTAACATCTGGTCTAACCCCAGAAAATTCCGAAGATCGCTTGACCGTAATATCGCGGAGAGCCGCGAATCATTTTTTCTGCCGGGAAACCGCATAGATGAATTGATTAATATTTACCCGGAGTTTAAAACACACGCGCATTATTTACAGGAATACGCCGGTTTTCCGGTATACGGAAACACAAGACAGGAATATCTTCCTTCCGGCGAAGCCTTCCATAAAAAAGTGCTGGAAGAACTGGAGAAAGCGCAGAAGTATATTTTTATGGAATTTTTTATTTTAAAAGAAGGACTCATGCTTAATTCTATTATTGATATACTAGAAAAAAAAGCAAAAGCCGGTCTTGATGTACGCGTAATGTATGATGACATGGGATGTTTCTTTACGCTGCCGCCCGATTTCCATAAAAAACTTTCCCGTAAGGGAATTAAAACATATATATTTAACCGTTTCAGGCCGATTATCTCATCGCTTCAAAACAACCGCGACCACAGAAAAATTATTGCCATAGACGGGATGGTATCTTTCACAGGCGGCTTGAATCTCGCGGATGAATATATAAACGAGGTTGAGCGCTTCGGTCACTGGAAAGACTCGGCGATAATGATCGAAGGAGACGGCGCGTGGTCGCTTACATTAATTTTCTTGCAAATGTGGAATCTCGGCTTTAAGGAAAAAGATGATTATTCTTCTTTTTATCCGTGGAGGAATAATATTATCGAGCATACGGCAAGAGGCGTCGCGGAAGGCTACGAAAAATGGGGGTTTGTGCAGCCCTACGCCGACAGCCCCATAGGAGAGGACAATGTCGGCGAACATGTGTACATTCAAATCATCAATCAGGCGAAAAACTATGTTTACATAAATACTCCGTATCTTGTAGTTGACGACAATCTCCTTTCCGCGCTGACGTTAGCTGCAAAAAGCGGAGTCGATGTGCGCATAATAACTCCCCACAGGTGGGACAAGCAGATTGTCGCGATCACTTCGCGCTCTTATTACCGCAGGCTGATAAACGCCGGAGTCAAGGTTTATGAATATACATCCGGCTTTAACCACGGTAAGACATTCGTCTCTGATGATAAACTCGCTACAGTCGGAACTACCAATCTTGATTTCAGAAGCCTCTACCTTCACTTTGAGTGCGGCGTATTGATATACGCAAGNGAAACGATCGCCGCGATCAANGAAGATTTTTTACGCACTCTGCCGAANTCACAAGAGATCGCGCTTAAGGACAGCTCTAATAAATTTTTCTACAAAATTATCCCTGATATTTTAAGGATATTCGCGCCGCTTATGTAAAAAGAATAAAATGAAAAATTCCAAAAACTTGACAAATCTGTGTTGAAATATGTAGAATGTATCTATAATACCTACTCATGCAGTTTCCCTGTAACGCGCTTACCGGGACTGCGTATATAAGGAGTTTTACAAATGGAACAATCGAAAGCAGCGGGGATCAAAAAAAACCTGCCGAATATTACTTCTTTTATCCGTATCGCCGGTTCTTTTGCTCTTCCTTTTCTTATGTGGGAAAGCTGGGAAAGAGATATTACCNTCCCTGTAATTAACGCGGCTTTTATCAATGTACCGGTCATATGGATTATCGTTTATCTGTTTCTGCTTTTTACAGACAAGCTGGACGGNACATTCGCGCGGATGTTTAAAGCGGAAAGCGAATTCGGCGCCGCTCTTGATGTTATCGCCGATATTGTGGTGCTGGTATTTGGAGCCACGCTNTGCTTTGTCGGATTTGTAGCGGATAATCTTGAAACATGGCAGTTCTGGCTTTATGTCGGTATGATGATTTGGGCAGTCCTTAACAGGTTTTTTGTGTTTATACTAGCGAAAAAATACCACGGCAAGNGCAATATGGTTCATACATTTTTTCAGAAAGCGTTTACAGTTGCTTGTTATATAGCGATNTTCTTTTGGGCGTTTTTACGCACAATTCCNGAATGGACAATTTACACTCTTATGCTGATGAGCATATATGCNACAATCGATGAAAGCATTTACTGCGTCCGTTGCGCGAAATACGATGTAAACTTTAAGGGACACGGTTTTGAAAAATACGAGAAGCGTTCAAAGACCGCAGGTTAAAGGCTCGGTCTATCGTAATATTTTTATTAATGGCGGCAGCCGCGCATTTCTGTTATGTGCTAAACCTGAACTCCATTTGCGAATACCCGCCGTCTGTTCCGCCGTTTTTTCGCGTAACAAAAAAACTTGAGTCCCAGCGCATCGCCGCGGCGATTGAACGGACAAGCGGAAATATTTGTGATTCGATATAGTGATCATAATCAGGTTTTTCGTGCGGCAGAGCGGCCGGTTCAGGTCCGTTTTTCGTCCATAAATATTCAACCGTGCCGCGCCTTTTTTTCCAGCCTAACATCCTGGCCGCTTTTACATGAGGCGGCGTAATGGAAGAATAAGTTTCAGGGTAACGCGCTAAGCGTTTTCTGTACACAAGTTCATGATCGAGTTCCCCCTTTTGTAATTCTGATATTGTTTTCGACGCTTTTTGGCGGTATTCATCTTCGGTACAGCCTTTAAATACCATTTCGAGTAACTCAAGCTGAAGCCTGCGGGCAAGCGCCGTCGTATCGCTTCTGACGGCTTCCATACCTATAACTTCCACTTCAAGACTGCCGTCAGCCCGCAGCAGATATCCGCCGTAGCCTTTTGCCCTGCCTCTGCTTTCATTGTCATCCTGTGAACCGTCTACAGACCTGTCTACGGACTTGTCTGAGTGATGATAATTTCTTACAGGCGGAATCAAAAAACGGCGGTAGGCTTTTTCAAATCTAAGTTCGATAAAAGATTCCAAATCATATTCGCTTCTTATAGTTTGCGAAATTAATTGATTTATTTCCTTTACAAGCGCAGTACAATAACTTTC
>WQRT01000167.1 GCA_009786625.1 Treponema sp.
CGCGAAAAGGCCGCGAGTTTCTGGTTTGCCCATGTGCGTAATTCTTCGACCATCTGCTCGACAGCGTCCGCCGCGGCTTTTGCTGTGTCGCTTAAGCGGATTAACGCGATTAGTTCACCCCTTTTGCCGGAGTAGACAAGCGCGTCTTCTACAAGCTGGTTTGAACCGAGAAGGCCTTCGATTTCTTCCGGGTAAATATTTTCGCCTGACGGACCGAGTATCAGCGCCTTTAATCTGCCTCTGATGTGAACCCTGTCTTCTCCTTCTACCCAGCCGAGATCGCCTGTGCGCAGCCAGCCGTCGGAAGTGAATGCTTCCGTTGTGCGTTCTTTGTCCTTGTAATAACCCATCATTACGTTGGGACCTTTTATCAGAATTTCACCATCGGTTCTGTTTGGATTGAGGGATTTATCAATTTTTATCGTTACTCCCTTAACCGTTTTTAAACCGGTATTGTACTTGAATTTTAACGGCGTGTTGCTTGCGTTTAACGGAGATGTTTCTGTAAGACCGTAACCGATGCAATACGGGAATCTTGCTTTATGAAGGAATTCCTCAACTGCGGGTTTTAAGGGCGCGCCTCCGATGCCGAAAAACCGGATTCTGCCGCCTAACGCTTTGTTCAGTTTTTTTCCGGCTACTCTTACAGCTAACGGACGAGTTAAGGGAAATTTGAACAATTTATTATCTTTCAATTTTGGAGCGATGGAGCTGTTGTAGATTTTTTCTATCATTAAAGGAACCGCAAGCATCGCTGTCGGGCGGACTGATTTTGCTGCAGGTAATAATACCGATGCCGACGGCGGACGGTCAAGGTATGTAATGCTCGCGCCGCCGTCAAGGGGAGTAAGAAGGCCGAGTCCGCATTCGTATGAATGAGCCAACGGCAGCACAGAAAGAAATTTATCTTTCGGTGTTATCTGAATAAACGATGTAGCAGAAAAAGTGCTTGAGAGTATGTTTCTGCTTGTGAGCATAACTCCCTTGCTGCTTCCCTGCGTTCCGCTTGTATAAATAATCGATGCAAGCGCATCGGGATTATTCTCGAAATGGTTTGAACAGTTTTTAACGGGATCAAACTGAACCTGTTTTTCCTCTCCGTTGACTGAAATTGTCACTTTCGCGTCTTCATCATTACTCGTGATGGTATCAATATAGATTAATGGAATCTGCGGATAGGAAGCCGGAGCGATTTTTTCCTTTACGGATTTACTTAAACATATCGCGCAAACTTCAGAGTGCTCTGATATATGCTTGATCTGTTCCGCGGAAAATCCTGTAAGCAGGGGAACAGAAACTGCACCCGCGAGTGAAATCCCGAAATAGGTAAGCCCCCACTCAGGGCAGTTATCTGAAATGAGCATGACTTTGCCGCCATTCTTGACGCCCAAGCTCCTTAACAGGGAGCCGAGTTGAAGGGACAAGTTTCCGAATTGCGTGTATGTCACGCGTTTTGTGACTTGGCCCTCGCTAAACATAGCAAGCGCCAGATGGTTTTTATATAGAGCAGCCGCGTCCAGGCACATCTGTGCCAATGTTTTATCTGTTAAATTTTTCATATAGGTTTAGAGCCATTATATAGTAAAAGGTTGCATAAAATCAATAGAATTTAAGACAAAATTTTAAAATTTGTCAAAATTGTCTCTGTACACTATCTAAATTAGTGAAAATACCCCATAATTACCATAGGTACGCTATGGAACACGAAAAAACCGAAAAAATCCCGGTAAAAACCGGGGATTCAAACGTTAAAATCGAAGCAAAGTCATTCTATCTCGCAATAGCTATCATCTTTACCTTGATGATAATTTCAGGCATTTTGACAAAAATCCTTCCTGCCGGAGAGTACGACAGGGTTCAAAGCGAGGGGCGCACTCTTGTTGTGGACGGAAGCTACAGGGAAATACAACGCCCGGATTATCCCGTCTGGCGGTGGCTTACCGCTCCTTTCGAGCTTCTCGCGGCTCCCGATAATATCACTCCGATTATTCTTGTAATCTTTTTTATAGTGATAGGCGGCTCAATTACAGTCCTTGACAGAGCAGGGGTAATGAAGGCTCTTGTCAGTTTTCTTGTCTCAAGGTTCGTTAAAAGAAAATACACATTGATAATTGTGATGATCTTTTTCTTCATGGCTGCCGCGAGTTTTGTCGGAATGTACGAGGAGATGGTTCCGCTAATTATCTTCATAGTTCCGATTGCGATTTCTCTCGGATGGGATTCTCTTACGGGGCTTGGCATGAGCCTCCTTCCCATGTCGTTCGGTTTCGCTGCCGCCGTTACAAATCCCTTTACAATCGCTGTCGCGCAGAAGATCGCAGGTCTTCCGCTTTTTTCAGGCGCACCGTTGAGGCTTGCGTTCTTTCTGGTTGTTTTTCTGTTAGTGTGCTTTTTTGTTATACGACACGCGAAAAAGGTCGAGAAAAATCCGCAAAGCTCAATCTGTTTTAAGGATGATGAAATTCTGCGCCAGAGGCTTCTTGCATCCGGCTCTGACGCGCTTTCAGTTTCAGCTAACAGCATCACAAAAAACCAGTGGAGGGCTTTAATCTGGTTTTCTTCCTGCGTCGCCTTCGCGATGATCTTCGCCCTCGCAAGCTCTCGCGTAACAAGCCTTTCAGACCTCGCGTTCCCGGTTTTAATATTGATGTTCCTCCTCGGCGGGACAATCGGCGGTGCGCTTTCAGGTTTCAATGCGGGGCAGGTTTTTAAAGCGTTCGGCAGGGGGGTAATCAATTTTTTACCCGGCATACTTCTTGTTTTAATGGCGTACAGTATCAAGCACATTATAAGCACCGGCATGATCATGGACACGATCCTTTTTAACGCGGAGCAGATGATAAGCCGCACGTCGTCTGTCATCGCGGCCTTTATGGTTTACGGCGCGACACTCGTGATGGAGTTTTTTATCGGATCGGCAAGCGCGAAGGCGTTTCTTCTAATGCCGCTTTTAACTCCGTTAGCTGATCTTGTCGGCATAACAAGGCAGACAGCCGTTCTCGCTCTTAATTTCGGCGACGGTTTTTCCAATGTGATATTTCCGACTAACGCGCTTCTTCTTATCGCTCTTTCGTTTACGGTTGTGAGTTACGCGAAGTGGATACGCTGGACATGGCTGCTTCAAGTTGCTATTCTTATAATTACATCTATATTCCTTGTGATTGCCGTCAATATTAGGTACGGACCGTTTTAGGAGAAAGTATGGATTTTTTGGAAAAATTCCGGGAATCGCTGAAGATTCCTACATGGTGGCCGCCTGAAGCGGATGAAGGCGATGAGCAGGCTGAAGCGCCTTTATTGCGTTTTCAGGAATTTCTGGCCCGGAGTTTTCCCGAATTTCATAAAGCCGCCGAACGCTGGGTATTAAGTCCTTATTCTGTTATATACCATTTACCCGGAACAAACCCGAAGTCGTCAAAAAGCACGGCTCTCTTCCTTGCTCATTATGATGTAGTTCCCGCTGAGACGGAAAAGTGGAGCGTCGATCCTTTCGGCGCGGAATTAAAAGACGGCTTCATTTACAGCCGCGGCAGCATTGATATGAAACAAATGCTGATCGGCATAATGGAAGCCGCGGAAAATCTCTGCACCTCCGGCTGGAAACCCGAAAAAGACATCTGGTTCGCATTCGGCGGGGACGAGGAACGTAATGGAGTCCTCGGCGCCGTAAGAACCGTAAAGTGGTTCAATGAAAAAGGCATAAAGTTCGATTGGATAATTGATGAAGGAACGCCCATCGCAGAAAAACAAATTAAAGGAATTGATACCCCTCTTGCGCTTGTAAGTATAGAAGAAAAAGGGTACGTCAGTTTTAACATAACGGTAGAGCAGGAACCGGGGCACGCGTCAAGGCCGCCCGATACACAGGCCGCCGCGGTGCTTGGCGAGGCGTTACGCAAAATCGCGAAGAAACCTTTCCCCTTCATGCTTGGGAAAACAGTGGAAGCGTTTTTTAAGAGCGCCTCCCGCTATATGCCTGGTATTCAGGGGTTTGTTATGCGCCATGCCCGCGCTCTCGGTACGCTTTTTTTCAAGTTAGCCGCAACGAATCCCACGATGAAATCGATGCTGAGAAACACTGTCGCGATGACGCAGCTTTTTGGCAGCGCGGCTGACAATGTGATGCCGTCCGAGGTAAGAGCTGTAATCAATCTGAGGCTTTTATGGCCGTGGACGGTGGAGAAAGCGGCGGCTTTTATAGAGAAAGCGATAAATGACAAGCGTGTAAAGTTAAGCGTATACGGTCTCGGCACTGATCCTGTTCCCGCGGGTAAAGATTATATGCGTTACGGCTGGCCTGAGATTGAAAGCGCGGTGAAGGAGGCGTGGCCTGATATACCGGTAATGCCGTTCATAATGATCGCGACAACGGACTCGCGGCATTATCAGGAACTCGCAAAATGCATTTTCCGTTTTAGTCCGTACAAACTTGATCCAAAAGAAATGAGCTTGGTTCACGCGCACGACGAACGCATCTCGCAGGAGAATCTTCTTAAGGGATTAAAATTTTATACCGGTTTAATGAGGTCATTATGAAACAGTCAGAAACAACGCCAGAATTATCAAATTCAAACGAGGCGGGATTTAAAATCGGAGGAAAAGCGTTTATCTTTTCCGCGTCAATCATTCTTGCTTTAATGATTTTTTCAGGCGTACTTACAAAGATACTCCCCGCCGGCCTTTTTGACAGGATCGTAAGCGAAGGACGCACTCTTGTTGTCGACGGAAGCTACCGCGAAATCGCAAGCCCTGATTATCCGTTCTGGAGATGGTTCACAGCTCCAGTCGAAATTCTCTTCGGCCCTGATAACATCACTCCTATAGTATTATTACTTTTAATTATCGTTGTCGGAGGATCAATAACAATTTTAGAAAACGCCGGTGTAATGAAAGCGTTAATAGATTTTCTTGTAGTCCGTTTTTCCAAAAGAAAATACACATTGATAGTTGTGATGATAGCGTTCTTCATGTTCGTCACGAGTTTTGTCGGAATATACGAAGGAATGATACCGATGATCATTTTCGTTATCCCGATTGTAATCGCTCTCGGCTGGGATTCTCTTACGGGGCTTGGAATAACGCTCCTACCCCTTACATTTGGTTTCGCCGCCGCAGTTACAAATCCCTTTGCCATCGCCGTAGCGCAAAAAATCGCAGACCTTCCGATATTTTCAGGCGCGTTACTGCGCATAATTTTCTTTTTAGTGATATTCACCCTTGTATGTTTTTTCGTTATACGACACGCCAAAAAAGTTGAGAAGGATCCTGAAAAATCAATCTGTTATAAAGAAGACGAAGCCTTAAGGAAAAAATTCAAAATAACAGACGGTTCAATGCTTCCCGATGTAAAAAACAGCATAACAAAAGGCCAGTGGAGGGCGCTTATCTGGTTCGCGTCATGGATCACCCTCGCGATTGTTTTGGTTATAGCCACAGCGAGAATCCCCGGTCTTTCAAACCTCGCGTTTCCAATGATGACAGTTTTTTTCCTTATCGGCGGAATCGGCGGCGGCTTTTTTTCTGGTTTTAACTTCGCGCAAATTTGTAAAAGTTTCGGCAAGGGAGTCGTAAGCTTCATCCCCGGAGTAATCCTTGTAATGATGGCATACAGCGTCAAGCACATTATCACAGAAGGAATGATAATGGACACGATACTGTATCAGGCTTCCGAGCTTATAAGGCAGACATCCGCCTACGCCGCGGCATTTATGGTTTACGCCACAACGCTTGTGCTTGAGTTTTTTATCGGCTCTGCAAGCGCGAAAGCCTTCCTGATGATGCCCATCCTGACCCCGCTTGCAGACCTTGTAGGCATCACCCGGCAGACCGCGATTATGGCGTTTAACTTCGGCGACGGTTTCGCGAACATGCTTTTCCCGACCAACGCGCTTCTTCTTATCTCCCTGTCATTCACGGTAGTAAGTTACCCGAAGTGGGTACGTTGGACGATACCTCTTCAGGGTGTTGTTCTTGTGATTACATCGATATTTCTTATTATCGCTGTGACTATTGGTTACGGGCCGTTTTAGATGGAGGGGGGATTTTTTTGTCGCGAACTATGCGAACTGCGCGAACGGAAGTGTTTACAGCGAACTACAGAACCATATAATAATTTGAAATCGATCTAAATACAAAAACATAAAGGATTAAAAAATATCCATATCTCGCTCTCTTTATTATTTTTTATTTTTGTTATATACTTAATTTGAGGGATATCTGAATATGGTCAATGATGAAATTATTGCGATTAAAGACAACATTCTTAATACTGTTGGTGAAACCTGCGAAAAAATTATTTTATTTGGCTCTTATGCTTATGGGACCCCCCGCAAAGACAGCGATTA
>WQRT01000168.1 GCA_009786625.1 Treponema sp.
GAACAGGAATTATTAGACCACCTTCCCATTGTAGCGTTGACAGCTAACGCAGTCGCCGGAATGAGGGAAATGTATCTGGAGAACGGCTTTAATGACTATCTTGCAAAACCTATCGATCTGGACATGATGGACGAAATACTTTTTAAATGGATAGCGAAAGAGAAGAGGGTTACGAGTTAGCGGGTAGCGTATTGCCGCGAACCTAATGAACTAACACAAGCAATTGATCAAATTTATTTGCCTCTTGTTTTATTAACCATTATTTGTTAATATGAAGGATAATAAAAATACGGAGTTGATCATGAATTTATCTGAGTTAAAAACGCCAATTGATGAATTATTAAAAAATATAAATGAAACATGGAGGCGTCTTTGAAGACGCTGATTTTGCCGGGAAGATAGCCGGGACGGAAGCGAAAACAGCCGAGCCGGGATTCTGGAATGATCAGGAAACGGTAGAAAAAACCGTCGCTCTTTTAAAAAACCTTAAAAACCGCTATGAACCCTGGAAAGCCCTGCATGACGAAGCTATCGATTTAATCACCCTTTACGAACTTTCTGTAGAAGCAGGTGATGAGAATGAAAGCGCGGGAATCGAATCAACATTAAAGAATCTTGCGGCGCGTTATGAGAAACAGAATATTTTCGAATTAATGTCCGGGGAAGTGGATAAAAACGCGTGCTTCCTTACGGTTCATTCGGGCGCAGGCGGCACTGAAGCCTGTGACTGGTCGCAGATGCTGTACCGTATGTATCTGCGATGGGCTGAGCAAAAAGGCTTTTCTGTCGAGGAAGTTGACAGGCAGGAAGCGGAAGGCGGCATAAAATCGGCGACTTGCAGGGTGGAAGGGGATTACGCATACGGCTACCTGAAAGGCGAATCCGGCATTCACAGGCTTGTCAGAATCAGTCCGTTTGATTCCAACGCGAGGAGGCACACGTCATTTGCCTCTGTCTACTTATTTCCCGTTATTGATGATACAATCGAAGTTGATATAAAACCCGAAGATTTACGCGTAGATACCTACCGCGCGGGAGGAGCCGGAGGGCAGCATGTTAATAAAACTGACAGCGCTGTGCGTTTTACGCATCTTCCGACGGGAATTGTTGTCGCCTGTCAAAATGAACGAAGCCAGATGAAAAACCGCGCCATCGCGATGAGCATGCTTAAAGCGAGGCTGTANGAACATTACAGGCAGGAGAAAGAAAAAGAGAACTCGAAATTTTCGCAGGAGAAGAAAGATATTTCCTGGNGCAACCAGATAAGATCGTATGTGTTTCAGCCGTATACGATGGTGAAAGATTACAGAACAAAAACGGAAAAAGGAAATATACAGGCTGTGATGGACGGAGATATTGACATTTTTATCGAGGAGTATCTGAGGTTTTCATGGCGCGGTAACGCCGCGAAAAATTATGACGCGTAACAGCGGGAGTTAATATTGAAAAAAAGTTTATTTTTTATTTTTCTTTTTCTCGCGACATGCGCGTGTCTTTTTGCGTTTGGAACTCAGGAGGCGCAGGTTGTTACGCAAAATAATGACTGGACTCTTTGCATTACGGATTTTGATATAAGTTCTCTTTCAAGCGATAAACAAATAATAAAAGGTTTAATTGTAATGAGATTCGCGCAGCGTCTGGGATCAATTAATTACCGCACGCGGGTATCTCCTGAGTACGCGTGGTATGAAGAAGACGCTTTTACGCGCGAGCGTTCAACCGCGGCTAGAGCGCTTGCCGCGAAGAGGGANGAACGTTCCAATTTATTATACCGCGGCGATCCGCAGTGGAGGTACAGGCAGAATCTTCAAAGAGTTGACGCNGATATAGAAAGACTTACAACGGCTCTTAATGAAATTGAAAACAATATGCCTNTAATCAACAGNGAGCCGGCATTCAACCTTGTAAGCGCAAACCGTAACAACACATTTCCGCCGGCTCCCGAAGCCGGAGCCGAACANAGATTCTGCACAAGCATGCGGATAGATTCATTTTTAACAGGCGTTATATCAGAATTTCACGGACGTTTTTTACTTTCAATAAAACTTTACGCTTTTTATACGCGATCTTATATCTGGGAAGAAAGTATTCTTTTTTCCGCAGAAGATATTGATGAAGCGGTTGATGAAGTCATCAACAGGCTGATGTCCGTTGTTTCGGGTAACAGGCCGTCCGCTTTATCTGTAAACGCGCATCCTGAGAGTACGCTTGTGCTTATTAACCAATCATTCGCCGGAAGAGGCGCTGTGGATAGTTACGAGTACCCCGGCGGAGCAATTTTAATCACGGCATCCGCGCCCGATCATGAGCGCATAACGCATGAAACAACTCTTTCTCCCGGTGAGTTAGCTGAAATTACATTGAACCTGAATCCTATAAGATACGGAACGATTGACATNACTTCCCCGGAGCAGGCTTCTGTTTATCACGGCGCTATGTTTGTAGGTGAGACTCCTGTAACNCTGCGGCTTCCCATCAATCAGCTTGATTACATTGAACTTATCGCCAATAACAGAAACAACGGCAGAGCTGTTTTTCAAATGCCTGACGATGATGGTTTTTCCGGGTCATTGTCTGTACGGACATCCGCGCCTCAGCCGTCGGGGCGTGTAGATAATGCGCGTAATATGTTTTATTGGGGCTGGGGAGGGTCATGGATAACAGGGATTGCTGCATGGCTCTCTTATTACACATTTACCGGCATGAACAGCGTCCAAATAAGAAGTCCTGACTTTTTAGAACAGCGTAATTTAATGAACTATATAAGTATAGGAACCATGATCACCGTGGGCGCTGCCGCTGTTTACGGAATCGGCAGTTTAATTTATTATATTTATACAGCAAATCTTGACGCGGCGCCGATTATACAGGCAAATGGGAATTAAATGAAATTCGGCGAAAGACTAAAAAATTTTTTTTCCGGCAAACCGGTTATTAACGATGAGTTAGCTGATGATTTATGCGATCTTTTAATTGAAGGCGATTTCGGTGCCGCGCAGGCGTATAAAATGACAGAGTTATTAAAAGAAAGATGCAAAAAGGATAAATCAGATAATTTACAGCAGAAACTCGCGCAGCTTCTTATAGAAGAACTTGATAAATTATACATAAACAAACCGGCGCATCTTCTTGATGAAGAAAATGATGATAATAATCTGACGGCAATTCTGCTTTTAGGAGTTAACGGCGTAGGGAAGACAACGACGGCAGCAAAACTTTGCAGTCTATTTAACATAAAATATAATAAAAAATCCATTCTCGCGGCGGCAGATACGTTCAGAGCGGCGGCTATAGATCAACTTAAGATACACGGACAAAAACTTGATATGCGAGTTGTCGCGCATAAACAGGGAGGAGATCCGGCGGCGGTTGTTTATGACGCACTGGAAGCCGCAATCTCAAGCGGCGCGTCATACATTATCGCCGATACCGCAGGAAGGATGCATACAAAATCCGCGCTTGTGGAAGAGCTTCGTAAAATTGACAGAGTAGTTGAATCGCGCGCAAAAGACGCCCGTTATCTGAAATTTCTTGTACTGGACGCGACCACAGGCAGAAACGCGTTTTCTCAGGCGGAAATTTTTAACAGCGCGATCTCTCTTGACGGGGTAATTCTTACCAAGTACGATTCCACCGCAAAAGGCGGAGTTATTTTTTCTCTCGCGGAAGAATTGCGGCTGCCTGTCGTTTACATATGCACAGGAGAAAAGTACGCCGACATTGAGAGATTTAACCATGTAAAGTTCGCGAATGAGTTTGCAGGAACCGCTTAATGAAAAATAAAAAAGTATTTTTTATAGTTATTATCGTTATGCTCTTCTTTGCAGGTATTATCGCTCTTACTCAGGAAGTTGATCTTCTTCTGCCGCTGACTGAAAATCCGCAAAGCGATGATCAAATTAATAGTACGCAAGCGCAGATGGCGGCGCATCTTTCAAAACAGGATAAGTGGTTTAAATCAAACGCGGGAGGAATGGCGCTTGAGGAAACTCAATCGCGTTTAACCGCGCTTCGCGGCCAGTACGCGCTATTAATAAAAACCGCAGGTCCCGGTGATATACCTGATCACCTTATTCCTTTTTATACTGATACTTATTTTCCGGAAAATAGAATTCTTTTTAAGAACGGACAGCAGGCAAGGTCCCAATGGATATTCAGAGACAGAAGAGGAACTACAAGGCTGAACGCGGTTATAGCAGATCCTCCCGCGTCGCGGAATAATGATACCACAAATAGATCTGTGATTTCCACGGAATTAGAAGAAGAAAGCGAAAACCGCGCGGTTACCGCAGGAACTGATAGAAGAATATTTAATAAAGGTTTCATCGAAATATTTGATGAAAACTCATATTTAACAGAAGAATATTCGTTTTTTGAAAACGGAGAGATAAGAAAAATAAACCATAATTATAATAACGGCCTTTTAATCAGTTCTGCCGTTATGTTACGCGTAAACGAAGAAGAGAATGAATATGTAAATGTTTACACCGATTATTACAGATATAACCGATCATCATCATTAAGAAATATAGAAAGGGTTTTCCATTTAAACGCACAGAATGTTTCTCTTAGGGAACCGGAAATGATTTCGTTTCCAAGACACGTAATGGACGCGGTGAACGAAAAATTTATGGAAACAGAAAGAGTCAATCTGTATCCTGATTTTTTCGGAGACGCTAATGTCAAAACTGATGAAAAAATTATTTTTGAAACAGATGAACGCGGAAGAATATTTACGCAAGTCTTTCATGATGAAAAAGATGATGTTATTTGGACAATTACAAATACATGGTTTAATGATAGAATCGTTTCTACAGTCAAAGAAGAAGGCGGCGTTGTTTATGCCGCGGAATTTGATTATGACCAAAACGGAAACAGAGTGGAAGAAAGAAATCATAGAAACGGAGTTCTTGAAAGAGTTGTGCGGACAGAAGGCAATCTAGATATAGAAGAATTATATTTAAACGGCGCCGCTGTTCTGCGCGTTATCTGGGAAGACGGCAGAAAAATATCTGAGACAAGGCTGAGGCAATGAAAGTAGGCTGGGTTTTATTTGTCGCATCAAGATATATTTTTAAAGGAAGGGGAAGCTCGCCTGTTCTTGCCGTGCTCGGAATCGCTGTTGGGGTTCTTGCGTTGATTGTAATTATTTCCGTAATGAACGGATTCCAGCTTGGCTTTATAGAAAGTATTCTGGAAATTTCTTCGTATCACATAAGGCTTGAATCATTTCCGCAGGAAAAAACACAGGAGTTAAAAGATATTTTACTTTCAATTCCGGGAATAAACGCGGCGGTTCCGTTTATAGAATTGCAGGCGATATCAAGGGGAAGAAGGACAGGGCAGCACGCTGTGCTGATAAGAGGCATATACGAAGATACACTTGAGATTGATAAATCAATGAGAGCAAGACTTGAAGTTGAGGAAGGTGAGTTTGACATATCGCAGCCAAAGTCAGTGCTGTTGGGAGCGGAACTGTCCCGAAGGCTTGGTGTCGATGTAGGGGATGATGTTACTCTGTTTTCAATAACCGGGATCCTGACATCCGAAGACGAAGGCGGCTTTGATACTTTTACCGTTAAAGGAATTTTCAGAACAGGTTATTATGAATATGATCTAAGCTGGGCATTTATTAATATCGATAGCGTGTCTTTATTAACAAGCGACAGTGATATAAAATTAGGCGTTAAAATCGCGAATCGTTTTCATGATAGAACAATTTTGGAACAGGTAAAAAGAAAATTGTCAGGATGGGAAGGGATAAAATTTTCAAGCTGGCGCGAATATAACAGATCATTTTTCGGCGCGTTAAGAACAGAAAAACTTTTTATGTTTATCCTTGTAGGTCTTATTTTTATTGTCGTGGGGTTAAATATTTTTCAAGGGCAAAGAAGGGCTGTCCTTCAGCGCCGGGAAGAAATAGGACTGTTGCGCGCGGTCGGAGGATCGCAGAAAGCTGTTCGCTTTGTTTTTGTCTGCGACGGCGCGATTATCGGTCTTACAGGCGCTTTATGCGGACTTGTAACGGGACTTGCAATCGCTCTTAATATTCAAAACTTTTTTTCGTTAATAGAAAATGTTGTAAATAAAATAATAGGTCTTTTAAATACGTTAGCCGGCATTTTAGGCGCCGGATGGATGGCAAATTTTTCCGTTTTTTCGCCGCAGGTTTTTTATATAAAAGAAATACCTTCGCGGGTTCTGCCGGGAGAGGTAGCGTTTATTTTTATGTTCGGTTTATTGTCGGCGCTGGCGGCTTCATGGGCGGCATCGCGGAAAATTTCAAAAATACAACCCGCGGAGGTTTTACGCTATGA
>WQRT01000169.1 GCA_009786625.1 Treponema sp.
CTTTTTATAAATGTGGAAATTAATTCCATGCGATGCTCTTCTTCTTCCTCGCTCATTGAATCCTTAGTTATAGGCAGCATGGTGACAGGCTTTAGGTATTTTAAGAGGCATGCCCACAGTTCCTGCGCGACAAATGGTTTGGGAAGGCAGTCTAACATTCCCGCCTGAATGTAGGTTTCCCTGTCATTTGCCATTATATTCGCGGTAAGCGCGATGATCGGCGTTTTTACTCCCATTTCCAGAAGCGTTCTGGCGGCTTCAAGACCGTCCATCTCCGGCATATGAATATCCATAAATATTAAATCGAATGGCTTTTCGTTGTTTTCCATGCGTTTTTTTATAAAGTCCACGCCGATTTTACCGTTAACCGCGATGATTGATTTTAATCCGATCTTAGTAAGATGATCTGTTATTACAAGTTGATTCAGGACATTGTCTTCACATACCAGAATTTCCGCGTTAAAAACCGGTTTTTCATTAATGTTCATTTTGATGTCTACAATGGAATGGCTTTTATTTGAATCAATCGTATCAAATGTTAAATCAAAGCTGAACCTGCTTCCCAAGCCAAATTGACTTTCGACATTTAACGTTCCACCCATAAGTTCTACAAAACTTTTTGTGATTGTAAGACCAAGCCCTGTTCCCCCGAATTTGCGCGTAGTGCTGCCGTCGGCCTGCGTGAACGGCTGGAAAATTTTCTCTACCTGTTCGCCCGTCATTCCAATGCCGCTGTCTTTTACCTCAAAGTGCATTGTAACGGTGTTAGCTGTCGATTCCGAAATTGCCGATAAAATTTTTACCATGCCGTTATTTGTAAATTTTATCGCGTTAGTAAGCAGGTTAAGGAGTATCTGGCGGAGCCTTGTCGGATCACCGAGTAAAAGTTTTCCGACAGAAGGTTCCGCGTAACAGAACAAAGTAAGCCCTTTTTCCTTTGCTTTTGGAGACGCGATTAGGCGGCAGAGTTTAAAAACCTCGCTGATATCAAACGGAATTTTTTCCAGTTCGATTTTTCCTGCTTCAATTTTTGACAGATCAAGAATATCGTTAATAATTAAAAGGAGGCTTTCGGCGCTTGTTTTTATTTTTGAAAGGTAATCTCTGGTTTTTTGCGGGATTGTATCATCAAGCGCAAGTTCCGAAAAACCGATTATTCCGTGCATCGGCGTTCTGATCTCGTGGCTCATGCTGGCAAGGAAAACGGATTTCATCCGCGATGTTTCTTCCGCCTGTTCCTTTTTGCGGATAAGCTCCTGTGATTCGCGTTCCGCTTTTAATTTTCCAAGCGTAGCCCGTTTAATGTCTGTTACGTCGATTGAATGTTGAAGATGTACTTTGGTGCCGCCCACCCATTCAATATAACAGTCTGTATGGCGGATATCGCGTCCAAATTCGATATTAGGCTCTTCCCAGATGATTATTTTTTCCGGGTCCTTGTCAAGTTCGTCGCATGGGCAGTAATCGCATTTGCTGTCGAGACCTCTGAAAAATTTATAACAAAACTCTCCGACACCTTCATCTTTTTTAAACCCGAAAAGGTTTCTTAACGGATCGTTTATAAAAAGTACTTCTCCCGTTTCCGGAACTGTGACATAAATGAACGCATCGATGCCGTTTAAAATATTTTTTAATACATCCAGNGATTTNTTTGAATCATGTATGTGCCTTTCGATGCGGTCCGACATGGTGTTTACGGTGTCTCTTAAAATGCCGAGTTCATCGCTGTAATCTCCTGATATCCTGGCGCTGAAATTTCCCCGCCCGATTTGCTCGGCTTTTTTTGTAAAATCGATTATCGGTTTAGTCAGTTTATCGGTCAGGATGAAAACAATTACCGCTATCAAAAACAGAACCAGCAAACAGAAAACTACAATGACAAAAATCAAACTGGTTCCGCTTTCGTATATTTCGGAAAAAGGAGCTACTACGGAAACCGCGAATATACTGTTAAGTACGGTATTGTATAACGTGTTTATGGCTATTAATGATTTTTTTCCGTTTATAATTGAGTTGGTGTTGAAGAAAATAACACCTTCGATATCATCCGGGAATGGGTAGTAAAGCCCGACCTCACCGCGGGATTTGCCGATATCTTCAAATATGGAGCTGTAGAGTATTCTGTTATGATTGGCTATTATCATATAGCCGGTTTTATAGATTTGCTCGGCCTGAAGCTGGTTGTAAAGATCGCTCATCTGGATATCCGCGGTGATTGCCCCCACGAATTCACCGTTACTGTCGTGTATCGGAAATACAATTACCGCCAAGAATGCGCTTTTACCGTTTATGTTATATGTTTCAGGTTCGGTGTAATTAGGCTTATCAAGTTTTTTTGTTTTGGTGTAGAACGGCATTGTAAACTCGGCGTCATCTCCTATGGCTTCCGGTTTATATAAAGTTGTTCCGCTGTCGCGGTAATAAAAAAAGCAAATTCTCCCTGAAAGAGCGGTTCCGTATTCTGTGTTAACGTAATCGGCGTCTTTTCCGTCGTATTTATTTGGTTCAAAATAAACGCTGGAACTGTTTATAATAGGGTGGCTGTCGAATATTTTAAACACCATTTTTTGAAGCGATTCCCTGTCATCATTTTCGCTTATAAAATGTTCCAGAATATTTGAGACTATCGATAAATAACTTAGAGCATCCAGAATTTTTTTTTCGAAATTTCCTGTATATTTGACAACCAGACCTTCAAATTCCGCCCGGACAGTTTCTCTTTGAGAATTAAATAAAGAAACAAACAAGACTATGCAGATTAAACAGAAACTGATTATAACCGGGATTATCGTATACAATATGGCTCTTGCTTTAATACTGGAAAATTTTTTTACTTTCTTCATATTATTCATTATTATAATACTACAATATAGCTCTAACATCAATCTATTGACCATATCTAAAAATCCTGTTATTTTTTTGATATTCCTGAGGCAGCGTCCCGGATTTCCCGGAAACCGGGTAAAAATGAGGTCATTATGTCAACTGATATTAAAAATATTATTAAAAACCTTCATCCTTTAGAGGTTCGTATTCTCCTTGCGTATAAAAAGGGCGATGAACTTACGATCGAAAAGGTTGAGCAGGAGCTTGGCTTTAAACCCGGCAACGGAAACCAGGCGCTTTCGTGGCTTTTGGGTAAAGGGCTTGTCTGTGAGCTTCGCCGGGAGACAGCGGTTTTTTTTGAATTGACCGATCTGGGCAGGGAATGGAAAGAGAAGGGCAGCCCCGAAGAAAGAATAATTGAACTGGTGAAAAAACAACCCGGTTCATTAAAATTGCCGGATATCGCACAAGCCTTAAAGATGGATAATAAGGACATTGGCAGCGCTTACGGAAGCCTTTCCAAAACCGGCGTGCTTTCGATGGATGGCGGCAAGAATGTAGTCATATTGAAGGAACCCGCCGATGAACCAAAAACGCGTGATCATTTTGCCGCTTTAAAAGGCTTGCTGGAAAAAGGCTCCGCGGCAGCCGTAAATGGCGGCGCTGTTGCCGAATCCTCTTTGACCGCTTCTGAAAAATCCGTTATGTCAGGCATCGCGAAAAAGCGCGGCGCGGCAGACGCGCCGTTCCGCCAGATAGACCGTGAGACGGTCTACTTTGGTTTCGCCGCCGCGGATGACGGATCTGTCCCCGCCGCCGATGCCGCAAACGCGCTTAAAGCCGCGGGAATAACAGGCGATGAAGCCGGCGCATTGACTCAGTCGATGCTGGAAGACGGAAGCTGGAAAGGCAAAACATTCCGCTCGTATAATGTAAAAACGCCGCCTGTACGCCTGACACCAGGACGTAGCAATCCATACGCGAAATTTTTAGAGAATGTAAAAGATAAACTCGCCTCTCTTGGCTTTGAAGAATTTGACGGTCCGTTAGTTGAAACCGAGTTCTGGAATTCCGACGCTCTTTTTATGCCGCAATTTCACTCCGCTCGCGATATTCACGACGCGTACAGTATTGCCGATCAAACAGGCGCGGCAAGAGACGGAATTGCTCATGCGAAGTCGATAGACGAACCCTGGCTATCAAATGTCGCGGCCGCTCATGAGAACGGAGGCGCGACCGGCAGCCGCGGCTGGAACTACGGGTTTGACCGTGAATTTACAAAACGCCTCATTCTGCGTTCGCAGGGGACGGTGCTTTCCGCCAAACAGCTTCCAAACGCAAAAATCCCCGGCAAGTACTTCGGCATAGTGCGCTGTTTCCGTTACGACCGCGTAGACGCTACTCATCTGCCGGATTTTTATCAGACCGAGGGCATCGTGTTAGGTGAAAACGTCAACCTGCGCACGCTTCTTGGAATGTTGGAAATGTTCGCCTGCGAAGTCGCCGGCGCGAAAGAAGTAAAATATGTTCCCGGTTACTTTCCGTTTACCGAGCCGTCAGTGGAAGTGCACATAAAACATCCTGTGCTAGGCTGGTTTGAACTCGGCGGCTCCGGCATCTTCCGCCCGGAAGTAACCGCGAGTTTGGGGGTAAACGTCCCTGTCGCCGCGTGGGGCATCGGCATCGACCGTATGGCGTTAATGGCGCTTGGGTTAAACGATCTCCGCGAACTGTTCAGCAGAGATATCGAAAACGTCAGGCTAAGGCGTGCAAAAGCCGGTTGATAATATTTTTACGATAGAAATTTTATAATATTTAATATATAATCCGACACATGAAAGCGACAACCACTCTGCCTATTGAACGCCACGGTTATGATTTTGTTCCCGCTGAATATCTGCCTTCGGGCGCCGATGAATACTGGCTGCGTAACGTTCAGCAGGAACGGAAATATTCCAAAAAAAGCGGAGACTGGCGTAAATTAAAACCGCATGAGATTGAAATATTAATTAATAACAGAAATTACTGCGCCGCACCTACTGGATGCGAAAACTGGGATAATTTTCTTGTAAGCGATCCTTTCGATCCTTCATTGATCCGTGACAGTTCTTTTTACGGACTTGTGCGTATCGGTGTTATGCGAAATGTTCTGCTTAAACATCACGACTTTTGCGTTCCCGCCGGGATTAGAAATTCCACAATCATCTCCTGCGATATTGGCGATGATTCCGCAATTCAAAATTGCGCATACATTTCGCATTACATCATCGGGAACAACTGCATTCTTTCCGAAGTAAACGAGATGCAGACAACCAACCACTCAAAGTTCGGCAATGGAGTGATCAAAGACGGCGAAGACGAAGATGTGCGCGTATGGATCGATGTGATGAATGAAGCAGGCGGACGTTCGATTTTGCCGTTCGAAGACATGATCGCCGCGGACGCGTTTTTATGGGCGGCATACCGCGATGATGTTTTGTTAACCGATAAATTGGCAGAGATAACTCAAAATCAATATGGTTTAATCACATATCCTGATAATAAACAAAAAAGCGCTTTTCGCGGAACTTACGGCATTATCGGAGACGGCTCTGTTATCAAAAGCAGCGCAATCATAAAAGATGTGATGGTTGGAGAAGCCGCGTATATAAAAGGCGCGAACAAACTTAAAAATATTACTATTCATTCATCCGCCGAAGAACCGACGCAAATTGGTGAAGGCGTGGAAATGGTTAACGGCATTATCGGTTACGCGTGTAATGTTTTTTACGGCTGTAAAGCCGTGCGGTTTGTGATGGGCAGAAACAGCAATTTAAAATACGGCGCACGTTTGATAAATTCTGTGTTAGGTGACAATTCTACCGTGTCATGCTGCGAGATACTAAATAATTTGATTTTCCCCGTGCATGAACAACATCATAACAATTCTTTTTTAATCGCGAGTTTGATCGAAGGAATGTCGAACATGGCGGCGGCCGCTACAATCGGCAGCAATCACAACAGCCGCGCAAATGACGGAGAGATACGCGCGAAACGCGGTTTTTGGCCGGGGCTTGCTGTCAGCCTGAAACATTCGAGCGTTTTCGCTTCGTTTGTAATTATCGCGAAAGGAGATTATCCCGCCGAATTGAATATTACGGTTCCGTTCGCGCTTGTAAACAACAATGTCCACAAGAACCGCCTTGAAGTGATGCCCGCGTATTTTTGGATGTACAATATGTACGCGCTTGAACGCAATTCATGGAAAAGTAAAAACCGCGATAAAAGAAAAATTAAAATTCAACGGGTCGAGATTGATTACCTTGCGCCTGATACCGCGGAAGAAATAATATACGCGTTACGCCTCTTGGAAAATTTATTAAAAAACGCTGGTGTAAAATCCGGCGACACGACAGATGATGACGGCAATTTACTGCGGTACATTCCATGCAGCAATTTTGAAAACAGTAAAAGGGATCAGGTTATAATAAAACCTGCCGAGGCTGTCGC
>WQRT01000170.1 GCA_009786625.1 Treponema sp.
GAATTAATTGGCGGCGGAAATCTTATTTTACAGAATACTGCGGCTCTTGAAATGGATAATGATATTGTAAATCATCAGATAACAAAGGGACGCACGCATCTTTTTGACACCCGCATAACAGGAGACGAGGCCTTAACGTCTCTTCGCAACAGAAAAGAGCGTATAACGTCCCTGTGCGAATGGATGCTTTCACTTAACGGTCCGCGTCAGCAGTCAATTAAAGACTTTGATAAACACTGGAAACCTTTATTGTTCCCGGAAATGGTACGCTCAAGTCAGCGTCCTTCCGGCTGGAGACAGGAAGGAGATATTTTTGAAAGATCTTCCGACATTAGCTGGAACACAGGTTTTACAGATCGCGTCTTCCCAGAAGAGCTGCGCCCGGTGCGTAATTCGGGCACTCTGTTAAGGGATTGGGAAGAAGCTCTTTCATGGGTATATTATCAATATGAATGGGAAAATATCACCGCTCTGCTTTCAGGCAGAATAATTTTAAATAAAATAAAATGAGGTAACAATGGAAACTGCATCACTTTCGGTAATGGAACTTTTCAGGCTTGGCGGCATAATTATGTGGCCGCTTCTTTTGTTTTCAATCGCGGTAGTCGCAATCTCGATTGAGCGGATTGTTTATCTTTCTTACTACAATTTGGAGATCGATGACATTGCGGCGAAAGTCCTTGGGTTTATTGAAAAGGACGAATACACAGAGGCAGCCGGTTTCCTGGGTAATCTTACAAAAAAGCGGATGGGCGCCAGAGTTCTTCTTGCAATTATTCATACAGTAAAACCGGGACAATCTTTTTCAGAACACCGCGCGGAACAGGCCGGTGAAACAGAAGCGATGAACTGTATCAATTCTCTGGAAAACGGTTTTAATTTTTTAACTGCGCTCGGCTCCATTTCGCCGTTAACAGGATTCCTTGGAACCGTTACAGGAATGATCGGAGCTTTCAGATCGATTGCTGAAGCCACCGAAGTAAACGCGCAGATTGTCGCGAACGGAATCTACGAAGCGCTTATTACAACCGTATTCGGGCTTGTCATAGCTATTATCGCAATGACATCACACTCAATNTTCAGCCATTTTGTTGACAGGTTTACAGGTAAAGTTGAAGGCGCATGTTCAAATTTAATAATCCGCCTTTCAGAGAAAATAAATGAAGATTAAACATAGAAAGAAACACGGTTTTCTNGAAACCTGCGCGGCAAGCGATCTTGCCTTTTTACTTATNATTTATTTTTTAGTTATCGCGGGTTTTAATATAAATAAAGGTTTTATATTGAATCTTCCNGCTAAAGATTCAACAAGATTGATATTAAGNGAAGATCTTTTACGCTTTGAAATGGACGGCGCAGGAGATGTAATTTACTCAGGGAACGTATTAAGCCTTCCNGCGGTAAGAAACACAATTCAGTCGGCGCAAGCCGGCAATCCCGGCATCGCGGTTATTCTGACAATTGACAGCAGGGCNTTATGGCAGAACGTTGTATCGTTTGTTGAAATCGCGCAGGATTTAAAGATAGACGCTTTTTCATTTTCCATGAAGAGGGATCAGTGAAACTCAGGAAAAGAAGAAAAATATTTTTAATTCCGCTTTTTTCAACATCCGATATCGCTTTCCTTCTTTTAATATTTATCATGCTTGTATCTCTTATCAATTACAGAAAGGAAGTNCATATTGAATACGCGTACGCTCAAGCCGCTCCCGGAGTAAATACNGAAAAAAATCTTGAAATATGGATAAATACGGAAGGAATGATATTTCTGGACGGCTACGCTTCCNGCATTAACGCGTTACGCGAAAGAATAACATATCTTTTTATAAACGCGCCTGACACAAGAGTTCACATTCTAGCGGATCGAAACACTCCGTATTACAGAATAAACGCCGTGCTTGAAGTNATGCAGACTCTTCAATACCGCACGGTNAGTTTTGTGGTTAAAACCGATGAATGAGAAAATACTGCGCCTCTTCATTTTCACAGGAGCGGCCGCTCTTCATGTTCTTGTAATCTTTTTCCTTGTTTTTAATTACGATCATTATGTAGAGGAAGCGAAAATTGATCCCGGCGTTATGAGGCTTTTTGATATTGATGAACTTCCGCCTGTTGAGCGGAATATGCCTCCTCCTCCCCCGCCGCCGCCTTCACGGCAGGAATCTGATATCCCGCAGGTGGAAGAAATCGCGGAAACAATGATTGAAACAGATATACCTCCTGAGCATGAGGTGGTCGCTGCGGGCACTCTTGTAACTCCTGTTGAAGTATATGAATATGCCGAAGAAGCGGATGTATACCTGCGCGCCCATGAACTTACAACAAGGCCGATGTCCGCGTCCGATGAAGCTGCAATAATTGCCGCTCTTCAATACCCGCGAATTGCGTTGAATTCCGGCATCGAAGGCGTAGTATATCTTGAGATTTTTGTGGACAGGACAGGAGTTATTCAAAATGTAGTAATAACCCGTGAAGTGCCGCCCGGAAGGGGATTCGGCGAAGCGGCTGTCAGAGCATTTTCCGGCAAAGTTGTTACACCGGCTACCGCAAACGGATTCGCGGTATCGAGTAGAATAAATTACCCTGTAAGATTCCGCATAAGACAATAACCTTGGATAATATAAAAAAGATTTGTAATAAATATCAAGCGGTTTGCGAATAACGCTCAAGGAAACGCTTTAAACGATCGCTTGAAGGATTGTCAAGAAGTTCAGGCGGGCCGTATTCAATAACAGATCCTTCGTCTATAAAAAGAACTGTGTCGGCGATCTGACGCGCAAACTGCATTTCGTGCGTTACGATGATCATTGTAGTATTTTTATCTGCAAGACCCCGGATAACTTTAAGCACTTCGCCTGTTAATTCCGGATCAAGAGCTGATGTCGGCTCGTCAAAACAAAGAATATCGGGTTTCATCGCTAAAGCTCTCGCGATTGCTACTCTTTGCTGCTGGCCGCCTGATAGTTCATGCGGATAAAAATCTTTTTTTGCGGCAAGACCGATCTGATCAAGGAGTTTCATTCCATCGCTGTGTATTTCTTCTATTATATTTTTTTTATTCTTTTTGTAATCGGGAAATTTCTTTGCGGCTAATTCACGCGCGAGAACCACATTCTGTAATGCCGTGTACTGCGGAAATAAATTAAACGATTGAAACACAAGCCCAAAATGCAGCCTTTTATTGCGTAATAATGATTCATTGTGTTTTTCACGGTTATCGCAGTCTACAAGCGTCTGGCCTCTGACAATAATTCGTCCTTCATCAAGCTTCTCAAGAAAGTTTAAACATCGTAATACTGTGGTTTTTCCGCTGCCTGAAGAGCCGATAATCGCGAGAACTTTTCCTTCTTCGAGAGAAAAACTTATATTATTAACAACTTCCGCAGAACCGAAACGTTTTACGATATTTTGAACTTCAAGAATTGCCATTATTACGCCCTGAAATAACTTAATCTTTTTTCAAGATATCCGAACATCAGCGTCATGATGCCTACAAAGGCAAGATAAAAAACGCCGGTGTAGAATAACGGCCAGATATATCCGCGGGCTGCCATAAACTCAGCCTCTCTTATAATCTCTACAACCATGACAACACGCGCAAGAGCGGTATCTTTAACAAGTGTAATAATTTCGTTAGACATCGGCGCCGTTATGCGCTTTATCACCTGAAGAAGAACTACCTTGAAAAAAATCTGAGTCCTTGTCATACCAAGAACAAGACCGGCTTCGTGCTGGCTGCGTGAAATACTTTCAATGCCGCCGCGGAAAACTTCGCTGAAATAACACGCGTAATTGATGGAAAAAGCGATAATCGCCGCGTTGAACCTTGTCGATATCGGCGTGCCGAAAAGAAGTCCCGGAACATAAAAGATAATCAGCACTTGCAGCATCAAGGGAGTGCCGCGGACAATCCAGACAATAACTTTTGTAAACATTCGAAGCGGAGTGAATTTTGACATGGAACCGAACGAAATAACAAGCCCCATCGGGAGCGAGAACAATAATGTCAGTGAAAACAAAAGAAGTGTTGTACTAAACCCGTTCCATAGAACCGATGTTACGCCAAAAAAACTCAATATATTTTCCTGAATACGCGGGACATCCGTCAGGGATATCCCGCAAAATGATTATTTATCTTCCGAAATTTCTATCTACAACAAGCCTTTCCGCAAGACCGTATTTTCTCGCAATCTCCTGCAGTTTACCTTCATCGTATAATTCCGCCATCGCCTGATTTACTCTGTTACGAAGAGTGTCTCCCCTTCTAAAACCAATGGCATATATTTCATCGCCGAGGCTGATATTCGCGATTGTAAGATCGGTGTAATCGCCGGAACCTGTTATCTGACGAGCGAGAATCACATCAATGACAGCGCCGTCCGATGCGCCTGATTTAACTTCCATGAATGTGTTGATCTGCGCAGGCGCGCCTACAATTCTGCCGTTATCTCCGACTAGTTCTTGAGCCAGCGACTCGCCTGCCGATCCCGCTTCTACCGCAATTGTTTTTCCTGCGAGGCTGTCCGTTGATGTAAATTCCGCAGCCCGATCTGATTTAATTACAACACACTGGGTATTTGTCATATAGCTGTAGCTCATGTCGCAAAGATTCATTCTCGGCGTACCGTCAGATTCATTCGCTGTCGCTGTAAATCCGTTCCAGATCGCGTCAATTGATTTTGAGTTAAGCTCGATAAACTTATTTGACCAATCGATCAACTGGAACTGTACTTCAAGACCGAGTTTTTGACCGACAAGAAGAGCGAACTCTGTATCAAAACCTGTCCAGTTTCCCCTTGCGTCTCTGTAATTCATTGGTTCATATTCTGTAACGCCGCATACAAGTTTTCCCGCGCTTTTACCGCCGCAAGCTGAAAACAGGCTTACAAGCAGAACTGCCGCCAACGCAAAATAAACCGCTTTTTTCATAATACTTTTCTCCTTAATTATGGTATTAAATTATATTCTATCCGTTTATCATAATAAAAAAAGATTAATAAATCAACATCGCATCTCCATAACTGAAGAAACGATATCCTTCGCGGACCGCCTCGGCATAACTGTCAAGAATCAATTCCCTGCCGGCAAACGCGCAAGTCAGCATCAACAGGGTGGAAAGCGGTGTGTGAAAATTGGTAAAAAGCGCGTCTATTACCTTAAATTTATACCCGGGATATATAAAAATTGAAGTTTTTTGCCATCCCCGCTTTAGCGCACGCTCTAGCGAACCTTCGCAAGCCGCGCTTTCCAAAGTACGAAGGCTTGTTGTCCCCACAGCGATAATCTTTATTTTTTTTTCAATAGATTTTTCGATTAAAGCGGCATTTTCTTCCGAGATAAAAAATGATTCTTCGTGCATCTTATGATCTTCGATATTAACGCTTCGAACCGGAAGAAATGTGCCAAGACCGACATGCAGAGTAACAAACGCGCTCTTTATTCCGCAATTTTTAAGTTCATCTAATATACCGCTTGTAAAGTGCAGCCCCGCTGTCGGCGCGGCCGCTGAACCTGTATTCCGCGCGTAAATCGTCTGATAACGCTGTGCGTCAGATGATGTATCGGCGCGTTTTATATATGGCGGCAATGGGATATGTCCATACCTGTCTAAAAAATCATCATCAATAGGTCTGTCGAATTTCAGATAACGAAACTCTCCTTTTTCCTCTGTAATTTCCGCTCCGGCAATTTCATTATCATCAGAATCATTAAAAATATATTTGCTGCCAATTTTACGCCGTTTGGCGCGTTGCACAAGACACTTCCAGTAAATATTATCAACCATATTAACAGGAACTTTTTCCAGCAGTAAAAACTCTACAGAGGCTCCTGATTCCAAGGCTTTTCCATAAAGCCTCGCCTTCCTTACCTTTGTATCGTTAAATATCAATAACGGTTTTTCTCCGCGCGGGCTTAAAAAATATTCATTGCATAATATATTAGATAATTCAGATACTCGCGAATGTATGATCTTTCCTGTTACGCGATCTAGAGCCATCAATCTGCTCTGTCCTCTTTTCGCTGGCGGATATTGGGCGATTAAATTTTCAGGGAGGTAAAAATTAAAATCTTCCGTTTTCATTCAAAAAGAGAGCCTTCGCCTGAATGTGCAATTCCCAAATGACCGTATGCAAGAGTTGTGACAGCTCTTCCCCTCGGAGTGCGCTGTAAAAGTCCTGTTTGAATAAGATAAGGCTCGTAATAATCTTCAAGAGTTTCTACGGATTC
>WQRT01000171.1 GCA_009786625.1 Treponema sp.
CCGATAATGTTCACGATGCCCTTTGGGCTTGCGACAGATGAGCCGCCGAATTTAAGTACAAACATAATATAACTCCCATTGAATATTACTGAATTTTTCGATATTTTTACAATAGTGATCGATTCGGCTGAGGATTAAATTCAAAAGATTATGAAAAAAAACGATTCTAAAGATGGAAACGCGCTTAACAATTCAAAGAAACGCGTTTACTTTGACTGGGCGGCATCTTCTCCCTGGGTTTTAAATGCGAGACCGGTTCCGTTCGGAAACCCATCTTCAGCGCATAAAGAAGGAAGAGAAGCGAAAGAAGCGGTCGAAGATGCAAGAAAAAGATGCGCCGCTTCCCTCAATACCGCGCCCGAAACGCTCTATTTTACAAGCGGCGGAACCGAATCCAATGCAATCGCTCTTTTTTCAACTTTGATGCGTAAAAGTCAGGGAAGGGTTATTTCCCCGATGACGGAACACGCGTCAATAAGGGAAGGATTGGAAACTCTTGAAAAAATGGGAAAGCCGACCGGCAAAATCGCGGTTGATTCCGCTGGAAAAGTAACAGCGCAGACGTTTGAAAAAGCTCTTGAAAAATACCCGGATGCAAGGTTCGCCGCGATTATGTCCGTGAATAACGAGACAGGCGCGGTAACGGACATCCCCTCCATTCGCGATGTTATTCGAAAACACGATGGAGCGCCTGTTCACCTTCATTGCGATCTTGTTCAGGCTGCCGGAAAAATTCCTGTTAATTTGACAGAATGGGAAATTGATTCGGCTTCCATCAGCGCTCATAAAATTAACGGACCCCGTGGAATCGGTCTTTTATACCTGCGTAAACCGTTAGAAATTTTCTACTCCGGCGGCGGCCAGGAAAACGGAATCAGGGGAGGAACTGAAAATACCTTCGGCGCGGTTGAATTAGCGGATTGCCTTGAGATGGCTGTTAAGGGAATGAGGATCGGGGACTGTGGACAGATTGCTTGCCGCGGTGTTGATGCTGAGTATTTGCTTGCTAAATCACGGTGGAAAAGATTGATGACTTCTTTGCAGGCGATGGACAGGTGTACTTTTATTCCATCTGATCGCGTCGTTGATGATGATTCGTTTTCTCCTTACATTTTGCAAGTTGCGTTTAACGGTATTCCGGGCGAAGTTATGGCGCGCGCTCTTGACGATCTTGGATTTGCGGTTTCCACGGGGTCAGCCTGTTCTTCATCGTCGCCTGAACGCCCTGTGCTTGAAGCGATGGGTGTAGAAGAAAAATTGAGAATCGAAGGCATCCGCATTTCACAGGGTTACTCGACAACTGAAGAAGATATCGATCTATTACTTGAAGCGGTTTCGCAGGTATTAAAATTTTTATGATGAATGATGTCTGGCTGTTAAAACCCGCTGAGCTTTCATTAAAGGGTGATAACCGAAAAAGTTTTGAAGGCGTATTAAAGAGTAACATTCAACGTCTTCTCGCAGCGTTAGGTGAAGATAAGACAAAGGTAAAATTTACTAAAGGCCGTTATTATTTGCAAACACCATGTGATAAATCAGAACAAATTGAGAATATGCTTTCGCATTTAGTCGGGATTTCCGGCTGGGCAAAGGTCATTACCTGCGAAAAAAATGTGGAAGCCATTCTTTCCGCCTGTATTGAGGAAGGAAAAAAAATCACCGCTAAAGGGATAAACACTTTTAAAATTGACGCGAGAAGAACAGATAAAAGTTTTCCGCTTACATCCTACGATTTATGCTGTAAGGGAGGCGAAGCAGTTACAGACGCGTTACACGATTTAAAAGTTGATATTCACAATCCCGGCGATACAATCCGCGTCGAAATTAGGGAAAAAGCATTTGTCTATTCAGGCGGAAGTAAAGGCTTAGGCGGGCTTCCTGTTGGAACCGCGGGAAGAGGTATGTTGCTGTTATCAGGCGGCATCGATTCACCTGTCGCGGGTTTTCTAATGGCATGCCGCGGAATGAATATTGACGCGGTTCATTTTCACTCTTATCCATATACATCCAATGATGCAAAACAAAAGGCAGTGCGTCTTTCAAGGATCACCGGCTCTTACTGCATGGGAATAAAACTTTATATACTAAACTTTACTAAAGTTCAAATGCGTATAAAAGAAAAAGCTCCCCTTCCATGGACAACGGTTCTCCTTCGCATGGCAATGATGGAAGCGGCTGAGAAAGCTGCAAGAAAAACAAAATGCAAAGCTCTTATTACAGGAGAGAGCCTCTCGCAAGTCGCGAGCCAAACGATAGAAAACTTAAATTGCACACAGAGCCGGATAAAACTGCCTGTGCTGCGGCCATTAATTGGTTTTGACAAACACAGCATTATCCGCGAAGCTCAAAGGATCGGCACTTACGATGTGTCTATAGAGCCTCATGTTGACTGCTGCATGCTCTTCAGTCCCGCACATCCTGTGCTTCACGGCGATGTGAAAGAAGCCAACGCGTTATACGAAACGCTTGAGCTTGATACATTGATTGATGAGGCGATTGCTGATTATGAAGTTGTGAAGTAAGAGAGTTTTTACCGCTAACCAACACTGACAGCACGAATAGAAGAATTTTAGCCGCGAACCACATGAACCACACTAACAGAAGAATTTACCTGCGAACTACACTAACTAGCGTTAATTAAATGAAATTTTTAATAATAATATACTTGACTAAACTAAGTTTATGGACTAAGTTTATAATGAGGAGAAAATGCAGCAATACAACATTCATACTGCTAAAACACAATTATCCGCCCTGGTTGAGAAAGCCGCCGCAGGAGATAGTTTCATTATCGCTAAAGCAGGGAAACCGCTTGTAAAAGTTATTCCTATATCATCACAGAAAGAAATCCGGCGGATAGGTTTCATGAAAGATCAAATTATAGTTCCTTCCGATTTTGATAGAATGGGACAAAAAGAGATAATTTAATGAACTGCCAATTACAAGTTATCATTCATTGCTGGTTGCCCACCTTCCTCCGTATCACAAAGATCCAATTGATCGCATTTTAATAGCACAGGCAATGGCGGAAGGATTAACGTTACTAAGTTCCGATGAAATTGTTTCCCGGTATTCACAGGTGATATATATTAAGAATTGATCTGCCTTTTTTCATACTGCATCCAGCATCGTTACGCGACATGGTACACTATATAAAATAGATGATCATCATCTCGCATCACCTTTTGATGAAATATTTGTTATCATTATAAGGTCAGATTTAGATTTAAGCTGCTATCCCGGAATAGTTCACCACTGCAATTTCAGTCTTAGCTAATCCGGACATATTATTAACAATTTGCTCAATTTGGCGTGCAACGTCATCACTGTAGGATGTCTCGCCGCATTGTTCACAAATACTGCTTGGCACATTTTTTATTACAATAACACAGCCGCTCATGTCGGTAGAAAAAGTCGAGAAGCCGCCATGAACAGTACCTTTACACATAAAACAAGTCATATTTTACTCCTCTGTCTAAAATCATCTGTCCATTGGGCAGAATTTGGATAATACGCAGTAATAAGCCATAACTCAATTCCATCTGAACCACAAACAACATGCAGGACTTTTCCTGTTTTGGTATATCCCATAAGCAAGCAACTAGGATAGGGATAATCATTTGGATATTGCTCAATAATCTCGCCATTAATTACCGCGTTTTCGATATCCTCAATACTAATGCCGCGGTATAAAATACGTTCAAGTATATGGCTAGTCCAACGCATTGAACGTTTTTTACAAAGTATAACAACATCCTCAATTGTCATTTATTAAATATACTAATATAACAATATTTTATCAATTCAAAATAGTGCGGAATCTGACTGCGGATGTCTTTTTTAGAACCTCAGCACAAAAACACAGAAGAGTGAGCAAATTCGGCAGCAGCTACTAATTTTTAAGAATTCCGCACAGAGGAGTGGAGTTCGCGGAGGACACGGAGAAATTTTTGCCGCGAACCACACGAACAAATTCGGCAGCGGCTACCATTTTTAAAGAATTCCACACAGAGGCGCAGAGTTAGCAGAGGACACGGAGAAATTTTTGCCGCGAACCACACGAATAAATTCGGCAGCGGCTACCATTTTTAAAGAATTCCACACAGAGGCGCAGAGTTAGCAGAGGACACGGAGAAATTTTTGCCGCGAACCACACTAACCACACGAACAAATTCGGTAACAGCTACCATTTTCCGCTGTTTCACCTGCCATCAAAATGGTAGCAGCTACCATTTTCCGCCGCTTCTTATGCCATCAAAACGGTAGCAGCTACCACTTCTTCACCGCTTCGTCTGCCATCAAAATGGTAGCAGCTACCAATTTTCCACTGCTTTATCTGCCATCAAAATGGTAGCAGCTACCACTTTCCTGCCAAACCAAACTAGGGGCGGACGACACGGAACCCATTGAAGATGTTCCTGACAGTCGGAGTGCTGTTGTTCCGGTGCGCGGAACGGACGTAAGCAGCTGAATGATCCCAGCTCCCGCCGCGCAGCACGCGTCCAGACCCCGAGGACGCGCCGTCCGGATCATTCTGCGCTCTGCTCGGGTAACTGCCGTACCAATCCCAGCACCACTCCCATACATTTCCGTGCATATCATATAATCCCCATGCATTAGGAGTATAGCTTCCTACTGCGCTTGTTCTGTTTAATGTACTATTAAAAAGACTGTTAAAATTAGCCTGGCTTGTCGTTATGCTGTTTCCTGTACTATACGCAGTTATCGTCCCCGCCCGGCACGCGTATTCCCATTCAGCTTCTGTCGGCAGCCTGTACCCGTTCGCGCTTCTGTTCCATGTTACATTTGTTCCGCTTACTGTGTACGCGGGCGTTAATCCTTCCCTTGTGCTTCGGCGGTTGCAGTACTCTACAGCCTCAAACCAGCTTACATAGTATATGGGGTATTCATCTCCTTCTCCCCGCATCTCTGATGACACGCTTACTCTGTCCCTTTGCTGCCTTACCGTAGTCCCCATTACTTCAAACCATTCCCTCTGAGTTACAAGGTATTGGCTCATTGTAAATGCGCTTACTGTTACCTGATGCTGTGGTGTTTCAGCATTCGCGTTTCTGTTTGGCTCATCCGCGGGGGATCCCCTTGTGTAGGTTCCTCCTTGTATTCTTACAAACCCAGCCTGTACCGCCGCGGACGGAACCACTGCGCTTGTCCCCGTCAATGTCCTTGCAAGCGTCTGCATTTTACTTAAGCCGTCCGATATTTCCCTGTATTCCTCGTCACCCCCGATCAATAACGCGCCTGATTCAACATTCAGTATCTGCGCTAGAAAAAGATTCATATTGCCGAGAGATGTTATGTTTCCCGCAAGTACAAACTGTGCGTTAGTTGCAATGCCGATGCGCCTTATCGTGTTTGGGTCTGTCGTGCCTGTCCTCTGTATTTCATGTTCGTCGAATACCCTCTGTATCGTGCTTGTCCTTGGAAGCACCGCGTAACGCCCTGAGTTCGCTATGTCAATCGATAATATATGAGTTAACACTTCCGCGTCCCTTTCGTTTATCCCGCTCGTCATCCTGTTAAACGGCACTATCGCGAGCTTAGGAAGCCGCGATGTGTTCTGCCTTGAAGCCGCTACAATTTTTTGCACCATATCAGGAAGGTACGCGCGTATTTCAGAAATTTCCGTGTAGTCTTTATAATCACCCGCGATCTGCTGGAGGCTTTCTACATGGATGATCGAAATAAAGACAAGGCGGCTCCTCCCCAGCTGCTGGACGTGCCCCGCCACGACGTACTCGGCGTTCATCTGCCTTCCCAACTGCGCTATCGTATCGGAGTCCGTCAATCCCGAACGCTGGAACTCCTGCTCCCTCATTATCGCATCAACGTTGCTTGTGCGCGGCACTACGGTAAACGCGCTCTGAAGCCCGCTCTGGTTACCGAGAAGCATCGCGATGGTTTCGCCGTCATTGCCTGCGGTTCCTGTAAACGGCAGCACCGCCAATCTCGGTCTCGCCGTTTGCGCGGAAACCGCCGCAGTCATTGCAAGAAAAATAATCAGAATAAATGCGCATCTTTTCATTTGAGAGTCTCCTTGTTTGTTAACTGGTTAGAGATAGGTATTAACAGGTATAAATTATTAGAAAATCTTAATATCGGACATTTTTTCTTAAAATCGGGGGGGGGGGGGGAA
>WQRT01000172.1 GCA_009786625.1 Treponema sp.
AGTCTTTCTTCTCCAAACATGGTTTTTTCGTTATTCATTGCTTCCGTGATGCCGTCTGTATACAAATATAATAAATCGCCGCTCTCAAGGAAAATTTCATTCTCTTTAAATTCCGCGTTTTCCAAAAATCCCATTATTAGACACGGTTCGTTTAATAAATACTCATATTTTTTTCCGCGTTTTTTAAGGAGCGGCGGATTATGGCCGGCGTTTACATAGACAAATCTTCCTGTCGGTATATTTAAAAAACCAACAAACGCCGTGACAAACATATTCGCATCATTTCCTTCGCATAACTTTTTATTCACGGATTCCAAAACGGTTTTTAGACTGCCTGATGAAGAGCTTGAATATTTTATCAGCGTTTTTGAGATGACCATAAAAAGCGCCGCAGGAACTCCCTTGCCTGAAACATCGGCGATGACAACGGCGAGATTGTCTTTGTCTATAAAATAAAAATCGTAAAAATCCCCGCCTACTTCCTTTGCCGGAACCATCAGAGCGTAAAGATCAAATTCTTTTCTTTCGGGGAACGGCGGAAACACACACGGCAGCATGCTTGCCTGAATTCGGGACGCGATATTAAGCTCTGTCGCGATCCTCTCNTTCTCTGTCTGTTCCTTGTTTTTTTCGTCTATGGATTCTTTCAAATCCTTTGTCATTTTGTTAAACGCTTTCGCGAGAAGCCCNATCTCNTCNCTTGAATCTATATTTATTTCTTCATCAAGACTGCCAAGCGCGATTTTTGAAACATCGTTTGTCAGCTGTTTTATCGGCGCGTTTACTAACCTTGAAATTAAAAGGAAGGCGAAGAAAAGCATTACTACAGAAGCAATGGCAACGCGGATGGAAAATATTTCACTGCGGTTTTCTATTTCGTCAAAAATATCGTCCTCAGGAATTTGAATTGAAAGAAGCCAGCCGTTATCCATTGGCTGCCTGAAACATAAAAATTTAACGCCGTTAAGCGTAAAAGAATCTTCGCCGAAGTTCCAGGGAATATTATCCATTGATTCACCCGCGAGACTGTAGAAGTTTACTCCGGTAAAACGTTCAGTCGCGGAGATGATGTAATTTTTATCGGGGACGCATAACAGAACAAAACTGTTTTCCGTAGGTTTTATATCGATCAATTCCTTTACGACTTCCGCGATTCTCCAGTCAACCGTTGAAATCGCGATTAATTTTCCGTCATGATCAAAAACACCTGATCCCGCTGTCGTCATCATGCTGAATGATCCCGAATCGTCAATGTAAGGTCTTGTCCATACAACCTGATATTCTTCCGTAATGCTCGATGTTATTTCCTTGTACCACAATGTATTATGATAATCGTATTCATCCATAAAAAAAGTGTCATCGATTCTAACGCCGCCTGAGTTACTATCGTAAAACGCGTAAAAACCAACGCGCAGATTGTCAGGATCAAAAACATACGGTTCGTACCAGAACCCTCCGCCGATCGCGGCAGGGAAACTCGTTAAAAACTCTACAGCAAGTCTTTTGCCAAACTCTTCCAGCCGCGATTCATAAGTGTGAAGCGCACCTATAGCGAAGAACACCGCGCTTCTTTCAATTTCGGCGATAATCTTATTTACTTTTTCTGTTTCAAATTCCACGGTTTTTTCTATACCGTTAAGGCGGAGATACCTGTAATTCGCGGTAGTTGACATTGAATAGGCGATGAACGCGGCTGTGACAATCGCAAAAAATACGAGAACTATTGACAGGATTTTGGTCCTAATCGAGTATATTATCATAAATTGTTTTATGTTATAAGCATTTCTTTAAGAGCAACCATACCGAGAACATTTTTTACAATCTGCGACGGTTCTTCTATTTTAAACGAGCCTTCATTTTCCGCCGCCTGTTTATAAATTTTTAAAAGAACCCTGATCCCGATTGAACTTAGATATTCCACCTGTAACATATTTAAAANNATCGATTTGCAGCNTGTTTTTAAAACTTCTTCCAATTTAAACTGGAGAACATCNGCGCTGTTGGCGTCAATGCGCCCCCTCGCGATTAGTCTGCAAACGTCGTCTTTCATGCTATCTGTTATTTCCAGGACATCATCTTTCATAAGCCGCTCCGAACTGGTTTATTATAAAACGTATGCAAAATATTCAAATATAAGTATGACGTTTTTTTTTGTATTTTGCAAGTTATTTTTAATTGAATATTTTTATTAAAAATGATATTATAAATATTATGAATAAGCAAATTTACGCTGATAGAATGGAAAAAATCCAGAAAGCGATGATGAAAGAAGGTATCGATGTTTACATGGCGGGTCCTTCAGCAAATTTATATTATCTTACAGGTTATGATGTTGACCCTGATGAGCGGATGTTTCTTTTAGTGCTTCCCAAAAACGGCGAGCCTTTAATTGTCGCCAATCTTTTATATAAAGGTCAGGCGATAGCTCTCCCGGTTAAGAAGCAGGTTTACTGGAGAGACGGCGATGATCCTTTTGTGTTTTTAAAAAGCAACATCAGTATGTTAAATATCAAGATGAATACAGCCGCTCTTGAACCTCATATCCCTTCATTTATTTCACTTCCTCTTCAGGAAGTTTTTAACGAAACACGTTTTTTACTCGGCGATTCATTGACCGCGCCGATTAGACAGGTAAAGGATGATAATGAAATTGATTTNATACGCACTGCCTGCCAAAAATCAGATGCNGCGCTTTCAACTTTAATTCAAAGAGGCTCAAGCTGGCTNGGTAAAACAGAAATTGATTTTTACAAGGAACTGTCCGCTGAGTTTTCTAAAAATGACATGACATCTTTTGGAGCGTCTGTGCAGGTTGGAGAGAACGCATATATACCGCATTACATAACGGGAACGGCGCAAATAAAAAAAGGCGCGTGCCTTCTAGTTGATTTCTGGGGGAGAAACAACGGATATTTTACAGACTGTACAAGAACCTTTCATTTCGGAGAACCCAGCGAAGAGTTTAAAAAAGTTTACGCGATAGTCCTTGAAGCCCATTATGCGGCTTGTGAAAAAGCCCGCGCCGGTAACACGCTTGAAGACGTTGATATCGCCGCCCGCTCTATAATAAAAAAATACGGTTACGGCGATAATTTTACCCACCGCACAGGCCACGGCATCGGCATCGACATACACGAAGGTGATTCTGTGAACACCGGAGTAAATGTTCCAATAACGCCCGGTATGGTCTTTTCCGTAGAACCCGGTATTTATTTAAACGGCCGTTTCGGCGTAAGAATTGAAAACCTTGTCGCGATTAGAGAAAACAGCACGGAAGTTTTGCATAAATTTCCGATGGAATTGCAAGTAATTGAGTGATTAGGGATGCGGCGCGGTTTAATATTTACTGCCTGTTTCGCCAATATTTAAAAATTCTTATGCTCTGTCCTATCTATAATCTCATTCTGAAGCGTTTCTCCCAGATCGTTAAAGTAATCCGAGTAACCTGCCACTCTTACAATCAGATTCCTGTGGGCTTCCGGGTTTTTCTGCGCTTCGCGCAGGGTTTCTGCTGTGATCACGTTAAACTGGATGTGATGGCCGTCCATTTTAAAATAAGTTCTTATTAAAGCCATCATTTTTTCTATTCCATCATCATCGGATAAAAGCGATGGAGTGAATTTTTGATTAAGAAGAGTGCCGCCTGTTCTTAGATGATCCATTTTCGCGGCAGACATTAAAACGCCTGTGGGTCCTGTTCTGTCTGCTCCGTGCGCCGGGGAGATTCCTTCGGATTGCACCTCACGCGCAAGGCGGCCGTCGGCAGTCGCGCCTGTTACTGAGCCAAAGTATACATGGCATGTTGTGGGAAGCATGTCTATGTGATAAATGCCTCCATTAACGGCTTTTCTTCCGTCAACCGCGTTAAAATACATGTTAAACGCTCTCAGCATGATGTCGTCGGCGTATGCGTCGTTGTTGCCGTATTTGGGAGTTTTATTCAGAAACATTGCCCGCGCTTCTTCGTAACCAAAGAAATTTTTGGATAAAGCGTCGATTAATTTTTCCATTGTAATATATTTTTTATCATAAACATTGTATTTTATTGATGACAGGCTGTCGGTTAACGTTCCAATCCCTACGCCCTGAATATAGCGCGTATTGTATCTCGCGCCGCCGCAGTTGTAATCCCGCGCGTTTTTTACGCAGTCGTCTATTACAACTGACAAAAACGGGCAAGGCATATATTTGGAATACAATGTTTCGATTATATTGTTAGCCGCCATTTTTATATTAATAAAATGACGTACTTGTTTTTCGTAAGCGTTAAAAAGATCATCGAATGTATTAAACGTCTGCGCGTCACCTGTTTTTATTCCAAGCTGTTTATTGGCGATCGGATCATAGCCGTTGTTAAGGGTAATTTCCAGAACTTTTACAAGGTTAAAATACCCTGTTAGCGCGTAACATTCCTTGCCGAAGGTTCCTGTTTCGACACAGCCTGATGTTCCACCGTCGCGGGCATCCTCGATTGACTTCCCATGGCGGATAAGCTCTTCCACAACAGCGTCCGCGTTAAACACAGACGGCTGCCCCATTCCGCGCTTTATTACCTTACACGCCCTGTTTAGGAATTTGTCGGGGTTCTTTCTGCTTAACTGAATATTTCCGCTAGGCTGCACAAGCTGCATCTCGTCTATTACATCAAGAATAATGTATGTGACATCATTAACGCCGTCTTTTCCGTCCGATGTAAGGCCGCCTGTGTTTATGCCGCAAAAATCGGTGTAAGTGCCGCTTTCAGCTAACGTTATTCCGACTTTAGGCGGCGCCGGCTGATTGTTAAACTTTATCCATAAACATTCTAAAAGTTCTTTCGCTTTTTCTTCGCTTAACGTACCGGCTCCCGTCTCTTTTTTTAAAAACGGATAAAGGTGCTGATCGAGCCTGCCCGGCGAAAAAGCGTCCCATGTATTAAGTTCCGATGTTACGCTGATATGAACGAACCAATACATCTGAAGCGCCTGCATAAAATTTTTAGGTTTCTTCGCGGGAACATGGCGGCAATCTTTGGCGATTTCAAGCAGTTCTTCTTTCCGCGCCGTGTCAAGTTCAACCGCGGCAAGTCTTTCCGCTTCATCCGCGTAACGCGACGCAAGAGTGATGACCGCGTCACAGCAGATCGCCATCGCCTTTAACTCTTCGCGCTTGTCAAACGCGTCCGTGTCATTGATATAATCAATTTTTGTAAGTTCTTTTTCTATATCATTTTTAAAATCCAAAAATCCTTTTTGATATATTTTACCGTCGCATACCGTGTGTCCCGGCGCGCGTTGTTCCATAAACTCCGTGTATATTCCGGCTTCGTAGCAGCTTCTCCATTCATCCGTAACATTATCGAATAATTTATCGCGGATAGATTTTCCTTTCCAATAAGGGATAACAATCTCTTCCTGCGCTTTTAACGTTTTATCATCGACTTTAAAAAAAACTTTTTTACGGCTGTTTATTACGTTAAAATCATCAATTGTGTGACAGCAAAGCTCGGGGTATGTCGGAGCGGCTTTTGCCTTATCGCCTTTTTCGCCGACAATAAGTTCGCCGTCGTATATAACAACTGTTTTTCTTTCGCATAACGCTTTAAACGCGTATGCTCTTAACATGGGGATGGAAACTTTCCCCTCAAATTCTTTATAAACATCCGTTACGATTAACGCTCTTTCTATTGAAAGCGACGGAACAGCGTCAATACTGCGTTGCCTTAATTTTTTAACTCTCTCTGTCACTTCATCCTCCAACCTTTACTTTAAACCCGCAGCCGAATAACTTTACAATCTCGTCAATATTCGCGCTTTTCTCTGGGACACTTGAAAGCTCATAGTTCATTCCAAGCCTTTTATATTTATCCCCGTGAATATTATGATACGGCAACAGATGAACAGTTTCAATATTGGAAAGCGGTTTTATATATTCAAAAACAGCGGACATTTCCTGTAAATCGTCATTAATCGAAGGTATCACAGGGATTCTAATTAGTATTTTTGTTTTTACACAGGAAAGTTTTTTCAAATTCTCAAGAATAATTTCATTTGAAAAGCCGCAA
>WQRT01000173.1 GCA_009786625.1 Treponema sp.
ATTTCCTTTACAAGAAAAAACCACCCTTTGACATGATCATTAATCATGATTTCTACATCAGAAAGAGGAAGCTGCGACGCGCTGCTGCGGATTGACGGGGGCGAACAGATCAATATAGCTTCGTTAATATGCTCAAGCCTGTTCTCGGCGGCAAGCACGAGCGTCCGCGCGGATATCGGGCTTGAAGGATTCCAGTCAATAAAAAGGCGTTCTTTCATTTCCAGCGGCGCGTTTTTCAGAGCTCCGGATAATCTGTTCGGTATCAAAGCGGCTGTAAACTGCTTTACCCTTTTGATTATCTCCGCTTCAACTGCCCTGCTAAGAGCGGATTCATTGCCCGCGAGAAAGATTCCTCTTGTCATACGGTTATTATATTTAATAAAAACGAATCCATCAAGTAACAAACGATATTTGCGCGGGAACCGGGCGGACATCATTGCTTCCCAGCCGCAGATTTATTATTATTATAGTTAACCGGTATGAGAATTGTAAAAGCGGCGATGATTGGCGATGTTGTCGGAAACGCGGGCATCGAGACGCTCGAAGCCTATCTACCCGAACTTAGAAGAAGGGAAAATCTCGATTTAGTAACTGTCAACGGAGAAAACGCCGCGGACGGTTACGGCATGACGGAAAAAGACTTTAGGCGCATCATCGCGGCGGGCGCCGATGTAGTTACTTCGGGAAATCATGTTTGGGAAAAACGCGATTTCTGGACGATCCTGGAAACTGAAAGAAATATGCTGCGCCCCGCGAACTATCCGGCAGATTCCTTAAAAACTCAAAGTCTTTCCGGCACGGGATTCACAAATATATATGAAAACGGCGTCAGTTGGCTTGTCATCAATCTTCAGGGGCGCGAGTTCATGACAGCAATCGACTGTCCGTTCAGATGTTTCGATAAACTTGTCGGTATCTACTCAGGCAGAGCAACAGATATCCACCCGCTAATATCGGACGACGGCTCATCGGTTTCGTCCGCCTTCCCGATTATACTGGTAGATTTCCACGCTGAATCCTCACGCGAAAAAGAAGCGCTCGCGTATTACGCGGACGGACGCGCAGCCTTAATTGCCGGTACGCACACGCACGTACAAACCGCCGATGAAAAAATTCTGCCTAAAGGCAGCGGCTATATTACAGACTTAGGCATGACGGGCATCACTGACAGCGTTATCGGCATGGAACCGAATATCTGCCTGGAAAGAGCGCGTAAACAGGTGATGTACCGCATGGAAACAGCCCCGGCGAAAACGCCAGGACGAATGCAGGGTATCATCGCGGAGATAGATACGGAGATGGTAAGAGCCGTATCGATTAAAAGGATTTAGTTTAAATATCCGAACGCGGATCGTGTTGATCAATAAATCAAAATCAATTAAAAAGACTGGCGATTAATAGGGCTTCCGATCCAGATACCCTCGCCCAGATAATCCATTCTTGAACCTTCAATCAGAACCTGCACATCATTTACATTCTGAAACTCTGTCACAGTCCACACAATCTGCCGCAGTTGCGCGACATAACCTTCGACTCCGAATGTATTAAATAAAAAATCTTCGCTGAAGTTAAGGTACGCCGTGTTTCCGCGGACTGTCGCCGAAAGAAGGCGCGTGTTTCTGGGAATAAAACTCAGCATATTGCCGGTCATCTCGCTGCTGTTGGGACCTGTAAGCATTGCGTTTAACGCATCCTGCATAGGAGATTGAGAAACCGGCATACTGCGCGTTACCCTTGTCTGAAGAATCTGTCCGTCATTGTTTACCTGAGTAAAGTAAATCGCCCTGTCTCTGGTCTGCGGAGGAGAAGGCGGCGGCCTCTGCTGCGTTTGCGGCGTATCTCTCTGCGTCTGCGCGGCAGGCGGCTGTTCGTTAGTTTGAGTCTGCGCCGGAGTCTCCGTCCTTCGCGGCGGATGCGGCTCTACCACAACTTCTGCAGGTTCTTCTTCGCCAGCCGGAAGAATCTCCTCCTGCCCGCCCGCGGGTAATGTAAGCCGTGTTTTAAAAAGATTAAAATTTCTTTTGATTGTCGGGGCATTCAACATAAAAACACTGATAATAACAACAATAAAAACAAGCCAGAAGACGACAATCGCCTGAGAACCCGTTGATACAGTTTTCGCCCTTGTTTTACGTTTTGCCACAAAAATATGATAGGAAAATATGGTAAATAGATCAACTAAGCGGTAGAAAGCGGCAGCGGTCATTTTTACCATCTTTCATTAAAAACGTCAAAGTGATAAATTAAATCATGCCAAAAATTGAAGTAAACGAAAAAGTATTCTACACTCTGGCAGGTTCCGCGGACGGTAAAAGCCGCTGGAAAAACAGAGATGAATTTGAGGAAGCTCTTGTCTGCGCAAAAGCGGAACTGGATGAAGACAGCGATAAAAATCAGCCTGAAGATGAACGCACTCTAAAAATAGAGTTAAATGATACGAACAGACCCGATCTCTGGGGAACAGCGGGATGCGCCCGCCAGCTTAAGGTCTACAACGGCGGCGAAATACCTCAATACGGATTTTTTTCCCGGCCGGGAGATATGAAAAAGACATCACGAAAGGTTAAGGTCGAATCAAGCGTNAAAAGCGTACGCCCGTACCTTGTGGGTTTTATCGCNGGCGGCAGAACGATAACCGATCCGATACTNCGCGATATGATCCAGACTCAGGAAAAACTCGCGTGGAATTTCGGAAGAAAACGGCGCAGCATATCAATGGGCATTTACCGCATTTCGCTTGTAAAATGGCCTATCATTTTTAAAGGCGTTGATCCTGACGCCATTTCATTTGTGCCGCTTCAATGGGACGAACCTTTGACATTACGCGAAATTCTCAAGCAGCATCCCAAGGGAAAGGAGTTCGCCTTTATCCTTGAAAACGAGCCGGTTCATCCGCTTTTAACGGACGTGAACGGAACTATTCTTTCCTATCCGCCGATTATTAACTCAAGCGATCTCGGCGCGGTGCAGGTCGGCGACAGCGAAATATTCGTCGAGCTGACAGGCACTGATATGCCGTCCCTGACCCTCGCCGCTTCAATTGTCGCCTGCGATCTTGCAGATAACGGTTTCAAGATCGAGCCTGTCGAAATTGAGTACGAGTTTGATACGCCTTTGGGGAGAAACACCGTTACGCCGTATTATTTTCAAGAACCTGTCTTCTGCTCGCTTTCCCGAATCGAGAAATTCCTGGGCGATAAATTGAGCGCGGATGAATGTGTCAAGGCGCTTTTGCGCATGGGTGTAAAAGCGGAGGCCGTTGACGGCAGCGAAAGAGGCGGACATGCCGCGCGTTCTCCCGGAGTGCGGGCATATCCGCCTGAATACCGCAATGATTATCTTCATGCCGCCGATGTCGCGGAAGATGTAATGATAGGAAGATCGCTAGGATCATTTAAACCGGAACGTCCCGCGGATTCCACAATCGGGCGGCTTCTGCCTATCACTATTTTCAGCAGACAGGTTAAGGAACTTTTAATCGGCATGGGTTATCAGGAGATGATTTACAATTACCTCGGTTCACGCAAAGACCTTGTCGAGAACATGAGAGGCGATGGTAAAAAAATAATCCGCATCTTTAATCCGATGACGGAAAATTACGAGTACGTGCGCGATTCTGTGCTCGCGTCATTGATGGAAAGCGAATCAATCTCCGGAAGATCGGTATATCCTCATAAAATATTTGAAGTCGGTAAAACCGCGTATCTTGATGATTCGCAAAATTACAGAAGCTCGACCCGCCAGTTCGCCGGATTCCTCCACGCCGGAACGGACGCGAACTTTAACACAGCCGCCGCCGAACTTCAAACATTGTTTTATTATCTTTCGCGTGAATACGATGTGGAAGAATCTTCAGACCCGCGTTTTATTCCTGGACGCGCAGCGGCGATTGTTTACAACGGAAAGCAAGCGGGCGTTTTTGGCGAGATTCATCCCGAGGTTCTGGAGAACTGGGGGATTACCATTCCATGCACGGCAGGTGAAATCGATCTGGATGACTTACTGTAGATCGGCGATTATTGACAACGTATAAGAAACATTTTATTATTGTTTTATGGCTGGTAATGCAAATCAAGGGGATATGGACCCCGAACTTGCCTCTTTATTGGGAACCGCAGGCGGCAGCGACACTCTTCTTCCCGATTTTAATGATATATTCGGCGATCCGAAAGATACTCCCAATCCCGCAAGCAGCGATGTCGATCTCGGCGCCAGCGGTTTTCCGCAGGTAACAAAAAGATTTGAAGAGAAAGGTCACGAGTTTTTTAATGATCCGAATTATTACAAAACCGCGCTTTCCAACGAAGGCGATATAGCTCAAAGGGTTCATTCCACGCTGCAAAAATATCTTACAGCTAAAGACCCAAAAGACAGAAGCGTTTTCCGCCAGCAGTTTATGTCACCGTATTGGGAGTTTCTGCTCAATGTCGCGCGTAAAGCCACAAGCAGACCGCCCGCGCCAAAAAAATTCCTGCTTCGTTTCGGAATAATGCATCCGACTTTTTTAGCTTCTGATACAAGAGATTTTTTCAGCAAAATAATTGTAGAAAATACGCTTGATCAGCCTGTTTACTACATGGATGAATGGCTCTGCAATGTCGGCACCACAAAAATGCGCCCGTCAACCACCGACGAAGTAAAAGTATCAAAATCGAATGTTCAATCCAAGATACAGCAATTACTGGAGAAGGCCTCCGGCAAATGCGACGGAGCGCGCACAATTGTTAAGCAGAAAGACAGAGAGCGCAACGACATTGAAAAAATTCTGCGCGACAGAATAGAGATACTTTATGAACGCTCGCCGCTCCGTGAAATAAGCGATGTCAGCGATACACTTTCGGAAAGGCAGAAAGCGGCTATTGGTGAAATTCAAAACCTGCTCAAGGATTTGATGAAGAATGATCATGATCTGGAAGTAAGCATAAGGGATTATGTTGCCGCGGAAGCCGATGTCCAGTCTTTAAATGAGAAGCTTCAAGCCGAAGGCGGCTCCTCGACACAGGTCGATTTAGGCGCGATTGATACGGAGTTCGATACTATCCGCCAGATGGCGAAAATGACTGTCGGGCGTCAAGGGAACCATTTTCCGGTACTTACGAGCGAGTACTACCACTGCGGCCCCAATGATGTCGGCGTTCGTGAAAATGTCATTTCACTTCTTTCCAGAATTGAGAGTATTGATGCCGAAGCCTTTTGCCGCGTTTATAAAAATAAACTAAACCGTATAGTGCCTTATGTGTTATTAATACCGACATACGGCGACACAGGTTTTTGCTGGGAACCGTTTGACCGCTACAACCGCGCGACAAGCCGCGGCCGCATAATTGTCCCCATGTACCCGAAAAATCTTTATTACGCAGTCCTTACCGCTGTAGCCGATCTCCGCTGGCAGGTAGCCAAAGAAAAAGCCTCGTTCTACTGGATGGAAGAAGGTTTAACCGGACACTATTACCAGTGGTTCCAGTCTAATAAATTAAGAGGCGACATAAAGGAATATTTTATCCGCGATTATATCCTGTGGATGACCAAAGAGGCCGAAGGAATTCAAAAACTGGAAAAAGATGTACGCGGCACCTTCTGGCGTTATATGCCGTTCACAAGGGAAGTAAAGGAAAAACTTAAAACCCGCAACCTCGTATATCAGGAACTCTACCAGCGCGATGTGAACAGAACGATGTCTGACGGGTATTAATTATATCTTTGGACTGTAACCGCGATATTACTGTACCGGCTTTTAATATCTGCTACGATACCCGGATAACCTGCATAGCCTGGCTGCCATTTTTCTATCTGCGTGCCGTTTGGCGCGTGTATGGTTATTGATTTTAAAGAAGGGTCAGCTCCCAGATATATATCTAATTGCGGATGACCGTAACTCCTTCCTGTATAATCTGTTCGTATATCGCCGTTATTATCTATTACGCCGCTGTCATCAAACAGATAAAGATTAAGCGACTCGCCGATATTTACCAACGCGTTTCC
>WQRT01000174.1 GCA_009786625.1 Treponema sp.
TCCCCGAAAGCTCTGGCGAAAGAGGTTCCGGAATTGACCGCTCTGACGGCGGCGCCGCTTCTGCGTTTTTTCATGTTTGTTCTTACGCCCGTCAATTATTTAATGACTTTATGGAAAAAATTTCTAATGAAAATTTTCCCGATAAAGGCAGACCGCGGAACGACGGAAGATGAGCTTTTAACCTACGTGGAAGAAGTCAGGCAGGAAGGTGTTATCAATATTCATGAAGAGCAGATGATCCGCCAGGTAATAGAATTTGATGATCTTAAAGTTTCCGGCATTTTTACTCCGCGCGTTGATGTCGAAGCGGTTTCTGACTCAAGTCCTGTTGAAGAAATTGATCAAAAATTTATGGAGACCGGTTTTTCCCGGATGCCTGTTTATCACGAGTCAATTGACAATATTACAGGCATCATTTTATTCAAGGATTTTTATCACGAGGTGGTGAAGGGCGCTAAAACTTTAACGCAGGTAATAAAACCTGTTGTGTTAGTTACAAAGACCATCAAACTTACAAAGCTCCTGAAGACCTTGCAGGAAAAACAGTCGCACATGGCGGTTGTCGTGGATGAACACGGCGGGACTCTGGGAATTGTTACCATCGAGGATATTGTCGAAGAGCTTATCGGAGAAATCTGGGATGAGCATGACGAGGTAGTTGAGCCGATCACGAAAAACAGCGACGGAAGCTTGATCGTGCTTGGTACGGTCAGTTTCAAAGACATACTCGATTTTATCTCCGATAAAGGATCTGACGACGAAAAGGATCAACCCGCGTTATCAGCCGGTATTGAACCTGAAGAAGTGCCTGATACCACAATCGCCAACTGGATTATGGAGAATCTCGGCAGGCTTCCGCACGCCGGGGAGATGCTCACATGGAAAAATTTGACAATTAACGTTTTTAAGGTTATAAAACAAAGAGTGATGGAAGTTAAAATAACTGTCAGTTAAGCCGCATTTATAGCTTATCATAAAATCCAGGAGGTAAAGGATTATGAAAAAATTTGGTTTATTTTTACTTATTACTTTTTTGTTTGCAGGTGTTCTTTACGCGGGTCCTATCCGGGATCACGGCGGGACAGGCGAGCTTGTTCTGCTCCATACAAATGATATGCACGGTACCTTGCTGCCCAATAACGGACGCGGCGGAGTCGCGGAAATCGCGTCATTCATCAGGGCTGTAAGGTCTGTTAATACAAATGTTCTTCTTCTTGACGCAGGTGATTTTAACACCGGCAGCGCTCTTTCAAATATGTACAACGCCGAGCCTGATATCCGCGCGATGAGCATAATAGGATATGACGCTGTTACTTTCGGGAATCATGAGTTTGACGGCACGCAGGCAAAACTTGACACCCAGATCAGCGCGGCGGGATTTCCTTTTGTTTCTTCCAATGTAATGTACCACGGCAGTTATCTTGGCGGTAACAGATATATTGTTAAAGAGTACGACGGCTTTAAAGTAGGCATTTTCGGAATTACAACCCTGCGTACCCGCACAATCGCAAACCCGGACAGCTCGATCGTTTTTATTAATGAAATTGACGCGGCGCGCGAAGTTGTAGATATTCTCCGCCGCACCGAAAGAGTTGATATTGTTATCGGTCTTACCCACATGGGAAATGTCAGAGAAACCGATGATCATATCACCTCAATTTTACTTGCGGAAAATGTTGAGGGAATAGACATAATCGTTGACGGCCACTCGCACACATTCTTCCCGATGCCGGAAAGGCACGGCGGCACATGGATTGTAAGCGCGAACGAATGGGGAAAGTATGTCGGCTTTGGAAGATTGACAATACAAAACGGAAGGCTCGCCGATTTTACATGGGCGCCGGTTTACATCGGCCCGGATGCCGAAGTAACCGCCATGCTCCGCCCGTATATTGAGAGCGCGAACGCGACATTGAGGGAAGTAATCGGGCGGGCATCGCAAACCTTTGTATTCGGAAACCGTTTAACGCGTTATCAGGAGACTGAACTAGGCAACATGATCACAGACGCAAATGTCTGGTACTTCAGAAATGTCAGCAACCAGAGAATTGATTTTGCTTTCCACAACGGCGGCAACATACGCGCCGAGCTTCCGGCGGGGCCGATCACGCGGGAGCAGATTTTAACCATACTGCCTTTTGACAACTACCTGCATATTGTTACTATGACGGGTACGCAGATTATCGAGTTATTCAATTTTATCGCGACTATCCCGCAGGGTAACGGCGGTTTCCCGCAGTTCTCAAGCGATGTGCGTTATACTATTGATAAAAATATCGGCAGCGGCATAATTACAGAACTTACAATCGGAGGGCAGCCTGTTGATCCATTGCAGGTATACAGGTTCTGCACCAACGATTACATTCTTGGCGGTGGCGACGGATATACAGTAATGTCAAACGCGGTACAGCCGTTTAATTCTTCCCTGCTGCTTTCCTACACTGTAATTGAATACATAAGAGCGCAGGGCGGCGTTATCACTCCGGCTCTTGACGGAAGGCTGACAATCATCGGCGGAATCGTTCAGTAAAAAACTTTTATAAACCGCAAGGCCGCTCGTTGTGAGCGGCCTTTTTTTAACCCTTGATGAATTCTTGTCATTACTGTAGACTGACACATGGAAAAATTCTCATTGGCATCCGCGCAAAGCAATCCGGCTCAAGCGGCTGTGGAAGAAAGAAAAGAAAAATTAGTAGAAAAACTCTCTGTACATTATTCTTTAAATAAAATTTCTATTGAAGAATACGAAAGGCTGATGAAGTACAGCCAGGAAATTGAAACTCCCAGAGAACTGCAAATACTGGAAAGTCTGATTGAAGGACACGCCGAAGTCAAAAACGATTACGTGAATACGGCATCCACCAGAGCAGACAGNCANGCAGTTACCGGCGATAACCCCGATAATTTTACGCTGTTATCTTCCAGAAAAACAACAGGCGTTATTACAAGCGGAAATTATACCGCCATTCTTGGCGATCATAAAATAGTTATCGANGAATCCGATCTTATNAATGANGAAACTGTTTTAAANTGCACGGTCTTTCTTGGAAATATTAATATTCAAGTNCCTGATAATGTCAAAGTTGTCTGCAAGGCTCTTCCGATTCTTGGTGATGTTTCAATCTCGGATAATGTGAACAAAAAGAGCGGCAAGAAATGCCTTGTTATAACGGGGAATGTGCTGCTGGGAAATATAAATATTAAAAGTAAAAAACCGCAGTCGATTTTGTCGGCGATTTTTTCTTCTTTATTCTGATACCGGTGACGGCAGTTTAATACCGCGAGCCAGCAGCGCTTCGTTGTACATATTGATGTATTTTTGCGCCGAACTTTCCCATGAAAAGTCCATTGTCATCCCGCGCTTTCTCATCTTGTCGATGTCTTTGCGCCTGTTGTACCATGCCCAAACCGCCCAGCCGACAGTGTTGTAAATCGAGGAGGGGTTAAGCTCGTCAAACATAAAACCAGTGCCGTTACCGGTGTCTTCATCGAAGTTTTCGACAGTATCGGCAAGGCCGCCTGTCCTCCGCACGATGGGAAGGGTTCCGTAGATTAACGAGTACATTTGATTAAGGCCGCACGGCTCGTAGCGGCTCGGCATCAGGAAGAAGTCCGCGCCCGCTTCGATAAGGTGGCTCNTGTTTTCGCTGTAACCGATTTTCGCTTTAAAGTTTGACAGGCGGGAAGCAAGCCCCATNATTTCACTTTCGCACCAGTGCTCGCCGGAACCGAGCAGAATCATTTGAAGATCCATGTCCCTGCAGATTGACCANATCGATCCGTATGTGGGTCCGAAAAGATCCCCGACGCCTTTTTGATCCGTCAGCCTTGTGACCATTCCGATAACTGGAACCTTTGCGTCACGCGGCAAACCGAATTCCTTCTGCAAGGTTTCTTTCGCTTTTGCCTTTCCTTCCATTTCTTTTACCGAATAGGTTTGAGGGATATAGGCGTCCTTTGAAGGGTTCCAGACCTTTGTGTCGATTCCGTTTAATATGCCGCTGTAATCGGCGCTGCGGTAGCGCAGCACTCCGTCCAGACGGAAACCATGCTCCAGTGTTTTTGTTTCTTCCGCGTAATTGGGCGATACAGTGTTCAGTTTATCAGAGCTGTAAAGACCGGCCTTTAACATATTCATCATGCTCCAGTCTTCAAAACCCGCCATGTAAAAAACATCCCATCCAAGACCCGCGTAATCGAAATTATCCTTNTGATAAATCCCCTGATAACCCAGATTATGAATAGTAAGAGCAGATATTGTATTNTTAAATTCCCCTGAACTGCCTTCGGTTCTCTCCGCGAATTTTAAATAGACAGGCGCGACAGCNGCCGGCCAGTCATGCGAATGAAGCACATCGGGGTACCAGTTTATNTTCCGGCAAAGNTGAAAAACGGCACGGCAGAAAAAAGTAAAACGCCGCGGGTTGTCTAAAAAATCGGTTTCCGACGGGCTTCCGTAAATNCCGTCCCTGCCGAAGAAAATTTCATGATCNATAAAATAAATTTTTACAGGATTNTTTTTNGCCGCGCCGGGCATATCGGCGGCGTAGACCGCGCTCCATTCCTCGATGCCGCCGCCCATCGGCGTACCCATCGCTCCCGGCAGCAGTTTAAGGGCGCTCTTGTCAATGGAATAATAGCGCGGGATTACAATTTTTACTTCGTGGCCGAGTTTCGCAAGACTGAGCGAAAGAGCGCTTACCATGTCCGCAAGACCGCCTGTTTTCGCCCAAGGAACCGCTTCGCTTGACACCATTAATATCTTCATGCCGTAACTCCATAATGCTGATCCGGAATTTCACCGCTTCATTACATTAATATCGTCATTAAATCCGCGCCGCTAAAAGATTTCCGACATTTTTAAACCATTATCGCTTAGTATTTTTAGACCTTTGCTATGGTCTTCCAGTTTGAAGATAACTACCGCTTTTCCGATTTGGCCTTCTAGCGACGCGTAAAGGTACTCGATATTTACCTGCGAGCCGCGGAATAATTCCATTAATTTCGCAAGGCTTCCGGGTGTGTCCTCGATTTCAACAGCGACAACATCGGTTAACCTTGTGGTAAAACCCGCCGCGCCGAGGGTTTCTACCGCTTTTTCGGTCTTGTCGACAATGACGCGCAGAATGCCAAAATCCGCGGTATCAGCGATGCTTATCGCGCGGAGATTTATCTGAGCGTTAGCAAGGGTTTTTGTTACTTCGCTTAACCTGCCGGTAGTATTTTCCAAAAAAACCGAAATTTGTTTAATACCCATAAAAACTCCTTCGCCGATTTATTTGCCGTTTTAATGGCGCATACATACATGATACCTTTAAATTTTTCTGTTGTCGATAACTCTTTGTACCTTCCCGGCTTGCGGGCGGGTAATAGTTTTTGGTTCAACGAGTTTTACTTTTACGCTGATCTGCAGTTTGCTTCTCATTACGGTTTCGATGCGGGTGCGCAGGTTTTCAAGGCCGCGCGTTTCATCGCTGAACAGTTCTTTTTTGACTTCGACCTGCAGTTCAATTTCGTCCAGATGGCTTTCTCCCCTGCTTACGATGATCAGATACTGCGGTTCTGTTCCTTCAATTTCGATGAGCGCCTGCTCGATCTGGCTTGGGAAGACATTGACTCCTCTGATGATGAGCATGTCGTCGGTGCGGCCGAACAGCCGGTGAATACGTCTTGTGGTGCGCCCGCAGGTACACGGCTCTTCCATTATGTATGTAATGTCCCGCGTACGATAGCGCAGCATGGGGGTTCCTTCTCTTGTTAATGTTGTAAAAACAAGCTCGCCTTTTTCACCCGCCTTAAGCGCCTTGCCTGTCTGCGGATCGATAATTTCCGGGTAGAAAAAATCCTCGTTTACATGGAGGCCGTTCTGCGCTTCACACTCAAAAGCGACGCCGGGACCGATGATTTCCGTAAGGCCGTAGATGTCGTATGCTTTCATGTTGTATCGATC
>WQRT01000175.1 GCA_009786625.1 Treponema sp.
ACCATTCCAAAAGTTTCATAATTCTCAAGAAGCGAACCAATGCTTTTATCAAGCCTTTTCATGAGTTAATGATATAATAATTAGTTTTTCTCGCCAAGACGCAGAATCTAATTTATCAATTGAGGCTTTTCCAAAACTTCATTTTTTAGAAAAGCCTCAATTATTGAAAACTGATTTTATTTCTTGGCCGCTTGAATAAGGAGAAAAATCGCCGAGAGAACGCAAAGTACCAGCATTACGAGCCAGAAAACGTGTCCCCTCAATGTCCAAACCCAGTAGACCCATGCGATGCCCAAGCCGCTCTGGGCAATAACGCCGAGGAATTTATTAATTTTTCCCAGAATAAATGAGACAACACCGATCAGTATAGAACACATTACACCAATCCCAAGCGTTTTCCAGAAACCACCCCAACCCGGCTGAGAGACATGCTCAGCAGCCCAACCAATAATTCCTTCCATNTTGNTCCTCCAAAAATATTTCCTTTTTCATATATATATATATCAAAAAAAAAAAAATGTCCAGAAAATCAAAATATTCCTGTAAAATTGATAAAATTTAACTAAAAAATAGCATCAAATTACTTTCCGGCTTTATCTACCAGTGTTGACAGATCATTTGCTCCTTTAAAGCGGAGAACATTTACCATAAAGATGTTCAGTTTATTAATAATGTTAGGCGGCAGCAGGTTGCCGTCCACTTCCACCGAAAGAATCGGATAATTGCGTTCACGCGCCCAGGGCGTAAACAGGCCTTCGATTACACGCCCGATAAGACAGGCGAACGGACTGATGTTCACGATGCCTGAGAAACCTGTGTCCATTGCCGCGGCGGCGGAGCCTGAGGAGACCGCGATCTCGGAGTTGAGTTCAAGGTTTACAAAGTGCTCGACCGTGTACTTCATGATCTCTTTCATGTCGTGCGGAGTTTCCGGGATCAAACCTGTCGGGCCGAGGGTGGAAATTATTTTCTTTTCGATATGATGTTTCCACCATTCCTCGATTTGAAGTTTTTTAAGATCGCGTGACGGTTTTGAAAAAAGCCTTCTTCCGGGTTTCCGCATTTTGATTAATTTTCTAAGAGCGTATTCGCGCACAAAATCGAGGTAGTGTATCCATTCGGAGACGCCCGCGATTTTTACAACTATTCCGCGCTCGCTCATAAGTTCGATTAATTCACCCACGGCAAAATCATCGCGGCGCACATAGATTTCGCCGACAATTAAAACGCGCGGACAATCAGCGACTTTTCTTTTTAACGGAATTCTTTTTACGTCCCGCGCGACATTTTTTAATTCTTTCCATAAATCTTTTGGTTTAAATTCAACCGCGTGCATAACTTTACGCCATGATTTTTCAAATTCTTTTTCGGCATTTTCCGGGTCTTGCGCCGCCGCTAAAAGCGAGCATTGTATATCTTTTAAATAGTCAGATAACACAAGCCCTATCCACATTTGTTTAGCGAAACTCGGTCCCAGTTCCGTGTAGGAATTGTCGGCTGACAGAATAAAAACGCAGACATTTTCAAGGCGAAGATCGCGGAAAAGATTTTCGTAAAAGACATAATATTGCCCCGTGCGGCAAGGGCCTGTTGTGATCGGCACAAAGAGAAGGTAAAGCTCGTCCTTGCGGTATAGCGGGCCGAAGAAAAACTCAAGAGCGCTTCCCAGCACAAGATGACTCGGCACGCACTCTTTTCCCGACGCGTGCGCGCGCGCGATCTGAATCGTTTTGTTAGTCGCAACCGGCATCGCATAGGCGTTTATGCCTATACTGCGGATCGCGGCTCCGATATACTCTGTGGAAATATTGCCCATGTTGGAAAGGAGCACTTTTACTTTCTTGTTATGCGCAACAGGAATTTTTTCTCCCGTAATAACATTGTCTATGCGNAGATCAAAATCGCCTGAATCTTTTTTCTCGGAAACAAAACGAAGGCCGTTATCGTAACGCTGCGCCTCTACTTCGTTTTTCTTCGCGCGGTAACCGTCGATAATGTCAAGGAACGCCTCNACGCGCGTATCAATGCCGGCATCGGCTGAATGTGAATCAAGTTCCAAAACGAGAAACGGCTTTTGTCCCATCACCCATTTNATGTANTGNAGAATAAACGAATCAGGCGCACAGGAAAAATTCGAGATAAAGGTAAGATAAATGTTATCTTCTTTTTTNAGAAGATTGGCGGCTCTTACATCCTGCTGGCCGTAAAACCAGTACATATTGGGAAAGATTACCTCGTCACGGAAAGGAAGAATGTCAAAGGGAATGATTGAATATCCCCTTGTCGTAAACTTGCGCGGAATACCCATGTTCGCTTCCGGCGTAAACGCGTTATACGGACGGCCTAATAAAGCGATAACAGGACGATTTGCCTTTCGCGCGTCTTCAAGAGCATCTAGCCCCATTTTTTCCGCGGCGGCAAAATATTCCTTTTGTTTATTCCACGCTTTTTCAAAAGCCGCTCTTGTCTCGGCTTCGTTAATGCCAAGAATTTTTGTCATAACGCAGAAAAGTTCAAGTGCTTTTTCCTCGCCGAATTTAAAACTTACGACTAAAGGCAGCCATCGTTTTTTATCAATATCGGGAAACGCCTTTTCCATGTAGTAAGGAAGCGCCTGTGTAATGGGGCAGAAATTGGCATGAACTTTTTCCTCGTAGCTGGGCATATCGCGGAAATGAGGCAGCAGAACATAATCAGCGCCTTTATCCAGGCAGTCCTGAATCGCGCCGTGTGCGATTTCCGCCGGGAAGCAATACTGAGCTTCAGCGCGCGCCACGCCTTCATGCGCGACCTCGGTAGATAAAAATGTTTTAATGCCAAGCTCGTGAAAGAACCACGAGTACAACGGGTAGAGAGTATGAACAGAAAAAGCTCTTGGAATACCGATAATAAAATTTCTTTTATTATCACACGGAGGCGCGGATGCACGGAGGTTATTATCAGGTTCTTTCTTTTTATTATCCGTGTCCTTTGTGATCTCTGTGTCTCCGTGTGAATTTTTATCTGGTATACCCGGAGCGGCGAAAGTTTCGAATAACATCTTTTGGCGTTTTTCCACATAATCAAATACAGGAACATCTTTTACCTGTTTTCGCATATTGGTGTATTTGTTGCATCTTCCGCCGAACATGTACTTGCGGTTGTTTACGTTTAACACTTGAATCGGACAGAGGTTTTCGCATGACTGGCAGGTGAAGATACGTTCATATCCGATCTCGCGGTTTATAATGTCATCAAGAATGATGCTCTGCTCTTCCAGAAGGCCGTCGGCGCGTTTTCGTTTTGCGAGTAACGCTACGCCGAAACATCCCATAAGTTCGGGCGAAGGAGGAACGAGAATTTCTTTTCCTAGCAGCATCGCGAAAGCAAGCGGCACGGCAGGATTTTTCGCAACCCCGCCCTGTAAAAATATTTTACCGCCGATGGTTCTGTTTCCGACAACGCGGTTTAAATAATTCGAGACAATTGAGCAGACGATCCCCGCGGTGATGTTTTCGCGCCCTGCTCCCTGCTGCACGGCTTTTCTTATATCGCTATTAATAAACGCCGAGCAATGCTCGCCGAACTTACACGGCGCGTTTGCGTCTAACGCAATGGGGCCTATGTCTACAGCGCTGTGTATGGATAAATCACCTGCCGCTGATTCTTCAAGGAAGGAGCCTGTTCCCGCCGAACACGCCTCGTTCATCGCGTAATCAATCGGCACGCCGTTTTTTAAAAGGACATATTTCGCGTCCTGCCCGCCGATTTCAAAAATTGTTTCTACTTCATTGTCAAAGAAAGTTGTCCCTACAGAGTGCGCGATAATTTCATTGTAAACGCCTGATGTTTCCAGAAACACGCCGAGAATCTCGCGGCTTGAACCTGTTGTGCTTACAAGGCGTATATCAATCTGTTTGCTTCCGGTATCTTCGATTATTTTTTTCTGAATGATCGATAAACATTCTTTTAACGCTTTAACAGGATCTCCGTGAGTGCGCCCGTAGTGGCTCGCGGCGATTTCGTCCGTTTCAATATCGACAAGGCACGCCTTAGTTGTTGTTGAGCCGCCGTCAACGCCCAAAATGTAACTTCTGCCCGCAGTAACCTTTCCGCCTTTTTTATCAAATATTTTTACCTTGTCTTTAAAATCGCGTAACGCGCCTAACTTGCCGAAACGCACATCGTTTGCGCGTAACAGTTTATCGGCGTTGGGAAGAGGGCTTCCCGACAAAGGCGCCATGACTGCGGCGCCGAGAGCCTCGAACACAGGCGCGGTATCGGGAATGATAAACTCAATCTGCGGGGCCTTTTCACGTATAAAACGGATTATATGGCGGTTAAGCGTGATTCCGCCTGTCAGCGCTACCCTGCCCGACGTGACCTTCGCTCTTTTTAAAAAGTCGATAACCTTTACAGCCATCACATCGGAAAGCGACAGAACGATATCGTCCTTTGCGGCTTCGCGCTTATTGAGCCTGTGGGTGCAGTCGCTCTTCATAAAAACCGAGCAGCGGGTGGAAAGCGCGTAGACCTTCGCCGTGTCGGGAACTTTTTCGATATCGGCAAGAGTCATGTCCATCCGCGCGAGCTGCTGTTTTAAAAACTCGCCTGTACCGCTTGCGCACTTGTTGCCTGAAAAACTGTTAACGATTTTGCCGCTTGAATCAAGCGAGTAAACGATCAAATCCTCGCCGCCCATGCTGACAACAGCATCCGCTTTAATGTTGAGACTGCGCAGCGCCGCCTCGACGCAGAGAGGCTCGAGAGTACCGGCGACATCGAACATAAACCGGCCTTCATTGCCGGTGATAAGAGCGGGAATACCCTCTTTAATATTACCTTCGGCAAGAAGTTTATGCACCGCCGCGCTGAAATCCCCCTCATGGGGCGTTGAAGCTGTCCATACCGCCTTACCGTCTTTCAAAAGAGCCATTTTAAGACTTGTCGATCCAATATTTATACCAAGTGATTGTGAGTTTTGATTGTGCATTTTGATATTTTAACAAGGCATTTTGGTTGGTTCAAGAGGCTGGTTGGGGGATAGGAGGCAGGGGTTAGGAAATAGGGATTAGGGGATAGGGATTAGGAGATAGGGGATAGGAGGTAGAGATCTGGGGACTAGGGATTTAGGACTGAGGGTTGTTGTTTGAGAACTTATCGCTTAACAATCAATCTGCTCCCTAATCCCTATTCTCTGATGCCTAGTTCCTGCTCCCGATCCCTAGTCCCTATACCCTAATTCCTAACCCCTATCCCCTAACTCCTAACTCCTAATTATTGATTTATTCCATCTCCTCTGATAAACTTCTGTTCATGGGTGCCATTTTAAAAAATGACCAGTTATATACCTACGCTGATTATAAGGGGTGGGAACTGGCTGAAGGTGAGCGTTTTGAGCTTATCTACGGAGAAGCTTATGCTATGTCTGCACCGAACACCCGGCATCAGGAAGTTTTAGGCGAGATATTTAATCAATTCTACAATTATTTAAGGGGAAAACCATGCAAGGTCTACCCTGCTCCCTTTGATGTCCGGCTGTTTTACAAAAGTAATGAAAGTGACGATACGGTGGTTCAACCCGACATAACAGTAATATGTGATGAAAGAAAACGCGGACAGGAAGGCTGCCGCGGCGCGCCTGATCTTGTAATTGAAATACTATCACCGTCAAATACCGCAATTGAGATGGAAAAAAAACTCAAATTATATCAGGAAGCGAAAGTGCGGGAATATTGGATTGTGGACCCTGAAAATAAAGGTCTAACTGTTTACCGGTTTGAGGAAGGCGCAATTTTATTTTTTACCTATAAAAAAGACGCTGTGGTACCTGTCGGTATTTTCCCTGATCTTCGTATAATGCTTGAACAGGTATTCGCTGAGTAGTTAACTGCCTTTTCGTGTATATTTTATTTGATTAATACTGCATTTTAGTG
>WQRT01000176.1 GCA_009786625.1 Treponema sp.
GCGAAAACTCGGAATACGGAACCTCCCTTATCTGGGCTGTTTCTCCTCCGTTTAAATAAATAAAGAAAAAAATACCAGCCATCGCCAAAAAGAAAATTAACGCGAAAGCGCTGGGCCCTTTTGACTGCATCGGCGGGCGATCAGGAAATTTGTCATTTTGATTGTTAAACATCAATACTCCCGTCCATTTATTAAATATTGTTTAACCTGTGATTGCTTAAACTACAACAGCGCGGACTGCGCCTTTATATTGGGAATTTTACGTAATTTTGATTGTTTGATCAAGGCACTGGAGTATCTTTAATATGTGATTAAACTCTGGTGAACATAACCGATACTGCCGTTATAATCCACTTTAAACCATTCACTGTTGGCAGGCCTTTCCATTATGTTAAGCACAGTACCCCCTGACAGCACTGTAATGACAGCATGCCGGGTAGAAGGACCTTCCCGCATGTTCGTACCATTCGCTTTCACGACCGCGTTTTGCACCAGATTGACCTGCATCGCGGAATCAGAGGATTTTTTAGGCTCATCCATCTTGCCGAAACAGGAAGAACCAAGAACCAGAATTAAAAACGACAGAATAAATAATGCTTTTTTCATCATATACTATTCCTCTTAATTTAAGCCTTTTCGCCGTGGCGAGGTTAAAACTGCCTCTTAACAGCCGGATGTCATTATATTACTATTTCAAATAATGCGTCAATATTAAATCAACACCGAATACCCGCGTTCAAAAAATTCCTTCTCTTTGCGTGACAGAACAACCAATCCATTCTTCCTGCGTATTTTCACATCTCCAAGGTCAGCGGCAGCCGGCTCTCCGGCGCAAAAACGCCTGACAACAGCGCGTCTTAAAGTACCTTTACACCTAACGCCTTTTAATAATCCATCGGCAGCAAGAAAAACTGCCTCCTCGCGAATAATCAAAGGCTGCAAGAAAAAATTCTCAGCATCAGTAGAAATTTCCCCGATCCCCGATCCCTGATCCCCAGTCCCCAATCCACAGTCCCCAGTAATTTTCCAAACAACACGTTTGCCGGCTTCATTGCAAATAAAATCGGAAACGAGAGATTGAGTATCTGCCGTCGAGGCGATGCCTTTTTTCCATGAAGGGAAAAAATCGTTCAATACGGGAATGAGTCGGCGACGGACGCGGTTGCGCAAGAATTTATCATCGCGGTTCGTTGAATCTTCGCGCCATGCTATTTCTTTTGCGTTTAGATACGCGGTTACATCGGCGCGCGAAAGGGTAAGCATGGGGCGCATAAAAAGAGCGCGTGTTTTCGGCATGGCGGATAACCCTGCGGGGCCGCAGCCGCGAAGAGAGCGCATTAAAACCAATTCCAATAAATCGTCTTTTGTGTGGGCGGTTAATATGCGCGTAACAGCGCCGCCTCTTTCCAGATTCGCCGCCAGTTTGCATAAAATTCGGCGGCGGAAAAACCGCGCGGCGGCTTCGATGCCTGTCTTTTTTCTCTGTGCGTACCTGATAATTGTTCCGGGCGGAATATGTTCTATATGGAATTTAATTTCGTGTTGAACGCAAAAGGAACGGACATACTCCGCATCGCCGAGACTTTCCTCCCGCGGGCGGATGCCGTGTTCAACATGCACGCAGAAGATCCGCTCTTTTCCGGCAGCAAAACATAAAGCGGCAAGTAATGCCATGGAATCCGCGCCGCCTGAAACAGCCGTTACAAAAACCGTTTCCGGAGAACATTCGCTTAACGCGGAGGAAACTGTATCTTCAAACTGTGAAACAATCAATCTTCAATTCCGCATTGGCAATTATGCGTTCATAACTGCCAATTAGACATTAGTCAGAAACTATTTCTTGTCTCCGGCTTTTTTGTCGCCTGACGAGGCCTTTGCGGGCGCGGCGGCTTTCTTGTCACCGGGCGCGGCGGCCTTTTTATCTGCTGCAGCTGCGGCAGGCGCTGTTGTTGCTGCGGCGGCTGCGGCATCGGCCGAGACAGCGGCGGCGGCTTCAGCTTTGGCGAATTTGACAAGCGCGACAACCTGATCCGGATTTGAAAGAAGTTTAACGCCTTCGGCAAGAGGCACATCTCTGACGTGAATCGACTGGTTGGCTTTAAGACCGGAAATATCGATATCGATACGCTCGGGAAGATCCTTGGGTAAACATTCAATTTCGATTTCATGCACAGGATTTTCAAGCATACCGCCTTCGCGCACGCCTATGGGGTTGCCGTTAAGAATCAGCGATACCTTCGCTCTAAGAGCTACGCCGCTTTCAACCTCATAAAAATCGATATGGAGGATTTGACCGTCTATAATGTTTCTCTGCGTATCTTTAACAAAAGCCTCGTAAGATTTATCTCCTACCTCGACTTTAACAATTGTACTTTCAGAAATACCTTTTGTATTTTTGACAAAATCAGATGAATCCAGATCGATGGAAACCGATTTTCCCGCTCTTCCGTAAATTACCGCGGGAATCCTTCCGCTTTTTCTGATTCTGCGGGATTCTGCGGAACCTGCTTTTTGACGGCTTTTTGCCTGTAAAACTACCTTGCCCATGTTATAACTCCGATTATAATAATGCCGGGAAATACATTTTATGTAAAGACCCTTTTTGGGACGACAGGATTCGAACCTGTGGATACCGGCTCCAAAGACCGGTGGCTTACCGCTTGCCGACGTCCCATTTTGCTTATGAGAATATCATAAATATTAAATACTAATCAACATACCCCGCCGCAAGCAGCGGTGTATTAGACCCTTCGGCACGAATCAGGCAAAAAACCGGCACACGGGAGACACCTCAAATTAATGAGAAACTAAGGATTTACAGTCCTAAAATATAAAGAAGCTGCCCCCGGAAACCGAAGTTCGGGAACAGCTTCAATATGATACACCGCGTACCGGATTATCTAGTCATCCGCCCCGTCGGCAGCCGCCTCTACATCGCCTGATTCATATTTTTCTAAAATGCGTCTTTGCAATTCCGCGCGAAATTCGGGATGAATAGGATGAGCTACATCCTTATATTCTCCCGCTCTGGTCTTCCGGCTGGGCATAGCAATAAAAATCCCGGTTTTGCCCTCAATAATCTTTATATTGTGAACAACAAAGCAATCGTCAAATGTTACCGTTACATAGGCTTTCGGCTTGCCGCCGCCGGTTACCTTACGGACTCTGATATCTGTAATTTCCATGGCGCCTCTCCTCTCCTGTGAGGTTCTAGTTATTATTAAAGCTCAAATACCATCCAATTCGGGGTATCAAGCTCAAGTTCTTTACATTATAATCTTGGAATGTCACGAAAGCAAGGAAATAATTGCCGATTACCGATATTTTTTTCTATATTAATATGTCTTTTTTTGTTAAAATACTACATTTTCACCTAGTAAAAAAGGTTGAATAATTATTTCCTAACAATGAGAGAATAATATTACAAAAATGATTTTCAGCCTGCCNAATTTTTTTTATGGCTCTCTTACTGAACACGGCAGATCGACAAGACATTTTCCGCAGACATCCGCATACCCTGTATTCTTATGATATTCCGCGTTTTCAAGGCATTGTTTATAGCATTTATATCTATCAAAATTATTATCACTAAAAGAATCTGTTACACACCTTCTGCGGCAGATTCCGCATGAGCCATTAATCTTATTTAAACATTTTTCTTTTGGCGTTTCCGTTTTAATATATTCACTTAACTCACAATTGATAATTATACTGCCGAGCCTTCCGCAGCACCCGTATTCAGTTATCAGCATATTATTGATTCCAAAAGTACCNAAACCGGCGATATACGCCGCATGTCTATGCGACCAATTGCTGATTAGTTTTTCAACGTCAAAATTATGCGTCGCNTTAATTTTTCCGGTTTTATATCCGTTTTGTTCCATCAATTTTTCTATATTGTCATTGATGCGCTGTATCAATTCATTAGTTTTAACATACGCAGACGCCCACTCGGTAGACGCCGTTTTTCTATTAACGTTGCTTTCTACAATACTTTCTTTAAAAGGGATAAAAAAACATATAACGCTTTTCGCGTCATCTAAAATATCACAGGGTAATAAATGCCCGGCGGACACTGTTTCTTTTAAAGAAAAAAACCGTTCATCATCCGCGCTGATAATTTTTATTACAGGTTCTCTCCATAAGTTACAAGGAATGTTATCCGCGCAGCCTTCAATAACAGTTGATCTTATATTCTGAATAATTTGATTATACATATCCGCCCATATCATTATCAAAGTACATTGTTTGGCAAACTTCAGCAAATGCCCATTTCCCGCGCAAAACATCAACCGCCTTACAAGCCTGCTCCCTCTCATTAAAAATTCCAAAACAGGTAGACCCGGTCCCTGAAAGATTGGCGGATTTCGCGCCCAACTCCATCAACTGGTTAATAATATTTAAATAAATGGATTTAATATGTTCGTCAAACACATCTAAAAAATCATTTTTCATTCTAAAATCCCCAGTCCACGATCCCAAATCCCTAATCCCTGATCCCAATTCCCCAGTCCCTAATCCACAGTCACCAGTCCCTTTCCTATATTCATCCAAAAGCCGGAAAACATGAGCCGTATCGCTTGGGAAACCGGGATTGACCAGCGCTAAATACAACAGGGGGACATCAACAGGCTCGATTTTTTCACCGCGGCCTGTCACCCATGCCGCGGATGTTTCGTAAAGAAAAAACGGCACATCGCTGCCGAGAGAAGCGCCCATCCCGATAAGCTCCTGCCTGTCAAGCGGAAAACCGGCAAGTTTGTTTAACGCCAGAAGAGCGGCGGCCGCGTCAGAAGATCCGCCTCCAAGCCCTCCGCCAAGCGGAATCCTTTTATCAACATAAATATTGATATTTTGAGAAAACCCGGTTTTTGCCTTGAACAGGGACAGAGCTTTAATTATTATATTTTTATCCGGCGGGATTTTATCGTATAACCCGACTCCGCTTATGGTATATCCTGCCTCTGAGGGACATAGCTCTTTATCATGGGGACAGAGCTCCGCTGCAGAGGTGAACCGTAAAACGTCGCCCAAATTGACAGCCAGAAAAAGGCTTTCAAGATTGTGGAAACCATCGGCTCTTTTGTCTTTAACCGCAAGGCGAAGGTTAACTTTGGCGGGAGCGAATATTGTCAGCGTTTCAGGCATGGGAAATAATAGCAAAAAAAACGTATTAATTCAAAAGTTAAGGAGCATGACCTTGTTATTTTTATTAAAATAACCTTTTCCAAAAAAAGCGTAAATTAATCAAAAACCAGTTGACAAATTAATATATCCTCCCTTATGTTTCTAGGGAGAGGCTTTTTTGGCCTTACTACTCAGTTTAGATTCAAAGAAAGTCTAATTTCAAGGGAGAACGTTATGGTTCTGAACGGAGCAACCGAACACACATCAAACCCGGACATAGACCGGGGTCTTCTGCCCGAATTTTCGGGAGATCGGGAATTAATGCTTATGCCTGTAAACACGGGCGCGGCCGCTTATGATCCGGATAGCGGACAACTGCCGGATTTCATCTTCAGCGATGACGACGATATGGATGACGATGACGATTTTGAGGATGATGATGATTATGAAGACGANGAAGATGACTACGAAGACGATGATTTGGAAGAAGACGAGGAAGAGGAAGATGAAGACGAGGATGATGACTACGATGAAGACGAAGATGACGATTACGACGACGATGATGATGAATGGGATGAAGACTTCGACGAGTAACGATTATAATTAAATCCGTTAAGTCTGTGGATTACCGGCGCCGGATGAATGTCCGCCGCCGCTATGCCCGCAAGTAAAAAATCAGGAAGTAGTTTTCCAAAGCCTTTCAAGCTCGTAAAATTCGCGCAAACTCTGCGTCATTAAATGAATGATGATCGAACCAAGATCGATTAAACGCCATTCATCACCCGG
>WQRT01000177.1 GCA_009786625.1 Treponema sp.
ATCGCCGTTTCTTCGCATAACGGTAATCAGGAATTTGCGCGTAACCTCGCCGAATACGAGATAACAGCGCGTCTTAGAAGGATCGACGGAGTCGGATCTGTCATTCTCGCCGGAGGAAGCGTCAGGGAAGAGCGGCTTTCACTCGATGCGCCGCGTCTTGCCGCGCTTGGTATGGAGCCTTCGGATTTTACCGCGTTACTCGCTCAACAAACGGCGGATATTCCGGCGGGCAATGCACGTGAAGGTAATATTGAAATTGTCATTGTAAGTTCAGGCAAACCTGAATCCGCGGCCGCGCTTTCCCGGATGGTTCTTCCCGCGCAAAACGGATCTTTCATGGTGGAAGATGCCGGAAAATTATATTCATCTGAGGCAAGAAAGGAAAGCGTTTTTGTTTGTAATGGAAAAGAGACGGCGGCGCTTGAGATTTACCGCAGACCCGGCGCTGACCCTCTCCGCCTGTCACGTGAAATTAATAAAACGCTTGACGAAGCCACCGCGTTATTTTCGCGTGACGCGCATATTGAACTCGTCATGGATTCAGCTCCTTCTCTTGCGGCGGGATTAACAGGACTTGTAATTTCGGCGGCTCTCGGCGCGGCGGCTGTTGTCTGCGTGCTTATAGTTTTTATAAAGCGGATTAATTACAGCTTACTTGCCTCAATCTCAATTCCTGTATCGATCGCAGCCGGTGTCTGCGTTCTTTCATTAACGGGAAAATCGCTTAACAGTATGAGCCTTAGCGGACTTGCGATGGGGATCGCGCTTGTGTCGGATGTAAGCGTCATCGTTCTTGATGTTCTTCATAGATCATTCGGAGACAGAGAAAGCGTTCCTGAATCGGAAGAAATCGCGGACAGAGCGTCTTCCATCGCGGGGTCAAGCATTGCGTCCACTTTGACAACCGCGCTTGTTTTTGTTCCTGTAATCATGCTCCCTGGCGCGTTAGGAAATCTTTTCGGCGATATAGCGGCCGCTCTTACCGCGTCAGTCTTCGCAGGATGGTGTTACGCGCAATTTCTGCTTCCTTCGCTTTTCAAATTGATTTTTAGAAGAAAAGATTCAAAATTACAAATTGATATAAATAGAAAAAATATTTTAAAGAAAGTTTTTGCAGACGGCAGTTCGTTTTCTAGTTCAATGTTAAATAATTTCATAAAAAAGATTTACTCTTTTAGGCTGGAGCAAAAATATACATTGCTTCTTTCAACGCTTCTTCGCCGTCCGCGGATAGTTTTCGCCGTAGCCGTGCTGTTAAGTGTTACAGGCGGCTTGTCTTTATTGCTACGGCCGGTTTATTTTATTAACCCCGATGACGCGCAGGAAGTTTGGGTTTCGATAGAGTTCCCCTCAGGTACCCTGCTTGAAGCCGCGGAGAAAACCGGCACAGAAATCTCGCGACTTTTATACGGGCTGCCGTCTGTAAAAACAGTTTTTGGAAGAGCTGGCGCGGAAGAAGAAGATTCCGCGCGAAGGGCAAACGCCGGTTATAAACGGGAAGATTTGATCCTTCGCTGCCTTCTGAACAAGAAAGCAAGTCCGCAAAAAGCGTTAGCTGAAATTAACCATACGTTGGAACATTTCGGCGGATTAAATGAGCCTTTTTCCGTGTATTTTCCCAAAGACAGGATCGAAACACTGCTTGGACTGTCTTCCACCAATTCATTCGCGATAATCGGCAATAACAGGGAAGAGCTGCTGGAACACGTTGAGATTGCACATAACGCGTTTAACTCAAAATCGAAAAGGGTAAATTTTACTCCCCGGGGAGAAAGACCGGAACTTCGTTTTTACCCTGACAGGGAAGCTTCGGCGTATTTATCAATTCCGGCGGCGCAAATTGCACGGACTCTTTATATTCTTAACGAAGGCGTTGTAGTAACGACTCTAGAAACCGATGGAAGACCTGTTGATGTGCGCGTAACAGGACAAAAAATCGATTCTAATTATTCGCCGAACGCGGATGCGTCAGATATTTCGATGTATGCAAATACTAACATCAAGTTTAAAAACGATCCTGTAAAGATTATAAACGATCCCATCAGGCAGTTAGAACAAATACCTCTAAAAACAGCCGAAGGTAAAACGGTGTACATCGGCTCTCTTGGAAGAATTGAACAGATGCATGCTGAAGCGTCCCTCGCGCGTCTTGATCGCTGTGATGTAATGTACGCGGATTTTAACATGGATGCTGAATCCGCGCTTATCAAGGATTTCGCATCACATAACACGTGGTTTACAGGAGCCGACGATTCAGTTTTTAGCAAGTATCGAAACACCCTTATAATATACGCGTTCCTTGTTATATTACTGCTCTACATGGCAATGGGAGCTCAGTTTGAATCTTTTCTACTTCCATTAATTTTAATGATGAGTATTCCTTTCTCTCTTGCGGGAGCCGGTCCTGCGCTTTTACTTGGCGGAGCGAAAATTGATTCCGGCGTAATTTTTGGGCTTACAGCTCTCTTTGGGCTTGTTGTAAATAACAGCCTTCTGCTTTTTGAAATAAGCGAACAAAAAATAAACTCAGGATTCTCTCCCGCGGCGGCGGTTTATAAAGGCGCGAAAGAGAGGCTGCGCGCGATTTTAATAACGATGATAACNACAGTTATNGCTCTTTTNCCGCTTGTAATAAGTCCTGTCGGCAATACGCAGAAGTCAATGGCAATCGCGATGTTGGGAGGAGTATGCGCTTCAACACTGCTCAGTTTGTTCGCGGTTCCTCCTGTTCTTATTTGGTATTTTAAGGATGTTCATCATAAAAAATCATTTTCATTGTTGCGCGTAACGGAGGAGATGAAATGATAAACTTGGTTTCATGGCTTGAAAGAAAAAAAGCAAGCCTTTGCATAATAACGGCGATATGCGCGATATCGTTATTCGTCATTTTAAATTCGGACGAAAAAATTAATTACAATACAGGAGGCTCTTATGTAATAAAAATGAAACACTACGGTATTGATGCCGCGGAAATGGAAAGAAGTATAACCATTCCGCTTGAAGACGCGCTCTTTGCCATTCCCGGCGTCATGTCCGTGCTCGGTTCCAGCGAAAACAGTTTGTCAAGCATTTTTATCCGTTTTAAACCGGGCAGCCGCGGACGTTACGAGGCTGTGCGTGACGCCGCTCAGAGGGTTTACGAATCGCTTCCTCCGTCTGTTCAGCGCCCGGAAATTTATAGTTCAGCTAATTCTAGAATTCCCGTTTGGTCGGCGGCAGTAACTATATATGAACAAAACACTGATGACAGTGCGCTTGCGGCACGGACGCTGGAAAAAATCGTAAAACCAAAACTGGAAAGCCTTGAAGGCGCGGGTGAAGTGATCGTGTCGGGCGCAGGATTAAAAGAAATTTATATAATATTTGATCAAGAAAAATTAGCAGTACTTGAACTTGATCCTTCGGCGGCGGTTTCATTTATGGGGATGAACGATTCAATTTTTTCGGGCGGAACAATAACGCGTCATAACAAGGAGGTAATAATTACAATAGACGGCCGCTATGATCATCCATCTTCCGCCCTGATTCCGCTTAAAAACGGAAGTGTCATCGAGTTAGCTGAAATAGCGGAGATCTCAGAACGTGAAAGAGAACCCGACATACTATCCCGTTTAAACGGAAAAAAAACAGCGGGCATCGTGATAATGGGGCGTGACGGCGAGAATCTGCGCCGTCTTTCATCCGCTGTAAAAAAGGAACTTGAGTCTCTTTCCCTGCCGCTGGAATTTACAGTGTTATCTGATCTAGGCGCTGAAGAAGCGGCCGCCTTTAATACAGTGTTAAATGCGGCGCTTTTAGGCGCCGCTATGACGGCGGTCATCAGTTTATTTTTAAACAGAAAAGGCGCTTTTTCACCCGGTGTTTTTTGTTCGTTTTCCATTCCATTTATCTGCCTTATATCAATTGCTTTTCTCACCGTATGCGGCTTTTCACTTGACAGGTTCTTGCTTGCCGGTATCGCCGCGGGAACAGGAACAGCGATTGACGCTGTCATTCTGTGCTCGGAAAGGCTGCGTAAGTGCGGAAATTATTTATCCGCTTCAAAGGCATTGTCATCTCTTGCATCTCCGCTTTTCGCCGGAGCCGCGACAACCATCACTGCGCTTATTCCTCTTTTTACAATTGCAGATAACGGAGTAAGAACTATCGCCTTTTCCATCGCGGTAGTAACATTTACAGCTTTTATTTTCAGTTTAACTCTGCTTCCTCCGCTTTTACTTTGGGGAATAAACGGCGGTCAATTTATTAATCATGGTAAATTTATTATTAATCATTTTAAAAAGAATTATTACAAAAAATTATATTTTAATTTAAAGCAGATAAGACAACGATTTGCGCGTAAGTTCAACAGAATGTTTGTTTTAATTGTAAAATTCTGCTCTCATTATCCCGGCGCGGCTCCGGCGGTAAGCCTCGCTGTTTCGATTCTCGCTGTTGTTATGTTATTCGCAAAAGGCGCTGACACTTCTNTTNACGGCTCGCAAAATTCGCTTTACGCGCAGATTGANTTTGAAAGCGGGCTTATCGCGCAGGAAGTTGACAGGCTTCTCGCGGATTACAGCGGGCANGTTCTGGAAATCCCCGGAGTAATGCATATAGAAACCGGAGCGAGAACTGGTTCAGGCACTGTTTTGATTTCAATCGATCCCGATAAAACCCATCCGCATATCGTAAGAGAGACTGCGAAAAATATTTATATCCCGGGCGGTTTTATTTTCTTTCATGAGAACGCGTTAAATGAACGTTACTGGGAAATTTCTGTCTTTGGCGGCAGTGATCAAAAATGCAGAGATATCGCGCGCGAGCTTGCGTACACTCTGGAAGGCTGCTCATTAATAAAAGAAAGTGTATTTAATTTTAAACAGGGAAGCAAGAAAATCACATTGCTTCCCGACAGGGAAAAACTCGCCGAAACGCAGATTGATTTTTCCGCGGCGGCTTCGGCAGTCCGCCTTGGCGTATATGGACCCGTTTTTTATAAACGCATGACAGCTAACGAAGAGATCGATGTAAGAGCCGGTACTAAAGGAGTAATGCATCAATCCAGCAAAGAAATTAATAATCTACTGGTTTCTTCCGTACAGATTGATTCCATCACACAATCACGCGAAGACACGGAGCCTTCCGGAATCAAAAGGGATAATAGGCGCAGATCAGCTTCCATTACAGTTTCCACAAAACCGATGGATCCGCGCCGCGTTAAACAAGAAATATCAAAATTAATAAGCGGTCTTGATTTACCACCGGGATATTCAATCGAGTTTGACCATGAAGCGATAAAACAAAGCGAAGCGGTATCGGCAACGATCATTTCATTTTTCATGGCTGTCATTTTCTGTTACATGATTATAGCTTCCATCAACGAATCTTTTAAAATACCTTTGCTGGTTCTGTCGGCGGTTCCGCCTTCGCTTGCAGTTCCGGCAATTTGCATTGTTTTATCGGGAAGCGCTTATAGTTCCGCCGTTGCCTGCGCGTTCATCGCTGTAAGCGGGATGACAGTTAACGCGGCGATTCTTTGCATCGACGGTATTCGAACAAGAATGAATGTAAAACCGCGTATCACAATTTATAACGTTTATATGGCTCTGCGGAAAAAGATGCCCGCGCTTTTGGCGACTACAGGAACTACAATCGCCGGAGCAATTCCGTTTTTATTCCTAACAGAAGGAGCAAACTCACTTATCAGAACTTTATCGCTTACAGGAGCTGTAGGTATAGCTTGTTCCTTTATTTGCTCAATCACATTAATTCCATCAATTTTATTTTTATCAAAAACCATTTAACACATGGCAGCAATCCCGCTTGTGCGGGATTAAAAAACATCTTGGAGTAACAAATGATTTTTAGATTCTTTAATAAAACCATTTCTATCTCATTATTATTAATATTTTTAATTGGACTTTTTCCT
>WQRT01000178.1 GCA_009786625.1 Treponema sp.
GGGGGGGGGGGGGTAAGAAAAGAACATCGAAAATAGCTAAAATACCGCTGTATTTCATAAATACCCCCTTGTTTATTTATAGATAATATATCATCTTACAGGGTTTTTATCAAGGTATTCTAGAAACATAGATTTTATATCAATACTATTTCACCACATACCCCGTAACTTGCAAGTCAACATCCGCTAATAAAGCATCAAACAACAATACAAACATGGCAAGCTAGGAGGCTGGGGGCTGGCAAAACCTATGCGGTTTTATAACTATGCAATCACGGTAAGCTAAGGGGGTTCGGGATCGAAAAATATTTGCAAGAACCCGCCTCCGAGCCATGACCGCTAAAATTATTAAATTATTATTTATAACAATACAAACATGGCAAGCTAGGGGGTTGGGGGCTGGCAAAACCTATGCTAAGAACCTGCCTGCGAGCCCTGACCACTAAAATTATTTTTATGATCCTTTTTTAAATATTATTTAAAAGATTTTAGTAATCAGGTCTCTCCGGCAGGGAACGGCATAAATGGTTTTGCCAGCCCCCAACCCCCTAGCTTGCCATGCGTGTGTTGTGATTTAGTTAGTAGTATAATTTGACTATGCCTTAGTTTGCTGTAGAATAACAAATATAGTATTAACAAATCCTGCCGGAGAGACCGTGTGCATAAAACTATATAAATAACAACACACGCATGGCAAGCCGGAGGACTGGGGGATCCCAAAATAATTTTTGCAGTTCTCCGCCGGAGAGACCTGACCGCATAAATATTTCTAAGAAATTAATATTTAGTTTACATAGTTTATGCGGTCAGGGCTCATAAGCGGGTTCCTGCAAATATTTTGGGATCCCTCAGTCCTCCGGCTTGCCATGTATGTATAGTTGTTTGAGGCATCATTGGTGGATGCTGACTTGCAGGTTGCGGAGGTTGTGGTGTGCGACTGTTATAGCTGCCGGATTATCTTTGTCACGCGCCGACTGCGATTTTTTCGCGGATAAGTTCGTTAATTATTTCTATTTTAGTTTTATGAAATTCTTTTGATTTTAAAAATAAATATTCCGCCGCTTCTTTATCTAATTCATTTATAAGTAAAATGTTATGAGCAAAACCAGGTTTTACTCCCAGTTCCAGAAGATTTTGACCCGGTTCAAAGTTATTTTCGGTATAATAATTATCTAACTGCTCACATTCCGCGTCAGTCATTCCTGTTTTTCTTTCTATGTCGGTCATTTATTTTCCTCTTTATTTAATAACGGTAAGTACCGGCTCTGACACGGCATGGTGTGAAAAATATTAACGCCGTTTTCTCCAAACTCATTAAAAATTACCTCAATCGGATTTGCCTTCGTATCAAACCCTAAAAGTAAGTATACGTTTTGCCGATCACTACATTGACCTAAATAACGGCATGTAGAAAAAGCATGACGAATATCCGCTTCACTCAATTTATGTTTAAAAGCTGAATCACGAAAGATGAAATCAGGTTCCATGTATCATCTTACTATCAGATTAGAAATCATACAAGTGTAATGAGTTAAAAAAAGGCAGCAGCTACCACCTATGCGGTTTTATCACTATACACGCATGGCAAGCCGGAGGACTGAGAGCTGGTGAAACCATTTTTGCAGTTCTCCGCCGGAGAGACCTGACCGCATAAATATTTCTAAGAAATTAATATTTAGTTTACATAGTTTATGCGGTCAGGGCTCATAGGCGGGTTCCTGCAAATATTTTGGGATCCCTCAGTCCTCCGGCTTGCCATGTATGTATAGTTGTTAATTTTTTTATCTTCGCGCTACTCTAGCGGCGGAAAGTACCCGGTATTATCACGCCCGGATCTTTCAAGCAAATACACTTCCGCTTCAAACGGGAGCCATGCCCTGCCGAAGTCTGTCTGCAATCTTGAATTATACGTAAAACTATAAAGACCTGACGGAGCCTGTGCCGTGCTTCTTATAAGTTCTCTTATGCCGCGCGGACGGTATAGATACATCGCTTGTCCGCCTGTCTGCCTGCAAAGATAATCGACAGCATCTGTTATCTGACCTGAGCCGATAATAACCGCGTTAAACACAATACCGTTATTCGCAAGATAACACGCCATCTCAACAAGGCTGTATTGTTCAAACGCAAGTTCTCCGAGGCTGCCTGAGCCGATATAGACAATAGACCTTCTCGGCGCTCCCGGTAAAAGGTCTGTGGCTGCAAGGCGGAGGCCGAGATCAAAACGCCAGCGCGGCGTGTTGGAATCGGCGGATCCCCTAACGGCGTTTTCAAGCGAGTTTGAGTGTTGTTCGCGGCGGGGCTGCGCGGCGGCGCTCACTACAGAAACAATTCTTGAATTATCCATTCCTTGTAACGCGCCGCTTATGTCGCGGGATGCCGCTGTCAGATCGTCGCGTAATCTCGCGGTTTCGTTTGATCGTTCAACTAAAAGTGAAATATCAGCTCCTGAATGACGGAAACCTGAGGCGGCGAGGTTCTGCCTGTCAACAGGAATCCCACCTTCGGAAAGTAAGAAATTGCTGCTGTCAAGACCTTGAATCGGACGGCGCAGCCTGTCTTCGACAGTCAGCTCAACTGTGATCTGCGGAAAACGATCCGCGTTTATATTGCGGATTTGCACGAACAATCCTGACGCTATAGTGTCCGATCTTGTCATTACCGATATTTCGCTTGCATCAAAGTTAGATGTAATTATGCTTCCGTTTTTATCCATGTCGGCGCACGTTATGCGCGTGTTGCCTCTTCCCGAAAGACCGAGTTCACGGATAATCGCAGAGTCTGTGTCAATTTGCAAAATTCTGTTTCCATCCGCGATAAGCAGCGTTCCGTCGGACAGAAAGCGGAGGCTTTCAGGGCCTGTTAAATTAACAAGAGCTAAGCGTCCAAGATAATTGCCGTTTGGATCGAACATATATACCGCTCTTGCCGAGCCGTCCGCGATATAGATTTTTCCTTCTTTAGCCGCGATACCTGCCGGGGATAAAAGACCCGGGAAAACAGAGCTTCTTAACCCGAATGAATTTATAAAAACGCCGTCGGGGTCAAATTTACATATACGCCTGTTTCCGTAATCGACAACATACAGATATCCGTCTTCGTCAACCGTAAGATGCTGAGGGCCGATAAGCTGCCCTGCCCCTAAGCCGCGGGAACCAGCATACGCGAGCCAGTCTCCGTTTTCGCTTAAAATGCTCACTCTTCCGCCGCGGAACTCCGACAGGTACATCCGCCCGTCAAGGCCGCGCACAAGATCATAAGGCCTGTCAAATCCGTTAAGGGGGCCTCTTTTTCTTTCTCTGATTATTCCGTTCACGTCGATGCGCAGCATTTCATTGCTGCCGTAGGCGACAACCCACATCGATCCATCGTTATTCGCAAGAACGGATGTCGGCTGACGGTAAAGAGTTATATCTCCCAGTTTTCCGGGGAAACGTCCCGACTCAACATAACGGACATTATCATCGGCGACAGGAAAAAGAAAACGCCTGTTGGCGACCGTTTCGATCCTTGAACCCAGAAGTATTCCCGTGCCTGTGTTTCTTCCGTAACCTTCCAGCGCCGCTCTCCACTGCCTGACCGCGATTTCCTCAAAACCTGAACGATAGTACGCTTTTCCAAGCCAGTCAAGAATCATCGGCTGTCCCGGGCGGAATGAAAGCGCCCGTTCAAACGAAAGGATCGCTTCGTTATATGCAAATCTGTTATACGCGTGAACGCCGAGCCTGAACTCATCCGCCGCAGAAAGCGCCGCTGTTCCGGTGCCGCCTGTAACAGGTCCCGGACGTTCAGTACCTTCCTGCGCGAAAACATTAAAATTGAAGAATAATATTAACCACAAAAGTACACAAATAATTTTAACTGCATGCCGCATAACGGACATATTACAAAGTAAAAGTTCGTGTGGTTCGCGGTAATTTCTTCCAATCACAACGCTTCTCCTGTAACGATCCTGAAGTGCCTTTGTATTTCTTTTTCATCGGGCGCGAGATCGAGAGCGCGGCGCAGCCATGTCCGGGCTTCTATCAATTCTCCGCTTTTAAAATACGCCCAGCCGAGGGAGTCAAGGTAGGCGGCGTTCTGCGGTTTAAAATCGACGGCTCTTCTGCATAGACGAAGAGCGCGCATTACATCAATGCCTGAATCCGCCAGAATATAACCCATACTGTTCATCGCGGTCGCGTTTTCGGTATCTATCTCCAGCGTTTTTTCGTAAAAATCGATCGCGGTCTTGTTCTGTTTCTGCATCCACGCGGCGTAGGCAAGCGTGTTATAAAGAAGCGGCGATTCAAACCCGCTTGACTGAAGCCTCTTAAGTTCGTACTCCGCCATTTTTTCGCGTTTTGTAATAACATAAATATACGCAAGCGTCATGCGGCACTGGAAAATACGCAGTATATCGTTTCCCGATGTCACAACCTGCTCAAGGAATGTAAGAGCTTGTTCGTAATGATTAAGTTTCGTATAACACAACCCAAGATAGTAGGAGAGTTCCATTTTCTCATCGGTATTTAAATTTGATGTATCGGCGGAAAGAAATTCTTTAAGCGCGTTTTCCCACTTTTTTTGCAGGTAAAACTGCACTCCTTTTAGGAATTTTTCCTGCAAGTTAAGCCCTGAATCATCCTTTTCGACGCCGCGAGGATCATCCATTCCGCTATGCTTCGATGTCATCTTCAGGTTTCCTCCCTTAACCTTCCCCTAATCCGCGACAGACGGCTGCGATAAAATGACGCTGAGCGCGGCATTGTGCTTTAGCACCTCGGCCCAGTCAGAGCCGTCTTCGGGGATATTCTCCACCTTCCCCGGTTTCGCAAAACAGTATTTACCGCCTTCTGGGGTGATAAATGAAACTATACGATCGTTATAATAACGGAAAGATGGAAAAGAAGGAACAAGTGCGGCAGGTTTTTTTTCGATATTCGGAAAATTAACATTTACAAAAGTTCCCGCCTTCCAATACCCCATAATCGAAATCAGCTTCTCCGTTATATAGGGAATTATCGTGTCCCATTGATACGGAATTTCACCGTCAACAAGAGACAGCGCAACGGAAGGAATTCCAAAAAAACTCCCCTGCCTTGCGGCGGCCGCGGTTCCTGAATAGACGACATCAGTGCCTAAATTCGCGCCCGCGTTAATACCCGAAAGAATAAGATCAGGCGCTCTTTCCATATTCAACGCGGATGTTTCCGTCGCTATACAGATCTCGTAAATCCCGCCTAGCAAAGCCGTAATAATACAGTCAACAGGAGTTCCTGAGCATGACCATGTGTCTTCTTCAATCTCCGATAATTTGAGGGGATTTGATAAAAATGAAATTGAATGAGATGTCCCCGAACGGTTTACATCGGGAGCGACTACAAATACCCTGTGCCCCGCGTTGCGCAGAGCAACCGCGAGCAGTTTTATTCCCGGCGAGGTGATTCCATCATCATTTGTCAGCAAAATCCTCATACGTGTCTATTTTACCCTTGCCCTTGTCGCCAGTTTTACTTCGTATGTCACGGGACGAAATCCGAAAATCCTCTCGTACTCCTCCATGCGTTTTTTATATTCTTCCACGAGTTCGCGCCGTATGATCGTGTATGTGCAGCCGCCGAATCCCAATCCTGTCATTCTTGAACCTGCCGCGCCTTCGATCTCCTGCGCTCGTTTTACAAGCCAGTCAACCTCCGGACAGCTTATCTCGTAAAGATCTCTCAGGCTTTCATGCGAACGGTAGATAATCTTCGCGAAGGATGCGATATCGCTCCGTTCAAGTGAGTCTACGGCGTCATCTATTCTGTGGATCTCCTCGACAATGTGCATTGTCCTTCTTCTAATCCTCTCCGGGAAATTTCCAAGCACTTCAAGAAGATCGGCGGAAGCGAAATCCTTAAAAGCCGCTCCCTGCTTTTTTTT
>WQRT01000179.1 GCA_009786625.1 Treponema sp.
TGATAATCTCCATTTACAAAATCCCCTTTGTATATATAGTGAAAAGTAATTGCAGTTACTTTTCCTTTACCATGTAATAAACCATTAACCCAATTCCCTTCATGGTATATTTCTTCATCACTGTCATAATATACCCCTTTTCCGTTTGGAATACCGTCTTTTAACTCCCCTTCGTAATATCCTTTCTCAAAAGGTATTTTTTCTTTGGTTTCCGTTTGCATTTTTTCCCCTTATGGGAATTATATTTTATTCTGAAAATATATTCTATACTCTTAATATTCTTCTTTTATTCTTATTGTAAACATCCCAAACCACCTCAAAAATCTTGCACATAACGTTTTTTACCTAAAATTCTACTAAGCAGCCTAATCTTGTAACATTAGCAATATACATTAAACCGTCAATCAAGTTATATAAAGTATAAACTTTCATGTTAAAACAAGATAAAGCCAATAAAACGCAACAACCATTTTTTATTGAACAAACAATATGTAAAGCACCTACGCTATTTTATTAGAATTTTACATTAATATTAAACACTCACTATGTGAGAATGTAAATCAAATAAAAGAAAATTTTTATCGATATTACCTTTTAATAAATATTAATAAAAAGGTGGAAATTACTATAATTATGCTTTACAATCAGACCCTTTTAAAAATTAATTAGTTATGGAATTAATTTAAATTAATCAAAATATTAATTAATATTATTTATTTATCGGTATTTGAAAAAAATAAGCGTCTAAAATTCGTAATTTTGTGCATACAGAATATTATAAATTACTCAACACAAATAAAAATTATGTTCGCTTTAATGAACGAACCTAATCCCTAACATACAAATATTTTTTCAAAACATGATATCATCAGCATATGAATCAAACCTTTTGTAATATCAACGAATCTGAAAGNCGTAAAAAACAGGCGGCGGAAATACTTTTTAAAGCTTTTAAGGATGTAGGCAAGGATGCTTGACCTGATATGGAATCGGCTTTGACCGAAGTTGATTAATGTACCTCCGAGCCCAATATCTGCATCGAGATAAAAAACGGGGATGAACTTATTGGATGGGCAGGTCTAAGGCCGATGTATGAAAAAACATGGGAGCTGCATCCAATTGTGATCAGCAGGAAGTTTCACAGGTGCGCATATGGCAGGAAATTGCTGGCTGAGCTGGAAAGAATTGCGCTGGAAAAAGGGTTCATCGGTATTTTCGCAGGTTCTGACGATGAGACAGACAGCACGAGTTTGTCCGACAGTGATATTACCGCAGAAAATATTTTCCATGAAATCGTTAACATAAAAAATTATAAACATCATCCCTATGAATTTTATAAAAAATGCGTATACAGCATCGTCGGGATAATTCCGAACGCAAACGGGGACAGAAAGCCGGACATCTGGCTGTGGAAGGACATCAGGAAAAACATATGACCAGAAAGTTTTTGGAAAACCTGTTTTTAAAACAAGCGTGTAAAAAACCTGCTTGTCTGAGAACATCAATATTTGCACATAACATTCTGTCAATCAAGCCCGATACTGTCAAGTGGACTTTGGATATTCAGGATATTGCGCCTGGCGACATGGGTGTAACGTTCGGTAGTGCGAAGATTGGAATGGCCAAGAAGGCTTTGAATATAGCGGATGTCCGTTCCGCTTTCAAGAAGGTGGGTTGCAAAAGTGTGGCGCAGACCGTGGATCGACATCTTCTTGATGATACCGGCATGGCGGAGGGCTTTGTCAAAAATATTTTGAGCCGAACGAATTGACAGATGATGAGACGGCTGCTGCCCCGGAAAAAGCCATTTCTCTATTTCAAAAAAATCACAATATTCTTCAATAAATTTAGCGGCTCTCTCTGATAATAGAGTGCTTCGATCTTTTCGCCCTTTTCCAAGACGGACATAAATCACCTTGCGGGAAATGTCGATATGCTCCTTCTTCAAAGCGACAACTTCGCTGACCCGCAAACCTGACGAGTAAACAAGCATCAACAGCAGGCGGTGTTTCGGGTTTTTCTCCATGCCAAGAATTTTGCCGACTTCCTCTTTCGACAGAACCATTGGAAGCCTGCCGTCCTGATGCGGACGGTGACGCTCGCTAATATCATCCTTTTTCAGTATAAACCTGAAAAAAAATTTAACCGCGCTGATTGCAAGGTTCATGGCTGAAGCGGAGTACTTCCCGCTTTTTTCCATCGAGGCAAGAAACTCAGTCACATCGTCAGAGCGGATTTCTTCAGGGGTTTTTTGAAGAGATCGGCAGATCAGGCGGTTGTAGTAAATGTAGGCGCGCCTTGTCTGGATGCTGTACTTCCTGGCGCGAAGCTCGGTTTCCAGCCGGTCTTTCCAGCAAACGGAAAATTTTTCAGGCGGCAAAGACAGCGAGGGAAATTCAAATGGAGAGCCGGCTGTCTTTTCAGGTAACGGAGCATCAATACAATTTTCGTTAGGTGCAATTTCTACAGGCTGATTAAGAAAACCGGAAACCTGTATGTAATTCGAATCCTCATCAACCTGCACAAAAGGAACATCCGGAAAAAGCGTTTGAAGCTTTTGAATCTCAATACAATGTTGAAAAATGAACATTCGGCATTCATTGTTCCATCTTCCGCCGTTTTGAATAAGCTGACGAAAAACCGGCGGATTATACCTGTAAAACGGAAGATGAACCGAACCGGAGCCGCGAAAAAAATAGAAAACATCCATAAATACCTCAATGTAAATTTAATATGTTTATTACTAATTGCAGACAGAAAAAAAACATTGAATATATAGGTCAGAATATAATACTATTATTTATTGAGGAGAAAAGCAACTTGTGAATTTTGATAAAATGACAATAAAAGCGCAGGAAGCGCTGGACGCCGCGACAAATATTGCGCATAAAAACGATCATTCCCAGATTGATACCGAACATGTACTGCTTGCGATGCTGCAACAGGAAAACGGGGTTGTCGCGCCGTTAATCGAGAGAATCGGCGGCGATGTTTCCGCTCTAACCTCCGGCATTGAAGCGCTTGTCAAACAGACGCCGAAAATTTACGGAGATGCTGCGCAGATTTTTTTCTCGGCGGCGGCGTCAAAGGTTTTTGCCAAAGCAGAGGCTGAAGCCTCGGCGCTTAAAGATGAGTTTATTTCAACAGAGCATATCCTGATCGCCGCAGCGGGAGGAGACGGCAAGGCAGCTGACCTTCTTAAAAAAGCGGGCGTTACAAAGAACGCGATACTCGGCGCACTCAAACAGGTAAGGGGAAATACGCGGGTAACCGATCAAAATCCCGAAGAAAAATACAAGGTGCTTGACCGCTACTGCCGCGATTTGACTTCGCTTGCAAGGCAGGAAAAACTCGATCCAGTGATCGGCCGCGACGAGGAAATCCGCCGCTGCATGCAGGTGCTTTCGCGACGGACAAAGAATAATCCCGTTTTAATCGGCGAGCCCGGTGTCGGCAAGACGGCGATTGTTGAGGGGTTGGCGCGGCGGATTGTCGAAGGCGATGTGCCTGAAGGCCTCAAGGGGAAAAAACTTCTCGTGCTTGATTTGGGCGCTCTTGTCGCCGGCGCGAAATTCCGCGGCGAGTTTGAGGAACGCCTCAAAGCCGTTATTCACGAGGTGCAGGCGGCGGATGGAAAGATCATACTTTTTATTGATGAGCTTCACACGCTTGTGGGAGCCGGAGCCGCAGAAGGCGCGACTGACGCTTCCAATTTATTGAAGCCAGCTCTCGCGCGAGGAGAGCTTCGCTGCATCGGCGCGACAACGCTTGATGAATACCGCAAGCATATCGAAAAAGACGCGGCGCTCGAACGGCGTTTCCAGCAGGTGTACACCGCGGAGCCTTCTGTCGAAGATACAATCGCGATTCTGCGCGGACTGAAAGAACGGTACGAGGTTCATCACGGCGTGCGGATCAAGGATGAAGCGCTGGTGGCGGCAGCAAGCCTTTCCAGCCGTTATATCACAAGCCGCTTCCTGCCGGACAAGGCGATTGATTTGGTTGACGAAGCCGCAAGCCGCCTGAAAATGGAACTGGACAGCCGCCCGACAGAGCTTGATAAAATCGAGCGAAAACTCCTCCAGCTCTCAATTGAAAGACAGGCGCTCTCCCGCGAAGAGGATCCGGCGTCGAAAGAACGTCTGGGTAAACTGGAAAAGGAAATCGCCGAGCTTTCAGCCGAGCGTGATGCGATGAAAGTCAGATGGGAGAGCGAGAAAAAAGACATTCAGGAAATACGCCGGCTAAAACAGATAATAGAAGAACTAAAAATCGAAGAAAACCGATATGTGCGCGAAGGCGATCTTTCCAAAGCGGCGGAAGTAAAACACGGCAGGATTCCTGAAACAGAAAAAAAACTTGCCGCTCTCACAGACCAGATGGAAAATAAAAGGCAAAGCAGCGGCGCGGCTCTGTTACGCGAAGAGGTATGCGAAGAGGACATCGCAGGCGTTGTATCGGCGTGGACGGGGATTCCTGTTTCAAAGATGCTATCAGGCGAACTGCAGAAATACCTCGATCTTGAAAATGTTCTTGAAAAGCGCGTTGTCGGTCAGGATGAAGCACTTGCCGCTGTCGCTGACGCAATCAGGCGCAACAAGGCAGGGCTCTCCGATGCGGCGCGCCCCCTTGGCTCATTCCTTTTTCTGGGACCGACAGGCGTCGGGAAAACAGAGCTTGCAAAAACACTTGCGGACTTTTTATTCAATGACGAAAAAGCCCTGACAAGAATCGACATGAGCGAATACGGGGAAAAACATTCCGTCAGCCGTCTTATCGGCGCGCCGCCGGGATATGTCGGCTACGAGCAGGGAGGTCAGTTGACAGAGGCTGTAAGGCGGCGGCCATACAGCGTGATCCTTTTTGACGAGATCGAAAAAGCGCACCCGGAAGTTTTCAATGTCTTTTTGCAGATACTCGATGACGGCCGCTTGACTGACGGGCAGGGGCGTGTCGTCGATTTTAAAAATGTCATCATTATAATGACGAGTAACCTCGGCTCCGACCTTATTCTTGAAGCGAAAAATCCCCAGGCTATCCGCGATTCACTTTTGGAAATGCTCAAGCAAAGTTTCAGGCCGGAGTTTCTTAACCGCATTGACGAGACTGTTATTTTTAACAGGCTGGGAAAAGGCGAAATCGGTAAAATCGTTGATATTCAACTGGAGAGACTTGTTAAACGGCTTGAAGAGCGGAAGATCACCCTCAATGTAACAGAAGCGGCAAAACAGCTTCTTGCCGAGCGCGGATATGATCCGATGTTCGGAGCGCGGCCGTTAAAAAGAACGATTCAAAGCGATCTTGAAAATCCGCTTGCAAAACAGGTAATCTCGGGAGCAATCAAGGAAGGGGAAACTGTTACAGCTAACGCGGTTTCAGGAGAGATTGTTTTTAAAGAGACGTCTGCAAAGTCAAAAAAGTAATCACAGCAATATCACCCGAACCGTATTTACCGGATTCTTGCTTTGAATGGGAAGACCGGCGACAAGAACTATTCTGTCCGAAGCGGCCGCCATTCCGGAATCGAGAGCGACCTTTATTGAGTTTAAAATCTTACTTTCCGTTTCATCGGTAAGCGGCGCATAACAGGGGAAAACACCCCAGTACAGCTGCATTATGCGCATTACTTTTTCATTCGGCGTAACGGCAAGGATCGACTGATCCGGTCTAAAAACGCTCAGTATTCGCGCTGTATTTCCCCTGAGAGTCGGAGTTACAATCGCCTTGGCGTTTACCGCGGCGGAAATATCAACTCCCGACCTTGCCATGATAATTCCAAGGCTGTCTCCGGGATTGTAATCTTCGGCAAGACATTCGCGGCGGAGGTTTTCCATGTGTTCCCTGAACTCATACGACTGCTCGACATTACACGCAATTTTATCCATCATCTGCAC
>WQRT01000180.1 GCA_009786625.1 Treponema sp.
GGTTTGTTAGGCGCTTTTTCCGGCGTAACGGTCAACGATAACATTTTTTTGTATAAAGGTTCCGCCGAAGGATCTTCAAGCTCAAGCCCTTCATGCGATGTGTGCCAAAGGTTTTCATCAATACTGTAAGAACTTTTCTTTGCTACAGGCAGCGGGATTTTTCTCCTTGAAAGATACCTCATGGCATCCTCGCGGCTTTTTATTTTCCATATTCTCCACGGAGCGATAATTTCCAAATCGGGAGCAAGCGCCATGATTCCTAAATCGAAACGAATCTGATCATTACCTTTTCCTGTCGCGCCGTGAGCCACAGCCGCGGCCTTTTCCTTACGCGCGTATTCAACCAGCACCTTCGCTATAAGCGGCCTTGCGGTCGCGGTTCCCAGAAGGTACTTGTCTTCATATACCGCGCCGGCTTTAAGTGAAGGCCAGATATACTGTTCAACATATTCCTTTTTAACATCCGCGACATAACACGCGCTTGCGCCTGTCGCTAACGCTCTTTTTTGAAGCGCCTTCCAGTCCGCTGTCTGCCCGACATCGACGCACACAGCGATTACCTCGCAATCCTGATTTTCCTTTAGCCACGGAATAATCACTGTTGTATCCAGACCGCCTGAGTAAGCGAGGACAATTTTCTTTTTCATTATAAAAACTCCTTAATAATGATTAATTGTAATGTTCTGCGTTATTATCCAAAAAAATGTAATTTTTGACAAGAAGGTAACAGAGATTAACTGTTTTTTAATAATATATAATTCGAGCGCGGAATCAGCCGTCTCTCATTCCCGGTTTGAAATATGCCGATAATGGATAAGCGATATGAAGAAAACCGTAAAAAATGGGAAAAACAGCAAAAAAACGATCAAAAAACGCAAAAAATGGGATTTTTCGGACGGATTTAAGGCAATTTTGTTAGTCGGCGTAATCGTTCTTTTTTCCGCCGGTATTTCTCTTGCTGTAATAATGGTTCATAAATATTTTAACAATGACGGCATACCTATCGAGATCGATGATCAAAATCAAACTGCGGCTGAACCTGATGTAATTCATGTTGATATTCCTGAAATAGAAAATTCAATTACAGTGCAGCCGCCTGTGAATCAGCCTCAAGTAAGATCCAATCCTGTAGTTACGCCTCCTGTTCCAACGCCAGCGGCATCGCCTTTACCAAGCGCGGTACCAACAACAAGACCAAATACAACACCGGCTTTCGGTAATATTTCTCCATCTTCATCTCAGGCGCAAAGACCGTCTGAAAATTTGGGAAGTGTTGTTTTTGTGATTGATGATGCGGGTAACAATTTAAGGGAACTTGATCCTTTCCTGCGTCTTCCAATGCCGCTGACAATCGCGGTTTTACCTGGTCTTCCTTATTCGGTTGAGGCGGCGAACAGAATAAGAGCAAGCGGAAAAGAAGTGATTTTACATCAGCCGATGGAAGCTATCGGCGCGCAAAACCCGGGACCGGGCGCGATTTATACAGGCATGAGCGCGGAAGAAATAAGGGAAATATTGTCACGTAACATTGCGGAAGTAGGTCCTGTATCAGGAATTAATAATCATCAAGGATCAAAAATAACGATGGACAGGGAAGCGGTGGAAACTATTCTTTCGTTCTGCGCCGAGCGCGGGATATATTATCTTGATTCAAGAACAACGCCGCAAACCGTTGTTCCCGCGGTCGCGGGGCGGCTTGGAATACGGATTGTTGAAAGAAATGTTTTTATTGACAATGAACAGGATAAATCCTCGATGCAGAATTCGATAACAGGCGGACTTGAAAGAGCGCAAAGAGACGGCGTTGTTGTCATGATAGGCCATACATGGTCGCCGCAGCTTGCTCCTCTTCTTGCCGAACAATATTCAATTTTGATAAGACAGGGTTATACAATAAAAACCGCATCTGATATATTAAGATAATAATGAATGTATTAGGCATTGAAACATCCTGCGATGAATGTTCAGCTTCTGTTGTCGCCGACGGAGAAACAATTCTTTCAAATATAATAGCGACGCAAATACCTTTTCACGCGCCGTGGAACGGGGTAGTCCCGGAAATCGCAAGCCGTAAACACGTTGAATGGATTTACCGCGTAACAAAAGAAGCGCTTGATGGAGCGGGTTTGGATGTAAACGGTATTGACGCGGTTGCCGTCACAAACCGCCCCGGGCTTGCAGGATCGCTTTTAGTCGGGCTTTCATTCGCTAAAGCATTCGCGTGGTCGCGTAACATCCCTTTTATCGCACTTGATCATATGCTCGCCCATTTATACGCGCCGATGCTGCCGCCGCAGGGTAAAAACACAGCGGCAGATAATAATTTAACATCTACAGCGGAAAAACCTGAATATCCGTTTTTAGGTTTACTTGTTTCAGGCGGCCACACTATCATCTGCCGCGCNGANAATTTTGACGATATATCAGTGTTAGGAACAACGATTGACGATGCCGCNGGNGAAGCCTTTGATAAAATAGCGAAACATTACAATTTCGGTTATCCCGGCGGCCTTGTGATAGATAAAATGGCGCGTAACGGNGATGATAAGGCGTTCCGTTTTCCGATGCCGTCCCTTCACAAGGGAGATCACAGGTATGATGTCTCGTACTCNGGTTTAAAAAACGCCGCCATAAANCAGCTTGATATTTTTAATAAGAAAGATAATTACACAAACGAAGATATTGCCGCTTCTTTTCAAAAAACCGCTGTGGAAATACTATTACGCGCTTTATTTAACGCGCTTGAGGACACAGGTCTTACAACAATCGTTGCCGGCGGAGGAGTTGCGGCTAACAGCCTGCTTCGATCCCGCCTTGAATCAAAACTTTTCTCTATCAATCAGGATAAAAAATACCGCTGTTTCTTTCCGCCCCTTGAATTGTGCGGAGACAATGCCGCCATGGTCGCGGGACTCGGCTATCAATATATAAAAAGAGGCGAATGTTCACCGTTAAACGCAACAGTATCGGCAAGAGTAACAGGCTTCAAAAAAAAATATCCATAAATAAATAACCCCTATCCCCTAACTCCTAACCCTTAAAAATATACTTGATGTTATGGAAGAATTTTTATATATTTAATAATAATGTTGGGCACAATAGTAAACGCTCTTGCGATAATAGTTTTTTCGTTTATGGGCGCTTTTCTTATAAAGGGAATTCCTGAAAGATTCGAGGAAATCCTTAGAAAAGCGACCGGTTTATCGGTTTTATTTATCGGGATTCGCGGCGCCTTTGATAATGAGAATATACTTTTATTGATTTTAAGCCTTGTTTTCGGCTCAATTATCGGAGAACTTATCGACATCGATAAATGGATGAAGAGGCTCGGAAATTGGGCTGAAAAAAAACTTGGAATGGAAAGCGGCGCGGACTCAAAACGAAGTTTTTCAAGAGGTTTTGTAACGGCAAGCATTCTTTTTTGCACAGGCTCGATGGCGATTGTGGGCGCAATGCAGGGCGGCCTTCTTGGAAATCATGAAACGCTCTTCGCGAAATCGGTTCTTGACGGAACGATGTCGCTTGTTTTCGGCGCGTCAATGGGAATAGGCGTCGCGTTTTCGGCTGTAACGGTTTTTGTTTTTCAAGGCGGCATTGCGATGGCTTCGATACTGGTACGCGACATTTTAACGGATGATATTATAAGAGAGATGTCCGCTGTCGGCAGCCTTATGATTGCGGCAATCGGATTTAATTTTCTCGGCATTAAGGAAATTAAAGTCGCGAANATGATTCCGGCAGTGTTCATTCCGCTTGTTTTTTTNANCATTACCGGGTTATTCTAAAATTGTGCCCAAAAGGAGGCAGTTTTGAAATGTAATAGAAAACTGTATCTTTTTGCGTTTTTTATAACACTGGGAATACTTTACAATCAACATATTTNTGCTCAAAACGCGGCGCGGCCTGTAATAAAAGTCGCNATGAGCGATGATTCGCCGATTACAGTGGGGCGTTTACTGTACACCGCGCTTGAGTACGCAGGTTATCAAATGGCTATTAATGTTACAGGTATGCGTACGTCAATAGCGAATGTAAANTACGGGGACGCNGCAGTACTGCCAAGCCAGACTGATGGTCTTCATTTACAAAATCCCAATCTTATAAAAGTGCCTGTGCCTATAGATTATGTGGAATTTACNGCGTATACAAGAAGCGGCGATAATTTTANCCTTTCATCATGGGAAGACCTTGAGGGATTAAGATTCTGTTACCGCTGGCAGAATATTTATGTAGCAAATAACGCCCGCAGGACGGGAGCTTCGCAATTGATAGTTTTAGGCGAACTTAACGATATATGGGAGGCTCTTTTAAATAACGAAGCTGACGTTACGATCCTTCCGCGCGTGATTAATTTTGATTTTAGAATTCCTCCCGGAATAAAAAGAGCGGACGTTATCGATCGTATTCCGTGTTACACTTATGTAAATAATGAATACGCCTATCTGGTTCCCCTGCTTGAAAACGCGTACAGAGCGCTGCTTGGCGGCAGTACTCCCGAGTCGATCAGAAACTTCCATATGACAAGCAGAGAAAGCGGAAGTAAACAGGTAATACTGCATATAAGCTCTTATAACGCGCAGGTTGAGCGGGAACGAAATCAAATTGAAGTGATCAGGCAGACACTTGAACCGAATGATTTAATAGAATACAGAAACATCAATTTAAATTCCTACGAAAACCGCAGNAACGCAAGTTTTGACAATATTTTTTCTGATATGATCCGCGCNAATTATATAGCGCACGATATTNATTTAATTTTAACAACCGATAACGAAGCGTTTAATTTTGTGATGGATAATTATTATATACTCTTTTCACATAAGCCTGTGGTTTTTTGCGAAGTCAACAATATTGATTCTTCCGCGCTTAACAGTCTTGAAGAGTATGTTACCGGTATTTGCGCGACATTTTCCTTTGAGGAAACAGTCGGTGAAATGATGCGTTTATATCCAAATACAAAACAGATATTTATATTAAATGATTATTTGATGACAAGAAGCGCCAGTATGCGCAGCGCAATTGAAAATAAAATAAATACAAGCGGACTACAGGTTGAATTTATTTTCAGCGGCGATAAACCTTTCGCGCAGCTCATAGAAGAGATACAAGGTTTCGGATCCGATACGCTTGTTTTGATCGGTAATTATTTTGTTGACAGCGACGGAGTGCTTTACCCGGAAACCGACGTGCAGACGCATGTTGCCTCAGCGTCGATAAACCCCGTATTCTGCCTTAGCGCGATCTATATGGGTCAAGGTACTCTTGGAGGATTAGTTTCCGCTCCCGATGTAAAGAGCCGCATCGCCATTTCTATGGCGATTGATATACTGGGCGGGAAGAAAGTTTCTGATACGCCCGTTATTTACGATTCAAGTTCATACAACAACTGGCAGTTTGATCATGCCGCCGCGAAAAAATTTAAAATAAAAACTAATAATCTGCCTTTAGGTCATATAGTTATTAACAGGCTGCTTCCTTTATGGGAATCGAACCCGTCGGAATTCCTTTTTATGATAATGGCGGGAGCTTTCATGTTTCTGATCATTCTAGGGTTAATGGTATTTTTAAAAGTACTCGCTAAAAAACAAGCGGAAGCGCAAAGCGCGACAATCGCGAAATCGGCGTTCCTCGCGAACATGAGCCACGAGATACGCACGCCCATGAACGCAATCGTGGGTATGGCTTCTGTCGGAATAAAAGCGTCTGAGCTTGAAAGGAAAAACTACTGCTTTAAAAGGATTAACGAAGCCTCGAAACTTCTTTTGGGCATTATAAATGATATTCTTGATATGTCAAAAATTGAAGCTAATAAACTGGAACTGACATACGCGGATTTTAATTTTAAAGAAATGATACATCGGATA
>WQRT01000181.1 GCA_009786625.1 Treponema sp.
TTGGGGGCGGGCGTTAAATCAGCTCGCCATTGAGTTTGGAAAAGAACGGGTTCCGTTCTTATGATATTCTGTCATTTACACAAATTTTCTGACAGGCTCATTACTGATGCTAATAAATTAGAAAAATTATTAAAAATTAAAAATAATGAGTATATTAGTTTATTACAAAATGAATCTATTGATAAGAATGATAATATTTCAAATATTAGATCTGTTTAATAACCATACAACTAACTAAATCACAACCGCGCTGGCGGCGTATTTGCCGCGTTTAATATCGCTTCCTTCAAAACTGAACGAAATATTTTGTCCGTCTGCTTTTGCCTGTACATACAGGTGCGCCATCGCGATGCCTATGTCAAGGCGTCTTAGATCTTTTAACATTTTTTCGATTATGCCTTTGGGAGATCTGATATANAAATTATATTTATTATNAATTTTTTCGATGAGCCANGGTTGTAAATTTACNGCGCTTGGAGCGATCCTCGCGGCTTCTATCAATTTATCCGTGCCGCTTAACGTTATTTCATTAACAGTTTTTCTTTTAAAGCCTTCGGGGTAATTTCTGGTTTCNGCNGTTTGAGGAAGGCCTGCCGACATGGTTACAACGCAGTCAAGACCGTCAATNCGCGAAAAGTTTTTATTNGGTTTTTTCATTCCCCACCAGCAGGTTCCAAGTCCGCTTGATTGCAGTTCAAGGTCGATTTGCTGTCCGATAAAACCGATGTTTTCAAGGTAATGNGCTTTCTTTTCACTGTAAAAAGCGACGCAGTAATCGGATCGATCNTTGTTGATCTGATCCTTCCTGAGGATTTTCGCTATTACTTTTATATCAGCGGCCAGCGGNTGAATCTCAAGAGCTTTAATAAGATCGCCGTCATTTTCCAGAATATCGGATTTTTCCCGCGAATANACGCGCACCGATTTTCTTTTATACATTGTGTCCGCAAGACGTTTGTAATCTTTCATGACGAGCCTTTTAAAAAATTTTTAGCGGCGATAGGACTTGAACCTGCGACCGAACGGATATGAGCCGTTTGCTCTACCAACTGAGCTACGCCGCCAAAAAATATCAATATTATCAGATATATACCATTTTCAAAAAAAAATGTCAAGTGGAGTTAGGGGATAGGGACTAGGGGTTAGGGGTTAGTTAATATTTCGCGCTCGTTTTAGATTAGCTTGAATTCTTTTGCGGCTTGCATTAGTTCGCGGTTCCAGCGCGGTTCGTAAAGGTACTGGCGGCGGGTTTCTATGTCTTCGATTCTGCCGGCGCGGCGCTGAAGGCGTTTGAATGCCATGCTGACCGCGGTGCTGAGGTCAACCTGATTCGCTCCGGCTTGTTCAAGGATGCGGTACTTCGAGTAAAAATAAACCGAATCAAGGGGATCGATTTCGCATAACCTTTCGTCGCGCAGAATCCCCTGAATACCCGCGATGGATTCCTCGCTCTGAGCGGAGCCTTTCGCTGATATACGGCTTAGGGCGAGAGAGTGATAAAGCGATATTATCCTTGTTTGAATTTCTCCGTTTATAAAATAAAGATGCTCGCACTGAGCGAATCCGCTGCGCCAGTCTGCTTGTTCGGCGTAAAGGAAATTGTTTTTTAAAAACGGATTTTCATACTCAAGTGATAATTCCAGCGCCTTCTTGTAATCACCCGCTAAATAGGCGGCTTCAATCTCAAATAATTTCGCGTCGTTGCCCGCATTCTGCGGCGCGAAAGCGTCTTCATCATCCGCGTATACTTTACAGCGGTACATCCATGCCGCAAGCATATCTTCTTTTTCTGCTGTCCGGCTGCCTGATGGTTTCTTCTTCAGCATTTCAAAAATATCATACGCTTTCTGGTAATACCCAAGTTCAAACTCAAGACGCCCCTGCAAAAAACGCGAACGATCCGCCCATTCAGGATGCCCTGAAGAAAGCGCCTGCTCGACAGATTTCCGCGCAAGGCGCGATGAGTTATAAATATCGCCGTATAAAAAATACGCGGCGGCGGCGTAATACGCGGAAATCGCAAGTTCGAGGTTATTGCCGTTTTTTTCCGCGCTTGCAAGGGCGAATCCCATGTACTCAATCGTCTCATTCATCTGCTGCTTTGTAAGACATACTAAAGCGAACAGCCTGTAACTCTGCGGCAGGCAGTATATATTTTTACTTTGACCGAGTAAAATCGCGTCCTTTGCCTTCGCCGCGGATTCTTTTTCATCATGACGCCCAATATAATAACTGCATTGATTGATAACAAGCTGTGTATAGAAAATAGGATAAGCGTCAAAGGGAGCGTCTTTAAAACCGGAAAACACCTTTTCTATATCCTCAAGCGTTCCTGAGCTTAACGCGTCTGATGTATTAAATACATTGCGTATAACATCCGATTTACCTTCGGCGATTTCATCCAGTTTATTATTCTCCATNGCNGCTCTTACAGCGGAAGTTGTTTTATTAACGATATCGGATGATATNGTTTTTAGCAAAAGAAGATCATCAATCTGTTTTTTNCCGTCCATCTTTTCTATTATCTGTAAAAGCCTGTAACACGGATTTATATTGCGCCTAACAGCCCAGCTTAAAAGCCTTCCGCGCACAATTGACTTTACCCTGCTCGTGTCTTCCAGAATATTCCGCGCGTATTCTTCGATGTACAGATTTACAAGGCGCGGTTCGCGCACGGAATCGATTATTTCAAGCGAATGTAATATGGAAAAGGCTTTTGTNATCATGACCGGGTTTTTATCGTCTTCTTCAAACAGCCTCTGGAAAAGTTCNGGAGAAAAATATTTTCCAAAATACGAAAGNGCGTAAATNATTTCCCACAGTTCAAATGAAAGTTTTGGGAAATACCCCATTTTCGCGCCGTTAATTTTTTTAACGCTGTCAAAAACGCTGTCCCACTTTCTTAACCTGTCCGAATCGGCGGTCTCTTCCCCGTATCCCAAAACTATAAAGCGATGCCCGGTTTCCGAAAGAGAGTCAATCAATATATCTTTTACAAAATCCTCAGCCAGATGGATGTTCTCAAGAACAATAACAGGAACTTGCCTTTTGTTACGCGCAATGCCGCAGTAAAAATCAAACACAAGAGATAAAAACTTTTTTACGGAGCGCATAACGTACTCCGATACCTCGTCTCTTATTCGTTCGCGGAACAGGAATTCCCACAAAAAGTCAATCTCTTCCGTTGACTGCCCGCTCATATCCAGAGCGCGGATATTCTGCGACCATATATCTACAAGAGAGCCGATTCCGATACTTTCAAAACAGATTGAAAGCGCGGGAAAGCCGCCGTTAATAATATTACAATATTTGTATATACCCTTTCGCGTCTGCAAAAAGGAAGGACCTAAGACCAGTATGTTTTTGTCATTTTCCTGCCTTAGACTCGCGAGGAGATCNTCAAGATATTCAAAATCGAATTTTCCCGCATGGTTAAAGACCTTNAGTTCCTTGATTCTGTAAAAACCGCCGCAGCCNTATTTNCGTTTCTTCATGCCTTTAAGCCACTCTGCCGGTCTTTGAAAAAAAGCGTATGGAAGCAGATGTTTCGCCGCGCTTTCATCGGCAAAAACGCCGTTGTGGTTTGCCAGAAACCGGCATAGAAGCTCAGGCGAACCTGGCACACCGCCGCTTATGACAAGAGAATATCCGAATAGATCGGGAGACTCCTCAATTTTTTTTTGCAAATTTTCTATCAGAATATAAAGATCCAGCCAAAAACCTATTACGTCTTCATTAAAAACAGCAGAGATAATAAACCGGTCGCCGGTAATTTTCCCTCCCGCGTCAACAATCGAACGCGACAGCGATTCATCAATCTGCCTGACAACATCAGGCCGTGTCCGGCGCAATTGGGACTTGAATTTCAGGAAAAAGAACAGGTTTATCATTATCTTTTATTATCGGCATTTTTATGTATAATGTCGACATGGGATTAAACGAGACGCCTTCCGCGGACAGGGTTCACATCGCGTTTTTCGGGCGGCGCAATGCCGGGAAATCAAGCCTTGTAAACGCCGTTACGGGACAGGATTTGGCGATAGTAAGCGAGATAAAGGGAACGACGACCGACCCCGTTTACAAGGCGATGGAACTACTGCCCCTTGGTCCTGTGGTAATAATTGACACTCCCGGCTATGACGATGACAGCGATCTCGGCGAGATGCGCATCAGCCGCACAAAGCGGGTTCTTAACAAAACCGATGCCGCAGTGCTGGTTCTGGACGCTTCAGCGCCGCAGGACGGTTTTTACAAACCCGAAGAAGAGCTTATCAAATTATTAAAAGAAAAAAATATACCTTATGTTATAGCACTTAATAAATATGATCTTACGGCAGACAAATTCGGTCAGGCAGAACAGGAAAAAAACAACGGTAAAGACTTTAATACTTGCGTACCTATAAGCGAGAACGCCCTGCCTGTGAGCGCCAAAACAGGTTTTAACATAAATTTGCTTAAAGAAAAAATCGCCGTAACAGCGCAGGCCGGCGAATCGGACAAAGACCTGATTGCGGATTTAATCAAACCGGGTGATTTTATCGTGCTTGTAATTCCAATTGATAAAGCCGCTCCTAAAGGCAGATTGATCCTTCCGCAGCAGAGGATGATACGCTGTATTCTGGACGCAGGCGGCATTGTAATAGCGGCAAGGGAAAGAGAGCTGCGGGAGGCTCTTGCCGGTCTTGCGCCTAAACCAGCTCTTGTCATCACGGACAGCCAGGTTTTCGCGCAGGTTTCGTCCATCGTACCTGAAGAAATTCCTCTTACGTCTTTTTCAATTTTGTTCGCGCGTTTTAAAGGTTTTCTTGAAACAGCCGTTAAAGGAGCGGCCGCGCTTGACGCGTTACAGGACGGCGATAAAATTTTAATCTGCGAAGGATGCACGCACCACCGCCAGTGCGATGATATCGGGACTGTGAAAATACCGCGGCTTGTAAAAAATCATTCATCAAAGGAACCTGATTTTCATTTCTGCTCGGGAGGAGATTTCCCGCAGGATCTTTCATCTTACAAATTAATTATCCACTGCGGTTCATGTATGCTGAATGAACGCGAGGTACTGCACCGCAAGGCTCTCGCCGAAGAACAGAATATTCCGTTTACAAACTACGGAATAGTAATCGCGCACATTCAGGGGATCTTAAAACGCAGTATTGCCATGCTAAATCTTTAGCAAGGAATGGAGAAAACGCTTGATTCCATATTTGCGGCAATATGGCGGCAATAATGACAATCAACCTTTTTTTTGTTATACTTGATCAATATGGAAACGAATTTTATCAATCAAAAATATATCGAGGATTTGCTTGAAGAAGCGAAGTCCGCGGACGAAAACAGCATTATTAAGTCGCTTGAAAAAGCGGAGAACGGACAGCCTCTAACACATAAGGAAACCGCGGCTCTATTAGTTAACAATAACGCGGAAATAAAAAACCGCATTTTTGAAATCGCGGGAAAAATTAAAAAGCGCATATACGGCAACAGGATCGTAATGTTCGCTCCGTTATATATTTCCGATTATTGCGTAAACCGCTGCGCGTATTGCAGTTTTAAAAACACCCATGATTTTAAAAGATCAAAACTTACAATGGACGAAGTANGNGAAGAAGTAAAAGTCCTNGAGATGATGGGGCATAAAAGGCTCGCGGTAGAAGCCGGCGAGTGNGANAAAGAATGCCCGATAGATTATGTCCTTGAATGTATCAAAACGATATACAGCATGAAATTTGAAAACGGCGAGATTAGGAGAGTCAATGTAAATATCGCGGC
>WQRT01000182.1 GCA_009786625.1 Treponema sp.
GCAATAAGACGCATATCCTTCTGCGGTACCGGCAGAATAATCCTGAAATCAGATCCTGTTCCCGGTTCGGAATCGACAGATATCTCCCCGTTGTGTTCCCTTATAATTTTATAAACCTGTGTAAGACCAAGACCTGTTCCAGTTTCTCTTGTTGTAAAATAAGGTTCAAATATTTTTAGAAGATCTTCTTTTTTAATCCCAAGACCGGTATCACATACCGATATTTTTATTTCATTATCCGCCAATTTTGAGGCTATTGTCAGAACACCGCCTTCAGGCATTGCCGCTTTCGCGTTTGTGATAAGGTTGAGCACCGCTTGTTTCATATAACGTTCATCAAGCAGCAGAGCCGGTATATTATCATCAAGCTCCAGAAGGCACAGTATATTAGATTGTTCCATCTCGAAACGTACAAAATCCATCACTTCGTATATTAATTTATTTAAATCTTCTTTTCGCAGTTCCAGATTCATCGGGCGTACCGCGAATAAAAAATCCACTACAATGCGGTTAAGCCTGTCAACCTCTTCCTTAAGCACTTTTATGTATTTATCGTTTTTATCNTTTTTAAACGCTTTATTTTTAGCAAGCGATTTTTGCAGCAGTTGAAGATGAATCGATATTGATCCAAGAGGATTTTTTATTTCATGAGCGACNCCGGCGGCAAGCGTTGTAAGGCTNGCGAGGTTTTCCGCCCTGCGGTGTTTTTCTTCTTCCCTGCGTTTATCCGTGATATCTTCGATGTAGACAAGGGAGCCTGTTATGCGCTTTTTTTGAACAAGCGGCACCACATTAACAGAGTAAAGCCTGTCCCTTCCTTTTTGATTGATTTCCAGTTCCTTGTCTGCGATTTTATCTTTACCGAGAAGTATTTCTCTGAAAAACTCAACTATTTTTTCATCGGGGATCGCCTGCCATATTTTAACACCTTCGATGAAATGCACCGGGAAAAGCCTTTTCGCGCATTTATTTAAATACACAAGATTGTGTTCCTTATCGCATACAACGATCCCCACATCTATAGAATCGCCGACTGTCTCAAGAAGCTCAATCTGATTNACAGCGGAGTATAAAAGCTCGCGGTAATTTACNGTGTCAAGTTTATTAACTTTTTTTAAGGCGCGCCGGAAAAAATCAGACATTCATCCCTCTAATCATGGAAGTTTTTAATTTATAAAAAAGCGCTTCCAGCGCGGACTGCGCGTTAATATTTAATATTTCAACGGAAGTGACAGCCTCGCTGATGTATTTTTTAAAAATATCGTTATACGCAATACAGGAACTGTCCTGCCCGCGTATAACAGGGACAAGAAGGTCTATGCATAATTTCATAAAACCTGAAAACGAAAGACCCGCGAAATTGCCGCTTTTCGCGATAATTGTTTTAACAACAACAGAACAGCTTATCGTGCGCTCAAGCCCTGCGGATTCCGCTATTTGCGCATAACGCTCTCCCAGCGCGTTTAAATAAGCCGGCGCGGAGCCGCCAGTTTTTTTTATTCCGGATATAACCGCTCTTGCGAGGCTTACAAGAAACCATGCCGCAAGAGGATGCATTTTTTCCGCGCTTTGCGGAAGAAAAGATTCAAGGTACACGCTTAAGCCGGACTGCTTTTCTGCCGTATCTTGAAAAATGCGGCGTATTATCTCTTTTTCGCCCGCTTCCGATCTTTTTAAAAAGCGGTACGGCCTTAAACGCGACAGAATCGTAGGCATCACTTCCTCGCGTCTTTTTACAGTCAGAACAATGTTGACCGATGAAGGCGGCTCTTCAAGAAGTTTAAGAAGCGAATTACGCGCCTCATCCCTCATATTCTGCGCGTTTTCGATTATTAATGTTTTTCGTTTTCCGGCGGGAGAAACCCTGCACCACCATGCAGCGCGTCTTATATGGTTAATCGGGATAACGGAGCTGATTCCTTCCCTTTCAAGAGTCAGCGCGTCATCGACAAGCGCTTTACAGATTTTCTCCAGCTCATCATATTTGACAGACGCGGCGTTTAACGTCCAGAACTCGCTTAATCCTTCATCAAGCGATTGCAAAACCGTAGATATTTTCCCAAGTTTCGGCTCATCTTCCATTAGGACGGGAGAAAAACGCAAAAGAAGTTTACGTATTGAACGGTAAAATAAAGTTTTTGCGTTTGTGTTTGAACTGTTACGCAAAAACGATGAACAGGAAGCCGCTATTTCCGCCGCGAATGATCTTCTGCCAAACACAAGAAGATCGTCATGCAAAAGAATTCGCTGTCTTTCGCAGGATCCGCACGAGCACTTCCACGCGCCTTGCGCATTGCAAGAAAGAACGCGCGAAAGTTCCAGCGCCGCGCTTCCCTTCCCGGATTCGCCCGGCCCGTAGAACAGCATTGACGGCGCGTTGCGGCCGGCAAGAATGTCATCGCGTAAACGGATGACAGCTTCCTGCTCAATTATATTTTCAAACACTTATATCACTCGTTTATCAAATTTATAACGCTCTCTTCCGCCGTTTTCAAATCAACTGAACCTGTTTCGGCTGTCCCAATGATCAGCGGAAGCAGCAAACGGCCGAAGATGCTGTTGTCGAGTATTCCCGAAAGATCAACAATCGGCTGTACCCGCAGCAAGAACAATACAAGACTCACTACCGCGATGCCTTCGGCAAAACCAAAAACAATGCCGAGTATTCTGTCCGCTCCGCCGAGTTTAACTCCGCGGATAACCTGTTTTAGTAAAATTTCAAGAAGTTTTCCGATGACAAAAACAATCAGTAATATAGTGATAAACGCGATAATCTCCGGGATGATTTGCGATTCCGGAAGGAACTGCGTTCTTACATATTCTCCGCCGTTTTTGTAAAAGAACACCGCTCCAAGAACTCCAAGAACAATAGCCGCCATAGATAACACTTCACTGATAAAGCCTTTAAGATAACCGCGGATCATGAACAACGCGATCAACAGAATAAAGAAAATATCCATTACACCTAGATTCATTTCATTTCCTCCATAATCAAATTTATTTTTTCGAGCAGAACAAGAGCTATCTGTTCTGCGCCGTCACGTTCTCCTATCTTTGCCGAAGCCGCCGCCATCGCCTCTCTTTTTTCAACGTTATTCGCAAGAGAGACAGATGCTTCGACTATATCAACGGCTTTCACATCAGCGTCAAAAACAAAAGCCGCGCCCGCTTCCTTAAAAAATTCCGCGTTCTCAATTTGATCGCCTCTTGTACCCGATCCTCTTAACGGAATCAGCAGCATCGGTTTTCCGAGAACAGCCCATTCCCAAATTCCCGCTCCGCTTCTTCCCATGATCATCTCAGCGGCCGCCATCACATGGGGCATCTCTTCTTTTATATAAGAGAGCGGCTTATACTTTTCCGACGGCGGCACATCCCAGGAAAGCGCCGTACCTGTCTGATGAACCACCGTGAAAATCTTCGTCAGCTCCGGCAGCGCCGCGCGGACAAGCTCATTCACCTGAGCCGCGCCCTGGCTGCCGCCAAGAACAAGAAGAATACGCGTGTCATTACTGACACCGAGGAAAGCCCTGCCCTTTGCCGGATCGGCATTACGGAAAGCCGCACGCACAGGATTAGCGCATAATACGATTTTATCACGAATTTTTTGAGAAAAAAAGCTCGTAGTGCCTTCGTAAGCCGTAAAAATCCTGCCGCCGGTCTTTGAAACAGATCGAGCGTTCAATTTTGTGGCAAGTCCCGGGCTGAAATCGGATTCATGGGTAAAAACAGGTATTTTAAGAGAGGAAGCCGCCGCGCAGGGAGGTACGCTTACAAAACCGCCTTTAGAAAAAAGCAGCATTGCCTTTTGCTTTTTAAGAATCCGCCGGGAAGCGAAAAACCCCGCGGCTACCTTAAAAAAATCGATAAAAGTCCGCAAAGAAAAATAACGCCTTAATTTTCCTGAAGGTACGCCGAAGAACTCAAGACCAGCCTCTTCGACAAGCGCTCGATCCATACCGGCAGACGATCCAATCCAGAAAAAGCGGACATCCGGACCTGCAAGTTTCTTAAGCTGTGCCGCCACAGCCAGACCAGGGTAAATATGCCCTCCAGTCCCTCCCCCGGTAAAAGCGACATTTATCATGATGGTATTGTAACATTAATTGGATTTCTGTGCAGGGGATGTGATTGAAAGGTTTTACATATAAAAATTGATATTCACAGACTCATATTATCCACATGACTAATAAAAATCCATTTAATCCGCGGCAGATCGTTTCCCTATAAGTAAAATCCTTAAAAGTGACAGCCGCCTTATATAGGGAATTTTACCTAATTTTTATTTATTCGCAAGCAGGATGACATCCCCGCGCCATATATTAGCGGAGGTTAAAATGAAAACAAACAGAAATTTCAAAGATAGTATGTTCACCAGGCTTTTTACAGACCCTGCTCTGCTGCGGGATCTGTATTGCGCGCTCAGCGGCGCAGTCCTGCCGTCTGACGTATCGGTTTCCATTAACACTCTCGAAAAAACATTGTACATGAATTTGAACAATGACATTTCTTTCGAGATAGGCGGGAAACTTATTGTGCTTATCGAACATCAAAGCACGATTAATCCGAATATGGCTCTGCGCTTTTACATGTACCATTCACATTTACTGGAAAAAATTATAGAAAAAAAGAACCTATATACGGAAAAGAAAATGCTGATACCGCGGCCTGAGTTTTATGTTTTATACAATGGTGAAAGACCTTATCCAGAGGAAAAAATATTAAAGCTGTCCGAGTTGTTTGAAAGGCAGATTAATTTTGGGATTCCGGAAAGCGCTCATCCGCTGCTGGAACTGGAAGTAAAAGTGATCAATATAAATGAAGGCAAGAATAANGAAATCTTAAATCGTTGTAAAGAACTNGCGGACTACAGCGCNTTTGTAGCTATATCGCGAATGTTCAAAAAAGATATGAAAAACGATGTAGAAGCCATAAATGAGACTGTTAAAATTTGCCATAAACATGGTATACTAAAAACGTTCCTTGAGAAACACGGCTCGGAGGTGTTAGGTATGGTACTGGAAGAATGGAATTTAGAAGACGCGAAAGAAGTTTGGCGCGAAGAGGCCCGTGAAGAAGGATTAGAGGAAGGCCGGGAGGAAGGCATGGAAAAGGGCCTTAGAGAAGGCCGCGAAAAGGGCCGTGAGGAGGAGCGAAAGGAGATAGCACGGAATTTATTTGCCAGAGGCTCTACACCGGATTTTATACTAGAGATAACTGGTCTTGATATAAAAGAGATTATTTAACGAAATCATTGGCTCAGAATAAAAACTTTCTATAAAACGATACACCCATTTAGAATACTATAAATTGTATATTTTTTGCGCTCTGCAGCATTATTATGGAAATTTAACTGACATTTTATTACTCCTTATCTATATCAACCATTGAATAAACGCATTTTTATGTTATTTCAATGATAAGCAGGTTTTTTCACAAAAAAAGGAGTATTACATGATAATCTATATACTACACATATGTATTGTATATATCGTCTAATCGCTTAGACAAATTAAAAGGAATTTAAGATGAGAAAATTTTTAATAGCTTTTTTTATATTATGTACGCTATATGCAGCGTATGGGCAGGATGGAGGACATAATGGAAATTCAGTGCCTGACACTGTGAGCCTGTCTTAAAAAATGTGTAAATGACCATTAAAATGGTAGAAATACCAGAGGAGAAAACATGGTCATGGCACGAAAAAAGAAAGAGAAAGAAAAGGA
>WQRT01000183.1 GCA_009786625.1 Treponema sp.
GCTTTTGGATGTTTGCATACAGGACAAAGTTCCGGCGCTTTTTTACCGACAGCGATATGTCCGCAATTTGAACACTGCCAAACCTGATCGCCGTCACGCGAAAACACAAGCGCGCCTTCGACATTAGCAAGCAGCTTTCGATACCTTTCTTCGTGTTCTTTTTCGATCTTTCCTACCATATCAAAAAGAACCGCTATTTGATTAAAGCCTTCTTCTCTTGCCGTCTTTGCGAAACCTGCGTACATATCTGTCCACTCAAAATTTTCACCATCAGCGGCGGCTTTAAGATTTTCCGTTGTTGGTGGAACATTGTCGCCGTGAAGAAGTTTAAACCATATCTTCGCGTGTTCCTTCTCGTTAAGCGCCGTCTCGCGGAAAATCGCGCCGATTTGCTGGTAACCGTCTTTTTCCGCTTTTGAGGCGAAATATTGATATTTTACATGCGCCTGCGATTCGCCCGCGAACGCTTCCATCAGATTTTTTTCGGTTTTTGAACCTTTTAATTCAGCCATAAAAATCCTCCTCCGCTAAGTATAGCAGAAAACAACAAGTTTAGCAAATATTTCTTTTTATTGAATTTGTCTGTGTAAATCAAACATAGTATCAAATAATTAACTATTACAGTATATTTTATATGTATAAGGAAGCGCTCGATGCCGGAAAATAAAAGTTCATATGGAACAATGGTCTACGTTGTTATTACATTGATCATCTTTTTTATAGTAATAATACCGATTCCGGTTATTTTATTTAATTATATAATACTGCTAAATATTTTTTTTTCTGTTTTATTAATAATTGATGTATTATTAACGGCTAAAAATAACTATAATTCTTTTTTCCCAAATATAATTTTATTTTTTATAATTTTAAATTTTATATGTAATTTTTTAGTTTTAAGATTGATTCTGACTTTAGGAGAAAATTTTTATAGCGGAATAATACTATCCGCGGCATCTATGTTTTATAATTTGAACTCCATTATTTTGATAACAGGATTAATTATACTAGGCATATTAGTTTTAATCCATTCAATGTTTAATATAAAAATAGCCGCCCGTATCAGGATCATTTTTTTAAGTTTTACTCCAGAAAAACTAAAAGAAAAAATCAAATCGATAAACAGCGCGGACAATGATGATATCGCAAAAACAGAAATATTGTTTAAAAATGAAACGGAATATTATAAAGAAATGAATTGGGTGATAAAAATTTTATCTGATTATGAAAAAACAAGAATCTTTTTTATTTTGATAAACTCAGCGGCAGGATTTTTATCCGGCATCAGGTTGAGAGAGGAAGAGGCGGAGGAGACACTTGTNATCTATCTTTCCCTCGCGATGACAAGCGGCGTTTTNTTGTTTATTCCCGCTGTTCTTCTGACCGCGGCTGTTTGGTTTGTTCATAAGAAGCGGTTTTCTTCCTGCCCATGAGAAAAGAAACAGCAAACCCGAAAAGCAAACACGCTGCGGAAATAAAAATCCAATAACCTTCCCCAAATCCGCCGGGATATAAAATAAGAACAGATCCTGCTGCAAGCCCCAATACCGCGCCGTAAGTTTGCGAAGGCGCTTTTGAGAGCAGCAAACGCACCAATGCGGCGCCTGAGAGCAATCCAAAAATTGCACCTAATATAATCGGAGACATTAACGAAATATTAAAATCGGAGACAGCCTGAAGAGCCGTGTAGTAATAACCTGTTATCAAAAGCATGAAAGCGCCGGAAATGCCGGGGATTATCATTGCAATGGCCGCAAGAGCGCCGGCTAGAACAAGCATGCCGAAAAATTGCCATGAGAATTCGGTGTGAACAACATTTACGCTTTCATCGGGCTGATAAACGGCGATTATCACCATAACAATAACAGCAAGAACGCAGCATATCATCGACATAAAAGAAGGCAGCGCAGAATCAGGTCGGCGCGTCATGGAATAAATACCGGGAACACTCCCGGAAATAATGCCGATAAAAAACCAGTAAACAGGAACATGATAATTTTCCAGTAATATGGTGACAGCTTTACTCGCGAAAATAATTCCCGCGATACCGCCTATCACCATCGGAAGCCAAAACAACCGCGCGGCAAGAATCTTTTTTACATCAGGTGTAATTACATTTATCAACCTATCGTAAACGTTAAACGCAATCGCCAAAGTCGCGACTGAAAGCCCCGGAATGATTGTTACCATTCCTAATATAAAACCGATAACAGATAATCCGGCAATTTCCATATCAATTCCAGAGAACAGCGGGATATACACCGGATGAAGTCAACTCATCAATTTTTTTTGAAGCGGCTTCCCTGTCTTCCTTGTATGTAACGCCGAACCAGTCGGAATCCGCGGAAAGAACTTTTACCCTGCAAATCCCCTGTTTGATAAAATGATCGACCGCTTTCGGTATAAAACATTCGCTTTTAATCTGCCCTTTTGGATCAGACACGAATCTTGTTAAATAATCATCAAAATATTTTTTATATTCAGGCAGTATGTTAGGTGAAAATCCCCAGAAGTTCATAGACACGGGAGTATCGGGCGCAAGTACNCGGACAGAACCGTCAGGCGATGTATTCGCGATACGCCCGTCNTTTTTTTCGATGCAAGTAAGCTCATCAACACTNGTAAGAAAACCGCCTGCGGCTTCGCAAACTCCCCGCGTNACGCTGCCCTGAGGACTCAGTGTTTTTTCAAGCCGGTACGGAACGATTGAAGGAGTTCCTGCTTCCGGGCTGAGAAGATGTTTGCCCATAACGGTAAACGCTTCTCTTCCGTAAAAATCATCGGCATTAATTACAGTAAAAGGCGCGTCGAGTTTATCAGCGGCGCAAAGCAAAGCGTGCCCTGTCCCCCAGGGCTTAGTGCGCCCGGCTTCCTGCGCGGCGCGGAAAATATCAGGCGGAATCAGGCTGTCAAGCTCCTGGAAAGCAAGCTCGCATTTAACCTTTTTTTCCATTCTGACAAGCACCAGCTCACGAAAATCCTTTTCGATATCATGACGGATTATAAAAACGATTTTCTCAAATCCCGATTGAACCGCGTCGAAAACCGAATAATCCAGCAGCACTTCGCCGTTTCTGCCGATTTTATCCATCTGTTTAAGACCGCCGTAGCGGCTTCCCATGCCCGCCGCGAGAACAGTTAGAATAGGACCTTTCATATCTGCTCCTTTTTAATTTTTTTATATGTGATGACAGAAAATTCTTCATAACTAACAGTGTCAGTTTTGAGCCAACTGCCGTCAATTTCGGGGAAATAAGTGTCGCCGTCGTAATTGCCGGGGATTAGCGTTAGATCGATTACACTCGCGAGGGACAGAGCTTGCTTGTAAATCGACTCTCCGCCGCAGATAAAAACCTTTTTATAACCGGCGCAGTGCTCGATAGCGGCGGTTAGTGAGGGGAGGAATATGGGGGAGGAGGGTATTGGGGACAGAGCTTGAGGTTTTTCCTGGGGACAGAGCTCGCTTTTTTGCTCGTCCTTAGGGACAGAGCTTGAATTTAAACTCGTTTGAGGGACAGAGCTTGCTCTAGAACTCATCTTGGGGACAGAGCTTGGTTTTCCCATAGAGGAAACAATAATATTTAAACGCCCGAGAAGCGGCCTTTTGGGTAAGGACTCCCATGTCTTTCTCCCCATGACACAAGGCCATCCCATTGTCATTTCTTTAAAATGCGCAAGGTTCCCTTTCACCAGCCAAGGAATGGCATTATCTTTGCCGATAACCCGGTTTTCAGCCATTGCTGCAATAATGATTACCTCTTGACTTTTATTCATCCTAAATTCCTCAATCAAACCGCTATTTCAAATTTAATAGCCGGATGCGGATTGTAATCCTCAACAATAGTATCATTATAATGCCAATCAAATATCGATTTGAAGTTATCCGTTTTAATTCGCGGCAGTGCTCTGGGCTGGCGAATCATTTGGAGGCTGATTGTATTGATATGATTTATATAAATGTGAACGTCTCCAAGGAAACCGATTAACTTGCCCTCTTTTAAACAGGCTTCCTTGGCAAGCAAATGCAGAAGGCAGCCATAACTTGCGATGTTAAAGGGTAGCCCTAAAGCGGCATCGACAGAACGCTGGTTCCAGAGCAAATTGAGCTTGCCATCAATAACCGTTACTTGGAAAGCATAATGACAAGGAGGCAGCGCCATCCTGTGCAAATCGCATGGATTCCATGCGCTGACAATCATTCGGCGATCATCCGGGTCTGTTTTAAGTGTTTGAACCAGTTTTTGAAGTTGATCGCAGCTCTGTCCCTCAGGCGGAGTGTTATAAGCGGTATAGCGTGCGCCAAAATTGCGCCATTGCCAGCCGTAAATAGGACCAAGTTCGCGTTCGCTCATCATTTTTGCCTTAGTTGCTTCATCGTTTCCGTAAGGAACAATGTCAGGACTGCACCACTCGTTCCAAATTGAATTTTTTTGCTCTTTAAGCCATTCTTTGTCGGTAATTCCGCGAATGAAAAACTCTAATTCAGATCTAACCATTTGAAAAGGCACTTTTTTAGTAGTTAATAATGGAAAACCTTCCGCCATATCATGCTCAAACATCGCTCCGGCAATAGTTAGAGCATCCACGCCGGTACGGTTTGCCTTTCGAAAACCGTTATCAAGGATTTTTTGCACTATGTCGAGATAAGATTTCATTTTAATAACTAAGATAGCATATTTTTGAAAAGATTTTAACTATTGGGAAAAACTATGTTTTTAGTTTAAGCTCTGTTCCTTAATTCAAGCTCTGTCCCCATTCAAGCTCCGTCTTCAACTCAAGCTCTGTCCCCATCCAAGCTCTATCCTCAGCTCAAGCTCTGTCCCCTAATTCGAGCTCTGTTCTTTAATTCGAGCTCTGTCCCCATTCAAGCTCAATCTTCAACTCAAGCTCTGTCCCCATCCAAGCTTTATCTTCATCACAAGCTCTGTCCCCAACTTTCCCCAACTTCACAAAAAACACATAAAATGATATTTTCATCAAATGAACAAAGACCGTCTGATCTGGAAAGAAGAAAACCGGAAGCAAGTTTTTCAATGCAGGATTTTTTCTATCTGGGAATCTTATTGTAAACCGCCGTTATCCGGCCGGGATATGAGTTTAAATACCTTCTCAATAATTGAAGCAAAAGACTGGGCTATTGTGATCCCTGTAATTGATACACCTAAAGGTAAGAAATTTCTTATGGTCTGGCAATGGCGCCATGGAGCGCAATGCTTGAGCCTCGAGTTCCCGGGAGGGGTCTTTGAACCAGGCGAAAACCCGGAGGAAGCGGCGGCAAGGGAGTTGTTCGAAGAAACCGGCTATAAACCCGGAAGAATAAAAAAAATCGGGGATTGCAGCCCAAATCCGGCGATCATGTCAAACAAGGTACATTTTTTCCTGGCTGAGGATTTAAGCGGCGACGGCAAGCAAAAATTGGATAAGGACGAGTTTGTCGAGACTACCCTAATCGATACTAACGAAGTAATTCAAAGCATGGGAAAAGCACCTTACGTTCACGCTCTAATGGGAACTGCTCTGGCATTATATCTCCAGAGCAGCCGTTAGTTTACCTGTACATCCTGTTAGGTTCCCACATGCCATACCGGGTCTCGCCCCTGATACTTGGAATATTGAGAACAAAGCCAGGCTCAATCCAATCAGGGTTGTTTGGATCGGGCATACGGGACTTGTTAGCTTCGTAGAGTTCTCTCCATCT
>WQRT01000184.1 GCA_009786625.1 Treponema sp.
GGAAAATACTCAAGCGCGCGGAGATAATTTGAAAAGAGCCATCGTTTTGGATAAAGCGAAGGCGGCCACGCGTACAATTCCGCGTTGTTCATCAGGCTGGAGCGGAAAATCCACCACACNGGAAAAATTACCATAGCGGCAAGAACAGTAACGCAGATAAAAGAAAATGTGTTAATAATCANGTCATTGGTTTTCCGGCTTTTAATCGAACTCATTTATCTCCGCCTTCATGGAAAACCCATTCTTTGGAAGTTGCGAAGAGAATGCCCGTAAAAATTCCAACGACGATAAACAGAACAAAAGAAATCGCGCTCGCGTAACCAAGCCTGCTTGAAATAAACGCGTAACGGTACATAAGATACGTCATAAAGGTTGATGAATTACCGGGTCCGCCTCCTGTCAGCGCGAGAGCGGGAGTTACAACCTGCATATTTGTAATCAGCGACATCAAAAGATTGTAAAAAATAATCGGCGTCATTCCGGGAATCGTTACGTGCCAAAAACGCTGCCAGGAATTCGCGCCGTCAATCTCGCTGGCTTCGTAGTAAACTCTCGGCACATTCTGCAATCCAGCCAGAAATATCACGATCAAATTTCCTGAAAGCCACACAGCGATCAGCGCGAGCGACGGAACAACAAGATTTGGATCGGCGATAAAATGAACCTTATTAATGCCGAAAGAACTTATTATATAATTGAATAAACCAAAATTGCCTTCGTAAAGCCACGCCCATCCCATATAAACTGCGACTGCGGGCAGTATNTACGGCAGATAAAACACGGCGCGGAAAAAACCTCTTGCGGGGATCTTGCGGTTTAAAAGCATCGCGATTAAAAGNGAATAAACCATACTGCCGATTACNGCAAGCAAAGAAAAATAGCCTGTCACTTTAAGAGAATCGATAAAGTACGGATCCTCTGTGAACAGGCGCACATAATTTTGNAATCCGATAAATGACGGCTGAAGAGCTCCCCTCCAGTTGAAAAAACTCAAGGAAAAAACCGCGATGAGGGGTCCGTAAGTAAGAATCGAAAGTCCCGCAAAAGCCGGTATCAAAAATAAATACGCGGTTCCCGCTTCTTTCGCGGACGCTTTCGATTTAAACACAGCCTGCAACTTCACCTTGTTTGCACCTCACACCGTCATCTATCGACTGTTAGCTGCTTTTTATAGTCTGACTATAATGTATCATACAGCCAAACTATAATCTATCACTGGCCTTGATGCGCCCTTCGCAAAGCGGCGGCATTCGATGTAATCGCCTCCCTTGCCGTTCTGTTTCCTGTCCACACAGGACCGAGTACAGAACCCAAAAGATTGTTAAAATCAATTGTGTTATTTGTATAGTACCATGCTGTCGGTCTTGCGTGAGTTCTCGCGAAGTCAACAACGGCGGATTTATATTCGGCGTAAGGCGGGAACGCCGGATTTTCCACCCATCTTCTTGTGTAAGTTTCATCGGTGTAGTATCTGTCAAGAACAGGCATCCAGATTCCTGATTCAATCAGGAACCATGAATTTTCCTCACGCGCGTACCATCTGAGCCATTCCATCGCCGCAGCCTGATTCCTTGACTGGCTGAAAACGACATTGGGGCCGCCTGTGTTTATGGTAACAAGATCCCTCATGCGGGGAAGAACTGCTACGCCGTAGTTAAGCCCTTCCAGATCGCGCGCTGTCGCGAGACAAGTACCGATATTCCACTGTCCGCCTGTCGCCATCGCTACAGTACCGGCAATGATGGAACGTTGAATACCGTCATCNGAAAGCCCCGGTGACAAAGGCGCTACGTTATGCACAAGATGCAGATCNGCGACTCTCTGAATCGCTTCAATCGCCGCGTCCTGATCGACAATCACCTGAGTNCCGTTGGCGTTGAAGAAACCGCCGCCGTTGCTGAGCGCCCATACTTCAAGCTGCCATGTAAGAGTGTCTACCATCGCGCCGTACTGCACGATCCTGTTTCGGTCAAAACCGGCCTGTCCCGGATTTCTTCCGTTCGCGTCAAGGGTCAATCTTCTTGCTGTTTCCACAAACTGATCCCATGTCCANGCGTTNGCCGCGGAAGTAGGCGGATAAGGNATACCGGCTCTGTCGAACATACTCTTGTTGTAATATAGAAGCAAAATTTCATTCGCGACCGAATAAGCCACAATTTGACCGTTCGGCGCTCTGAAAGCGAGACTGTCCAGCGGCTTCGCGTCATTGGGTCCGTACATTGTTGAAATATCCGCAAGATAACCATTAGTGGCGTATTGTAAAACGCCGTCTTCGCTCATTATACCGCAGTCAGGAAGCTGCCTTGCGGTAGCCATCGTGTTAAGCCTTTCAAAGTATGTATCACGCGGAATCTGCATGACAGTTACCTGGATTCTGTTTTGTTCACTGTTGAATCTGTCAGCAACATGCTGCACTTCCCTTGCTTCATCCGGGGTTCCCCAGAACGAATAGGTAATCTGGGTTCTTTCGGATGTGGAGGCCCTCTGTCTGTTACCGATGGCAAAAACAGCCATGCCGGTAATAAGGAACAGAACCAGGCACAAACTCAAAAATCTTTTCATTTTTTCCTCCTGTGTTGATCTTTTAATTCTACCTAAACGTTTAGGTAGATCCATATGTAAATGCTAACCCCGCTTTGCATAGTTGTCAAGAAAAATTTTAAAATAAAAAACGGCGCATTACATGCGTGAGAATTAAAAAGATTACAAACATCTGTAAATTGTTATAAAATGCGGTTTTCCGTCAAATCGATATTTTCATTACGTTGAGCTGACGGATTCATACCGAAGAAAGACTTATATGCTCTGTAGAAATTTGAGTAATCCATAAATCCTGTTTTGTACGCCGCTTCTTCGATCCCTGCGCCTTTCCTTATTTCCTGCCTCGCCAGAATCAATCTTTTTATTTGCATATAACAGTGTATTGTTGTGCCTATTTCCTTGCTGAATATTCTGTTTAAATGATCTTTATCCATATTAAATTTTTCGGAAATATATTCCAGCGGAATATTTTCCTTAACGATATCGGTATTTTCCGACCAGCGTCCGACAGGAACAAAAGTAACATCGATATCAAGATCGGCTTTTACTTTTGCTTTGATCCAGTCTGTCCACGCATTGTCGTACGCGAGAGATCTGCCGCCGTCCGAGCCGCGGTCAAAAATTTCGACAGTAAGCGCTCCTGTTCCGCTTGGCGCTCTTTTCTAACAACCGGCGGTCATCATCGTAAAAACCATCAAGAAGACGGCCATGACTAGAAAAAACTTTTTCATATACTCCTCCAAATATTTTTTTTATCTATATAACATATAGACTACCTGACAGTTTAATAAAAAATTAAACGGTCAGATCGTCTAACGTTTACATTGATCATCCTTTAACCGCGCCTATTGTAACGCCTTTGATAAAATATCTTTGAAGCCACGGATAAACTACAAGAATCGGAATAGTCGCGAACATTATTGCGGCGGCTTTTATCGCGTCCGACGCGCGCGGTACTGTTCCGGCTACCATTTCCACGGCGGTAACATCGATAGACGTCATATTCTGAATNAGCTGCCAGAGCTTTAATTGAATTGGAACCCACTGCGGCGCTGTGCTTAAATAAAAACNGTGTCGCCGATTATAGTTTGTTTCGCTCTAATCATTTTTTTCTCCTACCAAATGCCGCGTTCGCCGAATCTCTTTNCCATGGTGTTAGCCGCAACNAGAAAGATAACGCAGACTACCGATTGAAAAAGACCGATAGCCGCGGTAAGAGAAAATTGGAATGATCTGATTCCAAGCCTGTATACAAGCGTTAACAGTACATCAGCGACTTCTATTACTATATTATTCATCATCGTATAAGGACGATCAAACTCGATTCCTAAAATACGTCCGATGTTCATGATCAGAAGGACAACGATAGTCGGCCTTATACCAGGCAAAGTAATATGCCAAAGTTTCCGCCAGCGTCCCGCGCCGTCAACCTCCGCCGCTTCGTATAACTCGGGGTTGATNCCTGTGATAGCGGCAAGATAAATTATCGTACCCCATCCCATTTCCTTCCANACGCCGAACGCGACATACGTTCCCACCCAGTTCGCCTTGTCCATAAGAAAATTGATAGGACCGATTCCAAATGATTCCATTAAGAAAACATTCACAACACCTGTTGTCGGCGCCAGAAGCCTTGACGCGATACTGGAAACAATTATCCATGATAAAAAGTGAGGAAGATAAATAACAGTCTGTGTAAATTTTTTAAATGTCTTAAAATAAAGTTCATTCAGGATAAGCGCGAGAATAATTGGAGCGGGAAACCCGATGATTAGATCGAGAAAATTAAGCCATAAAGTGTTACGCATCGCAAGCCAGAAATCTCTTGACGCGAACGCTTTTTCAAACCACTGCCAGCCGACCCACGGACTTTGTTCCGACCAAACACCGCGGAACAAATTATAATCCTTAAAAGCAATAACGATATTAGTCATTGGCACATAACGAAAAACGATAAAAAACGCCATCGGCAGCGCAAGCATCAGGTAAAGCATCCAGTAACGTTTTATATAATTCTCAAACCCGGCTTTCTGCGCTTTTGGCCGCCTCGTTTTTGTCAACATCCTTTGACCTCCAACAGTGTCAAGTTCCGCAGAATATGCATTCATCAAAATTCAAAAACACACGGATTAGCTTCGAATTTCCAAATATTTTTTTAGGAGGATATTGGAAGCCGTTCTAAACTAATCCGCAAACGATTAATTGGCAGCATACATACAATGCATGACGTTTCGTATCAAAATAACCCGGAAAACCCTCTTTACTTAATTGTTAAAATCTATCGAAACATTGCAAAAAACGACTTTTGGAGGTATATTGATTTAAATATGAAATTGCGGTATAAGGTTAAAATGGAGCTTTTTACTGGAAAGCGGATAACGTATCTCCTCTTGGCTGTATGTATAGCTTTTACAGTTATTTCTGCCGAGACTATTATTACTGACGATCATGATTGTATAGGCAAAAACTGTATTTTTTGCCAGCATATATACGCATATAAAAATATTATAAAAGTGACTACCTGTTTATTTATAGATTCAATACAATTATCACAATTAAACGAGCAAAAAACAAAAGAAACGATATCCTCATTCTTTTTAATTGAACAAAAAGTCCGTTTAAACACATGAAAAATACTTTTTCTTACAAACATTCTCATTAAAAAAATATTAGCTTAAAATTTAATATTTTAAGCAATATTCGAAAACTTAAAATTAATAGGAGAATCTTTATGTCTAAAGATTATGTCAGGAAAAATTTAATAAATTGTTCAAACTGTAACAAAACCGGATTATTAAGCGTTTTGGCTTTAATAATTATTTTAGCAAGTTTAGTAATAATATCATGTAACAAAAATGAAACAGAAATTTATAGTTTTCACGGGCAAACAGTTCAATTATTAGCTGATGGAAATTTTAATGCTTCTTTAGCTCATGGTGTTAAAAAGAGCGGCACATATTCAAAAACAACAGAAAATAACAGGATAATTGTTTCATTTATTGTTAACGGCAATACAGAAACCGGCAGAATAATTAATAACGCGTTACATCTGCCAAAAGAATGGGATGACGGCCACAATCATGGCAATATATTTCCAAAAGTAACTGAAGCACATTCAAATCAGGAGCATGGGCATGATCAT
>WQRT01000185.1 GCA_009786625.1 Treponema sp.
CCGCTGCTTACAAGTCTCGATAATCCGCCGCGCCTTTCTCTTGCGGGAGCGCAGTTAAAATTCGCCGTGTACAAACAGAATAATATTTATTACCGCTCTGACGATGAACACCCAACGACGCATATCATAAAAATTACTAACAGACGGTTTCCCGATTTATTAGAAAATGAGTTATTCTGTATGAGGCTGGCGCAAACTATTCTGCTGGATATTCCCAATGTTAAACTAATGGATGCCGACGGCTGTCCGTATCTTGAAATAGAAAGATTTGACAGAGTTACAGATAACGGAACAGTATGCCGGGTACATCAGGAGGATTTCTGCCAGGCGCTCGGCATAGTGTCCGCAAAAAAATATCAATCCGGCGGAGGTCCCGGTTTAAAGGATTGTTACGGCATTATAGACAAATATTCAAAAAACCACATATCGGATGTTACGCGTTTTATCGAGTGGACTGTTTTTAACTACCTAATCGGCAACACGGATGCCCACGCAAAGAACATATCTTTGCTGCATATGGAATCCGGAATTAAACTGGCGCCTTTTTATGATTTATTATCCACCGAAGTATATCCGCAAAAACTGGTTGATCACTACACGGCCATGTTAATAAACGGTAAAGGAAAATATACGTCAGTTTGTAAAAATGATTTTACCGCGCTGTTTGAACAGTTAAAGTTGAATCCGACAAATATGATGCGCCTTGTAAATAGTAAGTTTGCCAACACTGTAAAAACGGCGGAATCGTTAAGAGATGAGCTGAATAGCCATACTCTTCTAAAAACGAATGTCTATGATTCAATTATAGATACTATAAAAAAAAGATGGGCGGTTCTATTCGCCGGATAATAACCGGTTGAAATATGCTTTTAAATTATTAGAGGTTTATTTAAAACTTCAACTTTTTAGAAAAGCCTCATTTATCNTGTTCTTTTCGTTTTGCCCGTATCGGTCTTAACTGCTCNGGNGTCACTTTTCTTGGATCGTTTACGCCGATTGGGAGTTCCATGCCTTCTTCCGCCTGAATGTCTTCTTCTTCAAACTTGCCGTCTTTATCCCACAACTCGCTCTGAGGAACCGCTCCTTCTGAAATAGCAAGCTCTTCATTTTCAATGCGGATTGCGATTAATTTTGTTACACCCGATTCTTCCATCGTTACGCCCAATAGCGTCCCCGCGCCTGTAACGGTTTTTTTGTTATGCGTAATGATGATAAATTGGCTTGAGTCGCTGAACTCGCGCAGAAGATGGACAAAACGCCCGACATTCTGCTCGTCAAGAGCGGCGTCAATTTCGTCTAACAGACAGAATGGACTTGGTTTTACCATGTAGGTGGCGAAAAGAAGCGCGACCGCTGTCATTGAACATTCGCCGCCCGATAACAGGCTTAAGTGTTCCAGCTTTTTCCCCGGCGGCTGAGCGAGTATCTCGATGCCCGATTCAAGCACATGGTTAGGATCAGAAAGACGAAGTTCCGCGCGGCCTCCGCCGAAAAGACGGCGGAACATATTATGAAAATTTTTCTTTATTCGGTTGTATGTGTCAAGGAAAAGTTTTGATGACTCCTGCCTTATTTCCGATGTCAAATCCTCAAGGTCTTTACGCGCTTTTTCCAAGTCCGCCATCTGGCTGCTTAAAAAATCAAAACGTTGTTTTGTTTCCGAGAATTCTTCCGGGGCCATCAGGTTTACAGAACCAAGCTCTTTCATCTTCGCGCGGGAAGCCGCGAGTTTTTCGCGTAACGCTTGCGGCGCAGCCGTGATACTGAAGATGCGTTCCTCAAACTCAAGTAAATCGCGCGAATGTGTTTCCTTGAAATTCTCCTGAATATTTTTTATTTCCATCTCGGACTGGACAAGCTCAAGATGAATCTTCTCCAACGACTCCTGTACTTTTGAAAGCTCCGCCGTTCTTTTGTTAATTACTTCTTTTTTGCTTGCAACATTGTCATTTCTTTTGCGTATATCTTTTTCCAGTTTCTCAAGTTCCGCGTTATATGCCGATGTTTTTTCCTCGATTCCCGCGATTTCCTTCTGCGCCGATTCGATCCGCTCGTCTGTGTCTCCCAGTCTTTTTCTGTAAAGTAAAAGCTCATCGCGGATGGTTTTTAATAGGCTTTCCTGCCCCGACAATTCGCGCCTGATCAACTTTGCCTGATCTTCAGCGGACTGCGCGCGGGCGTCGATGTGCGCGCGGTTTACCTTCATGCTTTCCAATGTCGCGCGGTATTCGTTTATTTTCGCGGTAAGATTTACGTTGTCTTCGTGCAGAGTTTTAATGCGCTGCCGCCGCTCCTCAATCCCGTCTTTCGCGGTTCTTATCTGCGCGTCAAGCGCGCGCTTTTTCGTGATGATTCCTTCCGGGGCAAGAAACTCGTCAATAAATGTCGCCGAGTGCTCGCGGTAGCTGTTAAATAGTTCCACAGCTTTGTTAGCGCCGGCAGAGGCCTCTTCCAAACCGTTTATAAGAACATCTGTTATCCGCGCAATCTCGGCGTAATTGGGACCCGGCGCGTCAATATTATCCGTTCGGATATTATCCGAGCCGGTTTTTACAGCCGCGGCAAGATCGCGGAGCAGCGCTTCCCTTCCCGAAAGAAGCGTACTCAGCCTGTTCAGAGTTTCGCGTAACGCTTCTTCCGAGTTCCTTCTTTCCGCCGCGGAGTAACCGGCTTTTTTTAAACCAGCGTCAAGTTCGGCGACAATATCATCGGTTATCTTGGCAAGGTCTTTTTCANGNGACGCAAGTTCNCTGTTAATATTATGAATTTCTTCTTCGGCGCGGCGGACTTCTTTTTCGTTTTCNCTGATCCGGGAAGCGGCGAGATGNATGTTCTCTTCAAAGGAGCGGATATTTTCCGCGATATTNTCTGCCTGCTTCCGGAGATCCAGCACAACCGCGTCCTGCCCCGCGGCATCGTTATTTAACTCGTCAATTTTTTGAAGGGTTTGTTTTTCGCGTCCTTCGTTTTGCTCGATTTTTATTTTATTTTCACTGCGCTGTTCGTTAAAAAGACGCACTTCGTTTTCACGCGCGTTTTTTTCAAGCGCGAGGCCGTAAATATTTTTCTGCAGTTCCACAAGCCGCGTTTCCATGGAGTTCACTTCGTCCATGTTCGCTTCAAGCGCCTTGTTCTCCGCTTCCATTTCGGCGCGTATTCTGTCCCTGTCCTGAGTTCTGCGGCGCAATGTTTCGTTTTTCTCGTCCCTGTCGTATCTGAACTGCTTTAAACGCAATAACTGGATATCAAGCTCGTAATTGAAAATTTCATCGCGTAGCGAGCGGTATTTTAATGTTTTTTCCGATTGAGTTTTTAAACTGTCGTGAGCGCGTTTGACTTCGTTTAAAATCAGCTCAACCTGACGCACATTTTCCTGGGTCTTGGCGAGATTGCGCTCCGCTTCGGCGCCGCGTTCCCTGTACCGCGTGATACCCGCAGCTTCTTCAAAAAGATAACGCCGCTCCTCCGGTTTGGAAGAGAGGATTTGATCAATTTTACCCTGCTCCATCACCGAATACGCGGTTTTCCCCACGCCGGTGTCCCAGAAAAGCTCTCTGATATCCTTGAGACGCACCTGCGCTCCGTTGATAAAATATTCGCTTTCCCCGGAGCGGTACAATCTTCTTTTTATTTCGATCTCGGAAATATCCATCGGGAGGAGACCCGCTTCATTTACGATGGTTAGGGCGACTTCGGCAACGTTCAAAGGTTTTCTTGCCTCGGTACCGCCGAAAATCACATCTTCCATTTTTTCGGCGCGGAGAGACTTTATAGCGTGTTCCCCCAAAACCCACTTAACCGCGTCCACAACATTGGACTTTCCGCAGCCGTTTGGTCCCAGGAGGGCNGTAATACCATTATTAAATTCTATATCTGTACGGTCAGCAAACGACTTAAAACCGAGAATAGAGAGGCGCTTCAGAAACATAAGTCATTCAGTTTAGCATAAAGGAGGTTTGGTAGGGAATAGGGCGTCTATATCTGCCCTTCCTTCTTGAACCCGGCTGAAAGACGGTTAAGCAGCGTATCAATCTGTTTCTGGCTTTTAAAGCCGAAGTTTTCGAGCGGGCCGGGATCAAACTGATCAAAGGAGACATTTTTATTTTCGTATTCGCAGAACATGTTGGCGAGGTATACGGCATCGACAATGTCCTTACATTCTTTTGGCGTATTTTCAGGATCATGATGGAATCGTATCGCCGCTATCAGTTTGTCGGGGAAGTTCCATTTCTCGGCAATCAGGGCGCCCAGTTCGGCGTGATTCATACCGGCGGAAAGATTTTCGAATGTTGACGACGGCAGATTTTTGTCAGTGCAGAACCCCCGGATTTTTCCGAGCAGCTCAGGATGCACGCTGGAAAAAATAATTTTTCCCATGTCGTGCAGCATCCCGCCGACATATACATCGTCCAGAAGGTTCGCGTCATTCTTAAAATTCCTGACAATGTTGAACGCGTAAAAGGCGGTCTTATATGAATGTTCCCAAAGCCTCTTTTTATCAAGAGTGTCATCGCCAAGAACTTTTTGCGTTCCATATGAATATAAAAGATTTTTAATTCCCTTTATACCGATCATCTTTACGGCTTCGGAAATATTATCAACTTTTTTGGAAAGCATGTACTGCGCGGAGTTGACAATTTTTAACAGGTCGGCGGTGAGAGCCGGGTCCATAGATATCTGCCTCGCGATTGACGGCATATCGGAATTTGGATCGTTAATCAGTTTTTGTATATGAAGGACATTTTCCGGGAACTGCGGCAGGCTGTTGATACCCTGCGCGATCTCCGCGGAAAGCACCGACATATTATCTATCATCGCCTGATCAAGAGGAATGGCAATGCTGGCGATTGTATTTTTATCTGTTGTCTTCATTGTGAACGCTTCGTCATCAAGACCCATTTTTTTCAACATTAAAACAAGAATGACTAATCCAAGCCCCGCGCCTTCGCTGTCATCGAGCACCATTGACAACGCGTCCTCAAGGCTGTTGTACTGCCTTGATCTTGCCAGTTTGTCATGAATGCGGAGCTGTTCAGTTTTTGTAGCGGTTACATTGTTGCGAATTTCAATGTTAATAGTATTTCTTTTAATTTGTAAAATGACTTTTATGTAAAGTCCTTTTTCTTTTTGCTTTTGAAGGTAGTACGCGATATTACTGATGGTATCATCCTTGAATGTTTTCATTCCGTATTCATAATCTCTATCATCATTAATATTCAAACCAAGTTCGGTAAAATATACTCGTTTTGTGTTCGCTTTTTTCGCGTTTACGACAAGTTCCTGTACGCAGTAAACAATGTAGTCTTTCAATTTTAATTGGTTCATGTGGCGGAGGAACGATTCAACCACCTGCTCTATATATATTTCAATTTCTTTGGGTAGAGTATATGTTGTTATTGTCAGCGGAAGCCCTGACTGAATCGCTTTCTTTATTTTTTCTTCATCCACAACCAGTTCGGTAGTAGAAGCCATATAAACCATCCTTATTTTAATACACTATTTATAACTACAGTGAAAACACGGTTTTTTCCATAATTAATAGGAATTCTATATTTTTTTCCATAATAAATCAAGATAATTCTATGTTACGCCAAATATGAAAAATATA
>WQRT01000186.1 GCA_009786625.1 Treponema sp.
GTCAATCCCGAAATTATATATCTGGACATAAACGAGTAGAAAATAATAATCGGGATCAATGAAATCGCTATACCTAAATAAATTCCGCCGAACTCGGTGCGGTAGATGTCGCCCCGCAGCGTATTGATCAACATCGGCAATGTGTATTTGCTTTGAGTTGATATAATGACGGTAGGCGTAAGGAAGTTATTCCATGAACCCACAAACGTAAAGATTGATTGAGCCGCAAGCGCCGGAACTATCACAGGCATAATGATTATGTTAAAAATGCGGTATTCCCCCGCGCCGTCAATGCGGGCGGCGTCGATAAGTTCAAGCGACAGAACCGACATCATGTACTGCCGTATGAACAATACAGTGGCGGCCGCCGCTATTCCCGGTATTATAAGCGGGATGTAAGTATCTGTCAGGTACCACCGCGCCATCATCTGGTAAAAACCGATAAAGGTCAGTGTTCCCGGAAGCATCATGACAATCAGGATTACCGCCCAGATAGCCATCCTTCCCTTAAACCTGTAAATGTGCAGGCCGTATGCAGTTAACGCCGAGAAATAAACGCTCAACACAGTTGCGCAGATGGCGATAAAAGCGCTGTTTCTGAAGCCCTGCCAAATTTGAAAACCGCGTCCTGTCAGCGCGTTCCAGTTGTAGGCGATATTTGACGGTCTTATNACTTTTGCAATCAACGTTCCCTTTTGAATACTCTGTCCGTCACTGACATAAAGCGTCGCTTTATCAGATAGAACATACGCGTTAAGCCGTTCTCCNTCGCCGTCAACAATTATTATCCGCGGCTGCCTGCTTTCGGTAAGAGGTTTATGTACGCGTCTTTCNGTTTCTCCNGTTTTTGAATTTTGGGTTTCCCTTAATGTCGCGTCCTTTATAAGATCAAGATANCTTACAGTACCTGATATTACTCCGGCNGCTTCCCAGTCGGCTTTCATTTCCATAGTTGATTTAAAAAAGGCTCCCTGACCCGGAAGTAATGTGACCCCGGTATTAATTTGCTCTGTTGTACGGGTTGCATTAATTAAAACAACGTAAATGGGAACAATCGCCACAATTGTAAGAAGAATCATCAATATGTGTATAAAATAACGTCTTATCGGATAATCGGATCTTTCGTTGTTCATGCTTTACCTCCTCTTCTGGCCTTTAGCTCGCTGCGATCCTGCATGAAGAAGAATATCAATAAAGCCAGAATGATAGTAACAATGAATATGCCTGTTGAAACGGCCGCTCCGTATGCGTAATCGGTACGCCCCTGAATCGCCACATTATATTGATACATCGCCGTCGTTCTAATCTTAAAATTAGGAATTCCCTGCCCATTAGTCAGCATGAAGGGAATGTCAAACATCTGCATACCGCCGATTAATGACGTAATTAGAATATAAAGCATCATGGGGCGAAGAAGCGGCAATGTGATAAACCATGCGGTCTGGCTTGTGCTTGCGCCGTCAACAGTNGCCGANTCGTACAATGTCGTGGGAATGCTTGTNATACCTGCCATCAGCATAATTAATGTGTGTCCNTACCACATCCACCATTGAATAAACGCGGTCAGCCCGCGCGAGAAAGAAACGCTGCGGAAAAAGTTAAATGCCTCCCTGACCCATTCTCCATTTATGTAGCTCACATCCTGAATACCGATTGAACGTAAAAATTGATTCGCCGGCGCGTTTATATAGCCGTTAAAACCGAAAACGCTGCGGAACAAGAGCGCTACCGAAGCCGCCGTAAGAAGGTTGGGCATATAGATAACAGCCCTGAATAAACCTTTGCCTGCAAGATTCAAACGGGTGTCAGACAGCCAGATCGCAAGAACCAACGCTATACCAAGCTGCGGAATAAAATTAAATCCCCAGATAACAAAAGTGTTTCCCAGCGCACCCCAAAAAAACCTGTCGTTTACAAGCCTTGTGTAATTGGCGGCTACATGAACAATATTTCCCTTTCCATTACATTCCTGGCATTTAAGATCGACATCCCATCCATGAACACTGACAAGTCCCCTGCCGTTACATTCAACGCAGTCGCTTACAAATTCATAATCCGTTACCAGTCCTTTTAAATTGGTGAATCCAAGCATGAATGTATAAATCGTAGGCCATAAATTAAAAAGACAGAAAACGATAATAAAGGGCGCGACAAATACATATCCCCATCGGTTTGTCTTTGCTTCGTGGCCNATTACTTTTTTAATTTGAACTTTTTTTAAGGCTTTCTGTTCATTCGCAGATTCATGCGTATTTTGCAAAAGATCCGCACCAGCCGGAGTTTCATTTTTTAATTCATTCTTTTGCATAGGTCCTCCTGAAAAAAAGCCTGACCACTTTTATCAAAGTAGTCAGGCTGAATTTAAATTTTCAGACTAATCAACCTTAGTTGATGCCGAGCTGACTCTGAACCTGAGCTCTGAAATCTGCAAGGGCCTGTGCTTTAGTTTTTTCACCTTCAGCGTAAGCTGTTACAATTTCTGCGAAAATTTCTTCAATGTCTTGATCTGTACCCTGTGTGAGACTGCCGTCTACGCTCATCGCCATCTGGACAAACGGAGCATAATGGTTCTGTCCGCCGAGGTAAGCATCGGCGAAGTTGTCTTTGATTCTGTTCATAACATTGAGGTTGCTGACTACATCGCCCTTGTCTCTCGCCCATGATTCGAGGAACTGATCATTTGTCGTAAGCCATTCGATCATGTGCTTTGCCTGATCCGCGTTCTTTGTGCCTCTGAAAGCGCCAATCCAAGTGCCGCCCCAGCGGTAAGCCGCGGGACCTGCGATCATCGCCCAGTCGCCTGAAGTGCTGGGAGCGTTGGTCTTAAGTACATAGTGGAGACCCCATGTCGGGAGGAAATACGCGAATGCTTCCAACGGATTTCCATTGTCGTCACGAAGCTCATCTCTCATACCTGCAAACCAGCCTTCTGACCACTGTCCGACGCGGGCGTCAAAGCGGTTTTCCTGAATGGTTTTCCTGATTTCCATATATGCTTCCATGTTCGGGTCGATATTTAATCTGCCGTTCACAACCCAGGGTGTTGAGCGTGAGCCGAGGAATACATTGTAAAGATCGCCGCCGGCTGATACTACAAGGCACCTGCCGTTTGATCTTTCTTTAAGGAACGCGGCTGTCTCAAGGAACTGGGCAAGGTTTGTAAAGTGCGATTGAACTGTCGCGGGATCGTCTGTGCCGAAGTATTTGATAGCCAGACTGCGGCGGTAGAACATTGCGCCTGGGCATGCCTGCCATGACATTCCGTATACCCTGCCGTTGTGTGAACCGACTTTTACAGGATATTCAAGAAGTTTGGATCTGTTTCTTTCATAAATATCGGTGATATCAAGGAGAAGCCCTGATTCAACATATTTACGCACGAAAGCCGATTCCAACGCAAAAATATCCGGCGCACCGCGGCCTGATTGCAATACTGGATCTAATTTAGCCATAAACTGAGCTGTTGGTGTCAATGAATAATCAATCTCCACGTTCGGGAATGCTTTCGCATAATAATTATTGATCATATCTTCCAATTCGTCAGTGAACGACCAAACCACTAACGCGCTTTTCTTTCCACAGCCGCTTAAACTAAAAAGCATAAGAACTGCGCACAGGATTACTAAAGCTCTTTTCATTTCTTCTCCTCCATATTTGTTTCTTTTTTACCCAATCATTATTGGGTTTCATTAACTGCGTCATACTACCATAATCAATAAGAATGATCAATACAAAATCATAAATTTTTTACCGAAATCGCAGTAATTTTTTAACTTTTCCTGAAAAACTCCGGGAATTGAGTTATATTATACTCTCAAACCGAAACCCGGTTCTCAGCGAATTTCTATCTTCACAGAGACGGGTGAAGGCGCTCCTTTTTCCGTTGCGGCAGGTACAGGAGCGGCATCCGAAGCGGTTACGGAATAGACACCCGGCGCCAAAACGGAACCACCTTTATCATTTATTGTCTCAAAAGCATGTGCTGTAAGTTCAAATTCCACTGTTTGGCTCTTTCCGGCGGGAATAAAAACGCGGCGGAAGCCTTTCAATGAAGAAATCGGGTCATTTTCGCCGCGATCATCTTTGGAAATGTAAATTTGCACAACTTCATCGGCATCGTACTTGCCGATATTTGATATATTTACGGTGATCGCCGCTTTACCGCCGGCAGAAATCGTAGATACCGACGATTTTATAGAATCAAAACGGAAATTTGTGTACGAAAGCCCGAATCCAAAGGGATAAAGAGGCTTTTTCGTCATATAACGGTAGGTGCGGCCTTTCATGGCATAATCTTCGTAGGGAGGAAGTTGCTCTGTCGAAGCCGGGAAAGTGATGGGAAGTTTCCCCGATGGGACGACATCGCCGAAGATAATATCCGCGACTGCCTTACCGCCTGACTCGCCTGAATACCACGCAAAGATAACCGCGTCAACAAGATCCTCAGGGAACGCGATTGGACTTCCGCCTGTAAGCACAAGGATGATCTTTTTACCGGCTGCGCGGACAGCGCGAAGATACTTTAACTGCCACGGAGGAAGCTCTATTGTGCTGCGGTCGCCGTTGGACTCGGAAGCAATCGCGTCGCCCTCCTCTCCTTCAAGCGCTCCGTCCAGCCCCATCACAGCTATGACAACATCAACGACATTCGCCTCGCCGTAATGGACAAGGGACTTGCTGTTTTCGCTGTACATCAGGCATCCCTGGCGGTAATCCATGCTGATGCCGAACTTATCCGCGGTTTTTTCCGCCAATCCTTCAAGAATCGTTGTGAATCTNGAGCTGACACCGTAATAATTGCCAAAAAGCGTGTGAGCGTTCGCGGCGGCAGGTCCGATTACGGCGATTTTTTTAGGACTGGAGTCAAGAGGCAGAAGATTATTATCATTTTTTAAAAGAACGATAGATTTTTGTGCCGCTTTATAGGCAAGCTGCCTGTGTTTTTCGCAATTAATCACTTCCCTGCCGAGTTTACCGTACTTGCCTGTCCCCGGCGGGTCGAACATTCCTAGTTTAAATCTTGTCTGTAAAAGCCGTTCAAGAGCGGTGTTTACCGCTTCTTCCGTGACAAGCCCCTGTTTAAAAGATACGGTGAGCATCGGATAGGTACAGCCGCAGTTGAGATCGCATCCTGCGTTAAGCGCAAGCGCCGCGGATTCCTCGGGGGATTTGGTTATCTTGTGGTATTCGTGGAAATCGCGGATAGCCCAGCAGTCGGAAACAACATGGCCTTTAAAACCCCACTTTCCGCGGAGAATTTCTTTTAAAAGAAGATTGCTGGCGCAGCATGCTTCATCAAGAGTGCGGTTATACGCGCCCATTACAGATTCAACGCCGCCGTCNACAAGCGTTTTAAACGCGGGCAGNTATGTCTCCCAAAGATCTTTCTGNGTAACAACCGCGTTAAAAGTGTGGCGGTCTTTTTCGGGTCCTGAATGAACCGCGTAATGTTTCGCGCAAGCGGCGAGTTTTAAATTTTCAGGATCATCGCCCTGTAAACCGCGCACAAGCGCAAGACCGATGCGGCCTGTAAGATACGGATC
>WQRT01000187.1 GCA_009786625.1 Treponema sp.
CCTGAAAACGAAGAATAAACATCGGAGAAACATCCGGGAAGGCTCTGTATTTCCTTTTCATCGATATTTATATCTTTTTCTATATGTGGCGTAATTATTACAAGCGTTTCATCGCGGCTTGTTTTTTGTTTTAAAACTATACCGTGGCATGAGATATTCTCCCCGCGGCTTTTCCCGAAAACGATATATATGGGGATTTTTATCTGGCCGGGTTCTGCCTGATAGCTGTCCTCCTGAACATTATCAAGTGAAATAAAACATTTTACCTTGTCCGCGGCAACAGCAATATGGATATTATCAAGCGGAAAGATAAAAAATCTCATTTCCATATTTCCCGTTCAAAACCTTTTTTAATACTGCCGACAAGTTCTTCCGTATCGATACACAGAACGCTTTTTCCGCCGCATTCAAAGTAGGCGCTTATTGAAGGGTTAAATCCATCCGCCTCTTTTTCGATTTTTACAAGCATGGAATACGGTATATCGGGAATATCGATAACATCATCAATAAGGAAGGCTATTTTTTCGATATCGTCTTTAAGTACGATTACCTTCCTTGCATCCGTAGCGTCTTTGTGAAGGAAAAGGCTTATGTCTATAAGCGCGTATGGAATGGAATAGCGGTTGATAAGGCCGCGCACATAATCGGGAACCAGCGGCATCGGAAAGACTTTCTCAAGAACCGCTACTTCCCCAATAATCCCGGAAGGAACGGCGTAACGCTCTCCGCTGATTGTAAATACAAGGTATTTTCCGGTATTACCCCCCGCGTCCTTCGCAGATGCTTCCTGCGCGGAGTTTTCCTCGGGAGTTTTATCCCCGCTTTTTTCAGCCATATAAGATAATACAATAATTTCACCCCAAAAGCAATAAATAAGTTTTTATAGTATAAAATAAACAGGCAAGTCACTAGACAAAAAAGATAAAAAATGTAAAAATATTGAAAAGCAGGGAGATAAAGGAGGCCAGTTGGCGGAGAAAGATTTGCGTATTAACGAACAGATTCGTTCCAGAGAAGTCCGTTTAATCCGGGATGACGGTGATCAGGGGATTATGTCTGTATCGCAAGCGCTTGAAATTGCCAGGGAAACAGGGCTGGATCTTGTGGAAGTAGCGCCCCAGGCGGTACCCCCTGTTGTCAAGATTCTGGATTACGGCAAGTTCAGGTTTGAAAATGAAAAGAGGCTTCGGGATTCTAGAAAAAAACAGAAACTTATCAAGCTTAAGGAAATCCGGATGCAGCCCAAGATCGACGATCACGATCTTGATTTTAAGTCGAAGCATATAAAGGAATTTTTGTCCGAAGGCAACAAGGTAAAGGTGACGATACGTTTCCGCGGCCGTGAACTTGCCCATACGGANCTTGGTTTTGANGTGATGAAAGACGTGCTCTCCCGAATCGAGGGAGAATTTGTGATGGATAAACCCCCTGCGATGGAAGGAAGGTTTATGTCAATGGTCTTAAGTCCAAAAGGAAAAAAATAACCCTGTCGTTTACGCGGCAGGCAATTAAATTTATTTGACCGTTACATTCAAGCGGTCAGGGAGAGCGGCAAATGCCCAAAATGAAAACAAAAAAAAGCGCGGCAAAGAGGTATTCCTTTACCGGGACAGGAAAGGTAAAGTACAAGAAACAGAATCTGCGCCATATCCTGACTAAAAAATCATCCAAGCGGAAACGAGGCTTGAGGCACGCAGGTATACTGTCCGGTGATAATGTGCCTGTAATCAGAAAACAGCTTCTGCCTTACGGCTGAGCTAACTAATTTGAATTGAGAGGTATATTATGTCAAGAGCGATAGACGGTTCAAAAAGAAAGAATCATCGTAAGAAAATATTAAAACTCGCCAAAGGCTACTGGGGGCGCAGAAGCACTAACTTTAAGACAGCTAAAGACGCGGTGGCAAAATCATTGTCTTACGCGTACCGCGACAGGAAGGACAGGAAAGGCGATTTCCGCAAACTGTGGATCATCAGGATCAACGCGGCTTGCAGGGAAGCGGGGCTTTCTTATTCGCGCCTGATTGCCGGCATGGATAAAGCGGGAATAATTATCAACCGCAAGTCGCTTGCATGGCTCGCGACGGAAGACAACGCCGCGTTCAGGGCTGTCGCCGAGAAAGCCAAGAGCGCACTGGGAGTGTAAGTATGGTCAGCCTTGAGCAAGTCCAGCTACTGGAATCTAAAGTCGCCAGGGCGATTGAGTATGTAAAGCGCGTAACGGATCAAAATTCCGCGCTGACAGCCGAGAGAGCGGGTCTTTTAAGCAAGCTGGAAGCGAATCAGAAACGGCTTGACGAGCTTGAGTCGCTTGTTATGCGGTTCAAGCATGATCAGGGCAGGATCGAGGACGGCATAATGGCTGCCCTTGACAGGCTTTCCCAGTTTGAAGAAGCGTTTGAAAAAAGCCTGAAGGACGATAAAGCATCCCCCGAAAAAAAGGCTAAACATGAAAAGCCGCATAGTTCAGGCGCGGCGAAAAAACCGGCTGAAGGTTCCCATGTTAATTCAAAGGAATATTTTGAAATAACTGAAGCTGAAAAATCCGAGGGCAGAAAAGACGATGATTCATCCGATGACGGCGAACTGGACATCTTTTAGGGAAATTAATGGCCAATGACCTTCGTCTGGATATTCTGGGAACTTCTTTTACAATAACAGCCGATGAAGACGAAGAATACCTCCATAAGGTACTGCTCCAGTACCAGAAAGCCGTAAGCAACACGCAAAACATTTCCGGCATTACAAATTCATTGAATGTCGCCGTTCTAACAGGTTTTATGTTATGCGACGAAGTGAATAAGCTTAAACAGCAGATTGATGATGAACTGGCAAGCCTTGCGCAGTTCGCGGCAAAAAGCCATGCAGAAAATCAAGCTGAAAACGATGAAGTGCAGGATCGCATCACCCGCCTTATATCAAAACTGGATCAGACATTCAGAATATTCGGCAATGAAAAATATCTATAAACTCCATAACCAGTTCAAACATTACGAGTGGGGATCCGCCTCCTTGATCCCGGGATTTCTGGGAATCGAAAGCACAGGCTCTCCTTTCGCCGAAATGTGGATGGGAACACACCACGGCGCATCGTCAAAAATAAAAGGCGGAAATGAGCTTATCGATTTAAAAGATGTTTCGGGCGATCTTCCTTTTCTTTGCAAATTAATCGCCGTAGAAAAACCTCTTTCCATTCAGGCGCATCCGACAAAGGCGCAGGCGGTTGAAGGGTTTGAACGGGAAGAAAAACTAGGTCTTTCCCTTAAGAATCCCAAGCGCTGTTATAAGGACGTAAACTCAAAACCTGAGCTTTTATGCGCGCTTACTCCCTTTACAATGATGGCGGGTTTTAAAGAACCTGATATGATAAGCCGCTCTCTTAAAGCGCTCGTTAGTATATCACCTGCTATTAATGAAATTGTTTCTGTACTTCTTAAAGCTCTTGATACAGGTTCGCTTAACTTATTTTTTAAGACATTGTTTAATTTTTCCGTGCATGAAAAGGAATTCTTAAGTTCATTTATTCTGGAAAAAAAACCTGACATAAAAGATAACGGGCTTTCCGCAAAACAATGGGAGCTTATGAAAGATTTCGCAACGCAGTATTTCGGCGATCCGGCTGTAATTTCTCCTATTTACCTCAATTTAGTTACATTACAGCCGGGGCAGGCTCTTTTTATCCCGGCGGGTATTCTTCACTCTTATATATGCGGTTTTGGAGTGGAGCTTATGACAAGCTCTGATAATGTTTTACGCGGCGGCCTTACGCCGAAATATGTTGACATCGGTAAATTAACGGATATTTTATATTTTGTGCCTTTCATGCCGCATACGATGTCTTCCGCTTCAGGCACGTTCAGTTATCACACACCCTGTAAGGATTTTCTTCTTGCCAGAATTAGCGGAAACGGCTGCAGCGCGGTTTTTCCCGAAAACGCGGTTTGTATCGTATCAAGCGGGGAAGTATCTGCAGACGGAGTAATTTTTAAAAAAGGCGAATCATTTTTTCTTCCGTTTGATGAAAAGCCGTATATTTTTAGCGGCGATTATTCGCTGTTCGCTGCGACAAGCGCGTTAAAATCCGAACCTGTTATGACAGGTGTTATGTGAAAATATTGATTGACGCCGATTCATGCCCCAAAGCCGCGAGGGACCTTGCGCTCCGCCGTGCCTCAAAATCAAATATCCGCATAATTTTCGCCGCCAACCGCATTATACCGGGAATGACAGAGCAGGCGGAAATGGAAATATGCTCAAACAAGGAGAACGCCGCTGACGACCGTATTGTGGAATTGTCGGTAAAAGGAGATCTCGCGATAACAAGGGATATACCTCTTGCCAAACGTCTTGTGGAGAAAAACGTTTTTGTGATTGACGACCGCGGGCGCGTTTTTTCACCCGATAACATTAACGAGCTTTTATCGCTGCGTAACTTTACAGTCGGTCTTGCAGATAACGGTCTTGAGTATGAAAGAACCGCCAACTACGGCAAGAAGGAACTAAAAACCTTCGCCGACAGCTTCGACCGCCTATTAACAAAATTACAAAAAAAATAAATAGATCTTCATTAGCGTTGGTTAGCGTGGTTCACGGCAAATTTTTCTTCGTTAGCGTTGGTTAGCGTGGTTCGCGGCAAATTCTTCTTCGTTAGTGTTGGTTAGCGTGGTTCGCGGCAAATTTTTCTTCGTTAGTATTGGTTAGCGTGGTTCGCGGCTTAAAACAAAAATAACTAACCGGCAGTGCCGTCGGGATAATGTTCTCTTGTCTGTTTGATGCTTGGCAGTATCTCGAAGAACGCCTCGATTAATTCGGGATCGAATTTTGTGCCTGAAAGTTTGCGNAGTTCATTCAGTACATCGTCCTCTGTCCACGGCTCTTTGTAAACACGCCTTGAGCATAACGCGTCGTACACATCAGCGATTGCCACAATCCTGCCGCCGAGAGGAATTTCCTCACCCTTTTTACCGATCGGTTTCCCTTCGTCATTTGTTTTTTCTGGTTTGCCTGTCTGCGGATCTACCCAGCCGGGATAGCCGGTGCCGTCCCAGTTTTCGTGGTGCGTCAGCGCGATATCCCTTGCCATTGCGTCCACGGGTGAACTTGCTGCATCCTGAAACAGGCTTGCNCCGTAGACAGTATGGTTCTGCATTATCTGATATTCCTCGGGGGTAAAGCGGGAAGGTTTNTTTAAAATTGCGTCNGAAATGGCGACCTTGCCCACATCATGCAGCATNGAACTTATTTTTAAACTGTCGCGGAATTTTTCNTTCTCGTCCTGCGGTATTTTTTTGTGATAAGCCCATCTGTCGTAAATATCAACGGCGTAATTAGCGACGCGGTTTACATGAGTTCCTGTTTCTTTCGGATCGCGNAGCTCTGACATTTTAATCATCCGCAGAATCATCGCTCTTGTTATGTAAGCTCTCTGGAGAACCATGCTTGCGTTAGTTGCAAAATGCGTAAGGATAATTTCCACATCGGGCGAAAAAGGAACAATATTGCCTTCCTTGTCTTTTGAATTGAGAACCTGGATTACGCCCATCA
>WQRT01000188.1 GCA_009786625.1 Treponema sp.
AATGATAATACTAAAAGTTGCTTACGCGCTGGACGTTAGCGGCATAGTACGCGGCAGAAGCAGGTTTATCAAAACCGGAGCTTGTTGTCACGACATTTAATGACGGGTCTGAAGCATGAACCAGAGTAATATTTCTGATCAACTGTGTTATCGCGTTGCGTCTTCCTTCATCCTGGCTTGATAAACCAAGCGCGAAGAAGAACGGACCTGCTGCGTCAGCGGCGGGAATGTTCGCTCTGTTAAATTGACCATGTGCTCTTGATCCTGTGATGTTATATTCATAAGTAAACCATTCACCGGCAACAGCGCCCATGGCATCCCATGTTGTGAGGTTGTTGTCTAATATTTTGTGCGCGAAATTTTGGTCTGTACTGAGTGAAACAGTAGCGCTTCTGGCTCCTACTTCGAACTGGGTTTCAAGATAATTACCGAGCAGGCGTACCGCGCCGCTGCGTAATGTCTTGCTGATGTTTTCATCATCAACAAGATATTCCGCGGTTAAGGAAACGTAATTTCCCCATGTCTGTCCCGCGGGAAGCTCGAATTTGTAAATTGCGAGAGCGCCGTTCTGCAGTGTGAGTCTTTCTGTTCCTGCCGGAGGCAGTTCTACAGCATCCTCAGCCGCCGCTGCGCTTGTTCCGCCCGAGCTTGCGCATCCGGCAAGCGCTGCGATCGCGATGATCGCCATAATAATCCAAAATTTCCTCATTTTCCTCTCCTTAATGAGTAATCATTTTCACGGGAGCAATGACCGCGCCCGCAAAGTAATAAAACTATCACCATCACGCAACGCGCGATTTTCCCTGTCCTGTACAGAGTATCACTATTTTCGTTATTTGACAATGTATGTAAACGCCGTTTTATAAATAAAAAACCCGGCATTACACCGGGTTTTTACGCATTTAAGCGGTGTTTCTTTTAGTAGTTGAGTGAACTTCTTGCATCAGCAGGATAATAAGCGGTGGATGCTTCATTTTCAAATCCTGATCCTGTTGAGACNACATTCAATGACGGGTTAGTAGCATGATGTAAAGTAACATTTTTGACTAACTGGTTAATTGAATTGATAGGTCCGGCATCCTGAGCTGAGAGACCCAGTCCAAAGAAGAACGGCCCTGTCGCGTCTGCCGCCGGAATGTTGTCCCTGTTAAATGAACCGTGCGCTCTTGATCCTGTAATGTTATACTCATAAGTATACCATTCGTTCGCGGTAATGCCGAGCTGAGCCCATGTTGTGATATGATTGTCAATTATGCGCTGCGCGAAATTAACGTCCTGTCCGAGTGAAACAGTCATGGTGCCGTTATCTTCCGCAAATTCGCTTTCCGCGTAATTGCCGAGAAGGCGTACCGCGCTGCTGCGCAGTGATTTGCCCAGATTCGCGTCATCCAGCAGGAAATCCACTGTTAATTTGTTGTAGTTTCCCCATGTCTGTCCGGCGGGCAGATCAAATCTGAAAGCGGCAAGACCGCCGTTTCCTAAAATGAGCCTTGCAGTTCCCTCGGGCGCCGGTTCAATCGGTTCCAGAGCGGGGCGTTCAATTTCCCAAAATGTCTGCTGTTGTGTTGATGCGCATCCAACAAGCGCCGCGATTGTGACAACCGCTAAAATAATCCAAAATTTCCTCATTTTNTTCTCCTTAAACGAGTAATCATTTTTACGGGGAGTNATGACCGCGCCCGTAAAACAAAAATAAATAACTATCACGCAACGCGCGATCTTCCCTGTTTATTCAGAATACCATCGTTTTAAATCTTTGACAATGTGTTAATGTAAATAAGATTATTCTTTCTTTTTTCGTTTTTTGCATTATAATAAGGAAATGGTTCTTCAGAATATTGCGGCGGAGTCCGGGAAAGCGCTGCCGCTTGGCGCGTCGCTTGTTAATAACGGTGTAAATTTTGCGGTTTTCTCAAGGAATGCAACGCTCGTAACTCTTATCATTTTTGAATCCGCTGAACAAAACAGTCCGTGGATAGAAATTCCTCTTGATAAAAAAGGCAATAAAACAGGAGATATCTGGCATTGTTTTATTCCGGGCATTAAAGCCGGAGCCAGTTACCTGTACCGCGCGGACGGCCCTTATTTCCCCGAAAAAGGGCAGCGTTTTAACAGGCATAAAACACTTCTTGATCCTTACGCAAAAGCCTTAACAGATATCAGCAACTGGGATTATTCAAGGTGCGCGGGTTATGATCTTGCAAAACCCGGCCGCGATTTAACCTACTCTTATGATGATGATATTAACAATCAGCCGCGGTGCGTTGTTGTCGATGACAGTTTCGACTGGCAGGGTGATATGCCGCTNAACTATCCGCTGCGTTTTAGTGTTATCTACGAAACGCATATTAAAGGGCTTACNGCNCATCCCAATTCCGGCGTAAAAAATCCCGGCACATACAAGGGTGTNATCGAAAAAATTCCCTTCTTTAAAGATTTGGGCGTAACNAGCCTTGAGTTTCTGCCTGTTCAGGAATTTAACGAGAATGAAATTATCCGCAATCATCCGCGCACAGGAATGAAGCTGACCAATTACTGGGGTTATTCCACTGTGGCGTTCTTTGCTCCGAAAGGCTCTTACGCGGCGGATAAAACTCCCGGAGCGCAGGTAAACGAATTCAAGGAGATGGTAAGGGAACTTCACAAAGCTGGAATCGAAGTTATTCTCGATATCGTGTTTAATCACACCGCTGAAGGAAACGAACAGGGACCGACTTTTTCGTTCAGGGGTTTGGATAATTCGATCTATTATATTTTAAACGAGAACAAACGTTATTATCAAAACTATTCCGGCTGCGGAAACACCGTTAACTGCAATCATCCTGTTGTGCGCACATTTATCATGGACTGCCTCCGCTACTGGGTTACGGAAATGCATATTGACGGGTTCCGTTTTGATCTTGGATCGATACTTGGCCGCGATCAAAACGGGCACATAATGGAGAATCCGCCCACTTTGGAACAAATCGCTGAAGATCCTGTTTTAAATTCGACAAAAATTATCGCGGAAGCATGGGACGCGGGCGGCGCTTATCAAGTGGGCTGGTTCCCCGGCGGACGATGGGCGGAATGGAACGACAAGTACCGCGACAATGTCCGCAAGTACTGGCGCGGAGATCACAGGGAAACGCGCTATCTCGCCACCCGCATCGCGGGCAGTTCCGATTTATATCTGCGCGACGGACGCAAGCCTTTCCATTCGATCAATTTTATTACAAGCCACGACGGCTTTACGATGAAAGATATTGTTTCGTATAACGGCAAACACAACGAAGACAACGGCGAGTCGAACGGTGACGGCAGCGACAACAATTCAAGCTTCAATTACGGCGTCGAGGGCGAGACAAGCGATCCTGTTATCAACGCGTTACGCGAAAGGCAGATTAAAAATTTCTTCGCTACATTGATGGTTTCGCTCGGTACGCCGATGATTCTCGGCGGCGATGAAATCGGGCGCACGCAGAACGGCAACAATAACGCATATTGCCAGGATAACGAGATCTCGTGGTACGACTGGTCGCTGCTGGAAAAAAACAAAGACCTTTACCGTTTTGTAAAGGGAATGATCTCCTTCCGCCTGAGCCATCCCGGTTTTATGCGCCCGGAATTTTTCACCGGAAGGGGCGGCGCGTACAAAGCGATCCCTGACATAAGCTGGTACAACGAAAGAGGCAAAAGCCCGGACTGGAACAATATCGGCCGCTACCTTGCCCTGCGCCTTCTCGGCACCAAGGCTGATACAATGGCGGATCGCGATGACTGCGATTTTTATATCATGTTTAATTCCGACATGGAGGTTAAATCATTCAATGTCGCAGATCCGCCACCTAAAAAAGAATGGTACCGCGTCGTGGACACGGGATTATCCGCTCCTTCGGATATATTTCCGCCGGGATCGGAAAAAAAGCTTCAATCCCAGAAAGTCTATTCGGTTAAAGCGAGAAGCACTGTCATTTTAATTTCCAAGGAAGTGCAGTGATGGACGACTCGATATTTATTTTCGGTGTTGATCTCGACGGAGTAGTGGGCGATTTTTACGAATCGATGCGGAAAATCGCCGCCGAATGGCTGAACAAACCGCTTGATTCACTTACAAAGGATGTTTCGTTTGGTTTATCTGAATGGGGCATTGACGAGTTCGGCGGCTATGACAGGCTGCACAGGTTCGCGGTAACGCAGCGCAACATCTTCAGCGAAATGCCGCCGATAGAAAACGCGCCCGCGATTCTCCGCAAACTGTCCAGCCACAATATCCGCATCCGCATTATCACTCATCGTTTATTTTTAAAATATTCGCACCGCACCTCGATAACGCAGACNGTNGACTGGCTTGATAAATACGACATCCCNTACTGGGACATCTGCTTCATGAANGATAAAGGCGCTGTAGGCGCGCATATCTACATTGATGANGCTCCCGATAACATCATCAACCTTCGTAAACAGGGATGTAACACGATCGTATTCAGCAATTCCACCAATCTTGATTTAAGCGGCCCCCGCGCCTGTAACTGGTCGGAAGTTGAATCCCTGGTAATGGAGTCCCGCGAAGAATGGCGCACAGGAACAGTGGGCTTGTTTGGCGTTTAACGTGTGATTGTACTTACTACAATTAACGCCAAGTGGATTCATCCTTCGCTGGCGCTGCGGCTGTTGAAGGCAAATCTCGGAGCATTGGAAGAATCCTGTGAAATAATTGAGTTCGCGCTGCGGCAGCCGTTAGCTGAAAAGGTTGAGCCGCTTCTCACGCTTAAGCCGCGTATTCTGGGTGTTTCCGTATCGATCTGGAATCATCTTGCGGCGCTGGAACTGCTCGGAGAACTTGAAAAATGTTGGGCAAAGGATCCTTCGTTAGCTGAAAAGCCGGTCATTGTTCTTGGCGGTCCTGAGGTTTCGCATCTGCCGCCTGAAAGCTCTATTTTTAAATACGCCGATTATGTTATCCGCGGAGAAGGGGAGGAAGCGTTCAGAACGTTATGCGAAAATATTATATTAAACGGTTATCAAAAAGTTGAGGCGCGGACGCAAACCGGCATCGGCTCCGGATGGCTGGTAAAAAATTACGCAGACTCTGGTCTGGCTGCAAATATTAAATCCGCTTATCATTTGTACACTGATGAAGATGTATCTAAAAAATTAATCTATGTAGAGTCAAGCCGCGGCTGTCCGTTTAACTGTGAATTCTGCTTGAGCGCAGTTAAGGATGGAGCAGGGAAGGGAAGCGCGGTTCGCGAATTTCCGCTTGAAAAATTTCTTGCGGAAATGGATATTTTAATTCAACGCGGCGTTAAAACTTTTAAATTTCTTGATCGATCTTTTAATGTAAATGTAAAAAGAGCTGTAAAGATTGCAGAATTTTTTTTAACAAGAATAGATCAGTTAAACTCCTCCGTGTCTCAGCGACATTGCGTGAACCCTTCTCTTAACAATGTTCCTTTTACCGTTCACTTTGAAATGGTTCCATCGGTATTTCCGCCTGAGTTGATTGACACATTATCGCGTTTCCCGCCGGGAACGCTGCGGCTTGAAATCGGTATTCA
>WQRT01000189.1 GCA_009786625.1 Treponema sp.
ATAATAATAAAAACATTATTTTACGGAAGAAAAATACCAATAAATGATGTTCTAAAAAATGAAATACAAAAAATAAATTTGACTCAGAATAAAGATTATAACATTTCGATCAGNACAAACGGAATAGGCCTGCCGAATTTCCATTCCGGCTGGATGAGATTAAACAACGGCAAAAAAGCGCTTGTATGTCTTACAAACAAGGAGAATGTTATATTAATTCCTACTAATGATTATGTTATATTATTCAGCATGGAAAAAGCGGAAGAATTTATAAATATTATAAACGGATTAAAATAGCAATGTATCAATCGAAACAGAATAATTAATTTTATTCTGACTTTTTATCAGATAACAACCGCAGCCTAATTCCTCTGCCTTACCTTGATATGCACCTCACGAAGCTGCTGCTCGGTCACTTCGCATGGAGCGTTCATTAAAAGATCCTGTGCGCTTGAGTTCATCGGGAAGGCGATTACTTCGCGGATATTTTCTTCTTCTGTAAGAAGCATGACGATCCTGTCGATGCCGGGAGCCATGCCCGCGTGAGGAGGCGCGCCGTAGTGGAAAGCGTTCCACAGCGCGGGAAATTTTTTCTCAATGTCGGACTGGGAGTAACCGGCGATTTCAAACGCCTTTGTCATAACTTCGGGAAGATGGTTGCGCACCGCGCCTGATGAAAGTTCCACGCCGTTGCAGACAATGTCGTACTGCCACGCGAGAATATCAAGCGGATCTTTTGTTTCAAGCGCTTCAAGCCCGCCCTGCGGCATGGAAAAAGGATTATGTGTAAATTCAATCGCGCCTTTTATGGGTGTCGCTGTCATGTGTGACACTGCCGCGGACGACGCGCCGTCTTCGCTCTCGCCGTACATCGGGAAGTCAACAATAAAGCACATTTCAAAACTGTCTTTAAAAAGTTTTAACTGAGTGCCAAGCTCTGTTCGTATCTTACCAGCGAGACCGTTGACGATTATTGGATCATCGGCAATAAAAAACAATACGTCATTTTCTTTAAGCGAAAAATCTTTTCTAAGCGCGGCTTGTTTTTCCTCGCTTAAAAATTTAACGATAGGTCCTTTTAAGCTGTTATCTTCCAGAACGGAGATGTAACCTAATCCCTTCATGCCGATTTCAAGAGCGAAGGCTAACATTCTTTCAAAGAACGATTTTGACTGCTTCGCCGCTCCCTGCGCGGCAATGCCCCGGACGGGAATTTTTTTAAACGGCGCGAAATCAACATCAGCGAAAAATTGAGTCATGTCTTCTATAACAAGAGGGTTTCGTAGATCAGGTTTATCGGTTCCGTATTTTAACATCGACTCTGCGTAAGTGATTCTCTGAAACGGAGCGGCGCTTACAAATTTATCGGAAAAAGATTTAAACACGCCGTATAAAACATTTTCCGCTACGGCGAAAACATCTTCCTGCCCTGCGAATGACATTTCAAAATCAAGCTGATAAAATTCTCCGGGCGAGCGGTCGGCGCGGGCATCCTCGTCGCGAAAGCACGGCGCGATTTGAAAATATCGGTCAAAACCGGAAACCATCAAAAGCTGTTTAAAAATCTGCGGCGCCTGCGGAAGCGCGTAAAATTTTCCATGGTGCTTTCTGCTAGGCACAAGATAATCACGCGCGCCCTCAGGCGATGATGATGTTAAAATCGGCGTTTGGATTTCCGTAAAGCCAAGCTCCTCCATTTTCGCGCGAAGGTAACTTATGACCTTTGCCCGCAGCAGAATATTTTTCTTAACATCGGGATTGCGAAGATCTAAAAACCGGTGGCAGAGGCGGACTTCTTCGCGCGTTTTTTTTGATTCAGAAATTTCAAACGGCAGGGAGTTCACCGCCCTGCTCTGCACTGTAATGTTTTCGGCGTGCACTTCAATAACGCCCGTTTCAATTTTTTGGTTGACAGTTTCAGCATCGCGTTTTTTCACAATGCCGCTTACAGTGATGACGCTTTCTTTGCTTACCCTGAGCTCCTCGTGAAGAACGATCTGCGTGATGCCGTATTGATCGCGAAGATCGATGAACGTAACTCCGCCGTGATCGCGGATTGTGTCGATCCAGCCTGACAGGATTACTTTCTGCCCGATTTGCTCTTCCCTTAACGCGCCGCATGTGTGTGTTCTGTATTTATTCATTATTTTTCTCCGTTCAGCATATCTTGTAAAACTTTTTTTACTAATTCAGGATTTCCACCTTTGCCCAATTCTTTCATAACCATGCCCATTAAAAAACCGAAAACTTTTTTCTTGCCCGCGCGGTACTCCGCGACTGTGCTTTGATTTGCCGCCATTACTTTTTCTGCGGCTTGTGTAACAGCCTTGTCATCGCTTACCATCATCAAACCTTTTTCCACGATGTAACTTTTCGGATCAACATTATTTGTAAAGACAGCTTCCACTGTTTCCTTGAATGAAGCGCGGTTTATTTTCCCGCTTATTACAAAACCGATTAAAGTTACAAGTTTGTCAGCGTCAATGTTTAAATCTTCAGGCAGAATGTTTGCGTTATTCATAAGCCGCATAATTTCGCCGCTGATCAAATGAGCTGCCTCCACAGCAGCGTTAGCAGACACAGTGGCGTTAGCTGACACGGCTGCATTCGCAGATAAGGCTGCGTTAGCAGACGAGGCTGCGTTAGCTGACACGGCTGCGTTCGCAGACGAGGCTGCTTCGCTTTTTCGCGCGAGAGTTTCAAACAAACCGGAAATATTTTTATGACAGGTAAGAACACCGGCTTCATCCGCGGAAATGTTATAATCGCGCATGTACCTTTCGCGCTTTTGGGAAGCAAGCTCGGGGAGATTTTCTTTTATTCGCGCGATCCATTCATCATCAATGTTGATCGGTAAAAGATCGGGCTCGGGAAAGTAGCGGTAATCCTGCGCGTTTTCCTTTGAGCGCATTCCCGATGACGTTCCCTTTTCATCGTCCCAGCGGCGCGTCTCCTGAACGATCTTCCCGCCGTCATCGAGTATATCAGCCTGCCTGTCAATCTCGTATTCAATCGCGCGGCCTATCGCTTTGAACGAGTTCATGTTTTTAGTTTCAGTGCGCACTCCATACTCGCCGCCGGGGATGCGAAGAGAAAGATTGATGTCGGCGCGCATGGAACCTTCCTGCATTTTACAATCGCAGATGTCAAGGTATAAAAGCGTCTCGCGCAATTTTTCAAGATAGGCGTTTACTTCTGCCGCGCTTGCGAAGTCAGGCTGCGTAACAATTTCAAGAAGCGGAACACCGCACCGGTTAAAATCCATGAGAGAGCCCTGCGAGCTGTGATTGAGTTTGCCCGCGTCTTCTTCCATGTGTATCTCGCGAATTCTGATTTTTTTTTTGTTTCCGCTAACATCAATCTCAAGATAACCGTCGCAGCATATCGGTGAATACAACTGAGAAACCTGATACGCTTTCGGCAGATCGGGATAAAAATAATTCTTGCGGTCAAACTTGCAGCGTCTTGTGATTTCGCAGTTCAACGCAAGCCCAAGGCGGATGGCGTACTCTACAACTTCGCGGTTAAGAACAGGCAGCACTCCGGGCATCCCTGCGCAGACAGGGCAGACATGAGTGTTGGGATCTCCACCGTAAGAAGTTGTGCATCCGCAGAAAATTTTAGATTTGGTAGAAAGCTCGGCATGTACCTCAAGTCCGATAACTGTTTCCCATTTCATTGGAATCCCCCGGGTTTATTCAGGTGATGCGTTGTGCGGGATTGGAAAACACGCGCCGCGTCGATAAGCTTTTTTTCAGAGAAGGCGTCGCCGATTAGCTGGAAGCCTATCGGCAGATTTTGTTTATCGAATCCGCAAGGAAGCGCGGCGGCGGGGAGACCCGCGAGATTTATCGACACGGTGTAGATGTCTCCCATGTACATTTTGATTGGGTCGTCAACATTTTCACCCTGTTTGTACGCGGTGGTCGGCGCGACAGGTGAAAGTATCATATCGTAACGCGAAAATAATTTGTTGTAAGCGTCCTTGATCAATGCGCGTGTTTGAAGAGCCTTCTTGTAATATGCGTCATAGTAGCCGGAGGACAACACAAACGAGCCGAGCATGATTCGGCGTTTTACTTCAAGACCGAAACCTTCGCTCCGCGAAAGACGGTAAACATCGGACAGTGTTTTTCCGTTCGCGCTTCTGTAACCGTACTTAAGTCCGTCATAACGAGAAAGGTTTGATGACGCTTCGGCGCAGGCGATGATATAATAGGCGGGGATCAGATAATCCATTAATGGCATTTCAAATTCTTCGATGCTTGCGCCGGCCGCCTCAAGCTCTTTCGCCGCGGCGAGCACCGCCGTCTTTACTTCGCTGTCAATTCCGCTTTCAAAATAATTTTTCGGTAAACCAATCTTTATGCCATTTAAATTTTTAATATTATTTTTATCTAAATCAAAACTAAACGGCGATTTTATTATGCATGTGCTGTCTCTGCCGGACACGCTGTCTGATCCGGAAATAATTTCCAGCATGGCGGCGCAGTCTTCGATGTCCTGTCCAATCGTTCCAATCTGATCGAGTGATGAAGCGTAGGCGATAAGCCCGTAACGCGACACCGCGCCGTATGTCGGTTTAATGCCGGTGACGCCGCAGAAAGAACAAGGCTGCCTGATGCTGCCGCCGGTGTCGGAGCCGAGCGCGATGGGCGCGATACCTGCCGCGATTGCGGCCGCGCTTCCGCCTGATGAGCCGCCCGCGACCCGCGTTAAATCCCACGGATTACAGACCGCGCCGCCCGCGCCTGTTTCGCTTGATCCGCCCATGGCGAACTCGTCCATGTTTGTCTTGCCAATGACGATCATTCCCGCCTGTTCAAGTTTTTCAATAACAACAGCGTTAAAAACGGGAACGTAGCCGCCGAGCATCTTTGAAGCGCAGGCGGTTTCAATTCCCTCTGTGGAGATATTATCTTTTATTGCGATAGGAACCCCTGCCAGAGGAGAAATATCCTCGCCCGCGTCAAGCCGCGTTTGAATTTTTTTAGCGCAAGAAAGCGCCTTCTCTTTTGACACAGCCGTAAACGCGTTTATTTTTTTATCGTTTTTCTCTATAGATTCAATATAATTAGACACTGCTTCGGACACACTGAGTTTTTTTAATTTTACCGCCGCCGCCAATTCCAAAGCCGTCATTACAAATTCCTCATTTCAAATCAGTCACAATATATTTCACACTAATCCACAGTCTTGGGCGCGAGTATCATTTCGTCATTTTTCACAGGCGCGTTTTTTAAGATCAATTCCCTATTAAACGACGGGCGCACTTCATCATCCCTGAAAGCGTTTACTACATCAAAGGGATGACTGCGCTCATCCACACCCGCGGTGTCAAGCTCACCGAGACGCGCCATGTAATCAAGGATTTTTTGGAGGTCCCCGGAAAGGCGCGTTTTTTCGCCGTCCGAAAGTGTCAGGCAGGACAAATCCTCAAGATATGTTATTAATTTGTCATCAATCTGCATGAAAAAACCCCATAAATTACAATAGCATAAACGCCTAGATAAAAAAATAGCGCGGCAGACCCCT
>WQRT01000190.1 GCA_009786625.1 Treponema sp.
GCCGCCGCCGCGATGCTCTCCTTGGTTCCGGCGATATCGGTAATAAGGCAGCCGTTTTTAAATGAATCCTTCCATTGATCAAGAAAACGAAGTATCGACGAAGGGTTCAGGCACAGAAACACAATGTCACATAACGCAAGCATCTCCCCTGCGCCGCCGGTGTCATAACCTCTGCCGATTAGCTCTGTCTTAAAAGCCGCGTTCAGTGTTTCGCTGTCTTTATCGCAGGCAAGAAGCCGCTCCTGCGTAACGCCGCATTGCGTCCTGAGCGCTTTTGCAATAGCGCCGCCCATCAAACCAAGCCCGGTAATGCCGATAGTGCAGTCTTCAATATTTCTCATAAAACTTGTTATATCGTTTTCCCTTCTATCTCCGCGTATTTTCGGAGAACACCCATCAGGTTTTCAAACTTTTCAGGCGTTAACGACTGCTCGCCGTCGCAGAGTGCGTGTTCGGGGTCATTGTGAACTTCGACGATGATGCCGTCGGCTCCCGAGGCGATGGCGGCTTTTGACATGGCGGGAACCATCCATGAAAGGCCTGTAGCGTGGCTTGGATCGACAATGACGGGAAGATGTGTTTTTTTCTTAAGCGCGGGAACAATCGCGAGATCAAGAATGTTACGCGTAAAGTTGTCAAAGCCGCGGATGCCGCGTTCGCATAACACAATCCGGCTGTTTCCGCCCGCCATGACATATTCGGCTGCCATTAATAATTCTGTCATTGTGGAAGCCATTCCGCGTTTTAACAGGATTGGTTTTTTACTGCGCCCGAGTTCTTTTAACAAATTGAAATTCTGCATATTCCGCGCGCCTACCTGGATCATGTCGACATCTTCAAATAATTCAAGCTGGCTTATTTCCATCAACTCTGTGACAATCGGCAGGCCTGTCGCTTTTTTCGCTTCGACAAGAAGATCGATGCCCTCGCAGCCCATGCCTTGAAAACTGTAGGGGCTTGTTCTCGGCTTAAAAGCGCCGCCGCGTAGAAACGCCGCGCCGGATTTTTTAACAGCCTCGGCGACAGAGACAAGCTGTTCCCGGCTTTCCACCGAACACGGCCCTGCGATTACCGCAAATGAGCCGCCGCCGACCTTCGCGGTTTTATCTCCGCTTTTAAATTCCAGCACTGTATCCATCGGGTGAAACGCGCGGTTTGCGCGTTTGTAGGGTTCCTGCACGCGGATAACTCTTTCCACCAGATGATTTGCCCTTAGCGCTTCATCGTTAATCACAGTGGTATCGCCGACAAGTCCAAGAACGATTTGAGAGGCGCCCTGAGATGAGTCGACTTTTACGCCTAGATTTTCAAGGTCGGAAGTCAGTTTAATTATATCTTCCCTGCTGACACCGGGTTTTAACGCAATAATCATCGTTGTCTCCTGATTTTTTTATTAGAGTTATCTTGCAAGTCCATTATATCAAAATAAGGCTTTGGTAACAATCAGTGCGGTAATAACCGCTTGACTATTTTTTTTATTTCGTATACTAATGAAAAAGAACAAAGGCGTTTATCAAATAGCATGGAACATGACCTCGTTTTTTTGGTCAGATTATCTGCGTGTTTTTAACCTGCGGATTTCCCTGTTATGCGGTAAACGCCTTTTTTGGTTTTGGAGACGAAGATGGAATTTTCAGACAGCAATGTTACCGCTTATTTTCAGCCGATACTTTGCGCCGCCTCNAATCAAATTTACTCCTATGAAGTATTAGGACGTTACATTGATGAGGACGGAACCGTAAAGTCTCTTGGCGCTTTTTTTATGGATGCGCGGACAACTAATGACGAAGCGTTAAGAGTTGATCGTATAATCAGAAGAAAAGCGATGGAAAGATATGTGCGGGAAAATCGCATTGAATATTTATTTATTAATATTAGGCTTGCGTGGCTTGAAAATTACATCGACAGGCCGCACGAACTTCCCACAATTCAATGGGCAAGAGAGCTTGGCATCGATCCGGGAAAAATTGTAATCGAGTTTACAGAAGAAGAATTTACCGCCGACGATTCTCAACAGGCGGCGGCTCATCTTAATATTTTATCATACTACAGAAACGCCGGATGCCGCATCGCGCTTGATGATTACGGAAAGAGCGCAAGCAATATTGACAGGCTCGCTCTCCTCAAGCCTGACATCATCAAAATAAATATTGATTACATTCACAACAGCGAAACATCATATCATTACCGCGAACATTTAAGATCTCTGGCGGGATTCGCGGAATCCGTCGGGATAGAAGTTTTATACGAAGGAATAGAGACGCAGAGGCAGCTTGAGATTTGCATGTTTTCGAACGGAAGGCTGTATCAGGGGTATCTCATTTCTTATCCGCAGGCGTCAATGGTGAATGCAGTCGTTAACCACGATGTTTTTTCCGCCGCGGCGAATAACACATATAAAAAACAGTATAAAAGAATTATGAATAACGATCTGCTGGAAAGTTATCTGGATTCAAAAGTTGGTTATTTTTTGATCGAGAATCCGTCTTTTTACGAGAATGATGATATTGATATTTATCTGACAGATCTCTGTTATGAACTGCCGGAAGTGGTTCGGATTTATCTGTGCGACAAACATGGAAAACAGATAACGTGCAACTTTGAATGGAGTTTTGGGGAATTGAAACATTCAGGTTATCTCGGTAACAACTGGGCTTTGAGGGGTTTTTTTTATGAAGCGATGGAAATGTTTATTTCCGGCAAGAAAAGCGGTTTAACGTCTTCATACCGTGATTTTACGACCAAAAACAGAATATTTACATATTTCCACGCGCTTACTCCGGATATTTTTTTATTTGTTGACATTAATAATATTTTCTATATTACTTATAAGGGAGAATATATGGAGCAGGAGCAAGTATGCAGCGTGAAGGACAGGTAAGAATCCCGTCCGGCTGCGCGATTTCCGGAATTATTAATAAATCAGGAAGGCGCATTAGCGGAGAGGCGATTATCAATTCCATTTCTGTGATGCACGATCGCTCGAATGGTTTGGGCGGCGGGTTCGCTGCATATGGAATTTATCCCGAGTACAAAGATTTTTATGCCATGCACATTTTTTACGATTCGGTATCAGCCAAGAGAGAATGTGAAGAATTTCTTGAAGAACATTTTGATATAATAAATCTTTCCAAGATACCGGTTCGTAAAGTGAAAGAAATAACGGATGAGCCTTTGATCTGGCGCTATTTCGTTACGCCGCTTCCGACAAAACTCGCGGACAGCCAGCTTGACGAGCGCGAGTTCACCGCCAAGTGCGTTTTCAGCGTTAACACAAGGATAAGCGGCGCGTATATTTTTTCCAGCGGCAAAAATATGGGCTGCTTCAAAGCAGTTGGTTTCCCCGAAGATGTCGGGCGTTTTTATAAGCTGGAAGAATATGAGGGCTGGTGTTTCACCGCGCACGGACGTTATCCGACAAATACTCCCGGCTGGTGGGGCGGAGCGCATCCGTTCGGGCTTCTCGATTATTCAGTTGTGCATAACGGAGAAATATCATCCTACGACGCGAACCGCCGCGCCATAGAAATGTACGGCTATAAATGTACGCTTCAAACCGATACAGAGGTTATCACATACATTTTTGATTACCTTCACAGAAAAGTCGGTCTTACGTTAAACGAAATCGCTTCTGTTATCGCGGCTCCGTTCTGGCAGACAATCGGGAGAATGTCCGAAGAAGACAGGAAAACGCATGAATATTTGCGCGTAATGTTCGCAGATCAGCTTATTACAGGACCTTTTTCCATACTTGTCGGTTTTGACAACGGCTTCGGCGAGCGCGGTCTTATGGCGTTAAACGACAGGTTGAAACTCCGCAGCATGGTAATAGGCGAAAAAGATGACACGGTTTATATGGCAAGCGAAGAAGCCGCCATCAGGATAATTGAACCTAACCTTGATAAAGTGTGGGCGCCTAAAGGCGGGCAGCCTGTAATTGTTAAATTAGCAGTTAGGGACTAGATGACAGATGATGATCTTTTATTTATTTAACAGGAGTTATTAATGCCAGTAAAATATATATATCCGGAGTATGAGGTTACGCGTAATTACGACAGGTGCATTGTCTGCCGCGCATGCGAGAGGCAGTGCGCGAATGAAGCGCATGACTACCTTGAGAACGAGAACAAGATGGTCAGCAATGAGGAGAAGTGCGTTAATTGCCACCGCTGTGTTTCGCTGTGTCCGACACGCGCGCTTAAAATTACAGAAAGCGGCAATACCTATAAAAAAAATGTAAACTGGAGCGGCAAGACTATAAATGAAGTTTATCGTCAGGCAGATTCGGGAGGCGTTCTCCTTTCGAGCATGGGCAACCCTGAAGATTTTCCCATTTACTTTAATAAAATTCTGCTTAACGCCTCGCAGGTAACTAACCCTTCCATCGATCCGCTGCGTGAGCCGATGGAAACAAAAGTATCGTTAGGCGCAAAGCCTCAGAAAATTGAACGCGACGCGAACGGCCGCCTTATTAATAATCTTGCGCCGCAGATTTCGCTTTCCATGCCGATGATGTTCTCCGCGATGAGCTACGGATCGATCAGCTACAACGCGCATGAAAGCCTTGCGCGCGCCGCGGAAGAACTCGGCATTCTTTACAACACAGGCGAAGGCGGGCTTCACGAGGATTTTTACCGTTACGGGAAAAACACGATTGTACAGGTAGCCTCAGGGCGTTTCGGCGTTCACCCTCAATATTTAAACGCGGGCGCAGCAATCGAAATTAAAATGGGGCAGGGCGCGAAGCCGGGTATCGGCGGGCATCTGCCGGGAGCGAAAATTGTCGGCGACATTTCACGTACAAGAATGATCCCGGAAGGCACAGACGCGATTTCGCCTGCTCCTCATCATGATATTTATTCGATAGAAGATCTGCGTCAGCTTGTTTTTTCGTTAAAAGAAGCTGTTGAATATAAAAAACCCGTGATTGTAAAAATCGCCGCTGTTCACAATGTCGCGGCAATCGCGAGCGGCATCGCGCGGAGCGGAGCGGACATCATCTCCATAGACGGTTTTCGCGGCGGCACGGGAGCGGCGCCTACGCGCATCAGGGACAATGTCGGCATCCCGATTGAACTCGCGCTCGCGAGCGTTGATAAACGCCTTCGCGACGAAGGCATACGCGACAATGTATCGCTTGTTGTCGGCGGCAGTATTCACTCAAGCGCGGACATTGTTAAAGCGGTCGCGCTCGGCGCGGACTGCGTTTACCTTGGAACTGTGCCGCTCCTCGCGCTTGGCTGCCACTTGTGCAGAAGCTGCCACGGCGGAAAATGCAACTGGGGCATCGCGACGCAAATTCCCGAACTTACAAAGAGACTGAACCCCGCCATTGGTTACAAACGTCTTGTCAATCTTTTAACCGCGTGGCAGCACGAGATAAAAGAAATGATGGGCGGCATGGGTATCAATTCGATTGAAAGTTTAAAGGGTAACAGGCTGATGCTGCGCGGCGTGGGTCTTAACGAAAAAGAACTTGAGATTCTGGGAATCAAACACGCGGGCGAGTAAGAAAAAATATTTTTACGCTTTTA